>DATIMM010000172.1:0-28131 GCA_035475295.1 Bryobacteraceae bacterium
GTCGTGATGGACAACCGGGCGGCCCACAAAAACCCCGACGTGGCCGAAGCCGTGCAGAGAGTAGGCGCAGAACTGCGCTATTTGCCGCCGTACTCGCCCGACTACAACCCGATCGAACCAGCCTGGAGCAAAGTGAAAACCCTTCTGCGCGGCATCGGCGCACGCACCCGCAGAAAACTGTTCCGCTCCCTGAAAACTGCCCTGCTTCAGGTGACCCCACAAGACGCCAAGGCGTGGTTCGGACATTGCGGCTATCTCTTACACTAACTTGAATTTTGCTTTAATCCTTAGCGTGGGTCGATCCCATCTTAAGTACCGCGGGCCGGATCGCCGCACGCACGTCTGGCCCTGGCAGGATCTGGAATTGATCTTACCTGGAATCGGGATTCTTTTCCTCTACGGATCGAGTGACGGTGCAGCTCCGGTCGGGACAAAAAGTGGAATCTGGCGGCGTCCAGGGCCTGGTAAGATGGTGAGTCTCGACGGGCAGCGGACCGAGCACCGCCTCTCGAAAATGGCGCTGATTGCCCCCTCGCCCATTCGAAGCACGACCAAGCCGGTCGGCCTGGCCGCACGGGTATAGCGCGACCTACATATAAGGATGGGCCCGGCGAGCAGCGGCGGTCTCGGCCGCCGTTCAGTAAACAACCAGGAACCAGGCGACCGCGTACAGGCCCACAAACAGCAAGATGAACGGACGTGCGGACTGCTGCAGAACCAAGCCGGACAGACTCGGAGCAGCAACGCGCTGTTGCATCCGCAGATATAACGGTTCAACTTCGTCATCGAGGACATGCCGCAGCCACAGTGCGGCAGGCGTTTCCGGCATCGTCATACAGCTTTTTGCTCTTCACGTTGAGGCGTGCCCGCGAGCCCGAACCTTATGCCGCAACTCCAGAGGCGATGCGGTGCGGAATTGGAATGCCGGCGGCGCGCGGAGTCACCGACTGAGCGGGTTTTCTCGCAGCGCGGGAAACCCCCGTTTTGAACTGTTTGCGTCCAAGCAGAATTTCTTCGGTGTGAAGCCAGCGAAGAGCGACGGAAGCGTTCAGGGACGTACTCCTTTGTTCAGATAGAAATAGCCTGCATCGCCAGGCGAGAACGGCTGCGGAACCGTTGATCCAGGGTTTTCACCAGACCCCCGAACTGGCAACAGATGCGTGCGCTCCGCGATCCCGGTCCAGCGGAGCGGCGACGCCAGACCGGAGTGACAAAACACGGACAAGCGTGATCGCAATCAGTAAGTGATTGCGTAAATGAAGCCGGCAAATTAGCGTTTGCGCACGGCGCGGGCCTGTATCGAATCGTGAAGTGCAACGATTTCGAGCGCCGCGTCTGGGCTGGAGCGCATGAGTTGGAGCAGTCGCGCCCAGGTCGGATCGGGACTTCCCAGCTGGTACTCGCGATTGCGATTACGTACGTGCCGGTGTTTCACAACGGTGAGGACATCGCTGGTGTGGATCGTCTCGCCATCGGCATGGTCGGGATGCCCGACACGGTCCCGACCAGGTGTCCCCGAATCAATTGCCAACTTTCCAGGCGCGCGTGTTCTGTGGTCGCGCGTGCGACAGCGGCATTGTTCACTACATTCATAGAGGCTCCTCAGCGTGAGGGAACGGAAGAAAGCAGTGTTCCGACTCCGTCTGTGGATCTGGGAACCCAGATACGGTCCGGCGCTGACACCGCGCAGTAGCCGGAACTGTAGTCAGGAAAGATGAACAACGGTCCAGCTGAGAGCCGCGCGTGGAGGCAGCTCAACCGGCGGCATGGTTCAGGGAGGAAGTGGCGGCCCGGAGTTGAACCGGGGTGACCTGTGGGAGGCACAGGGGACTAGCCGGCGCGTTACTGCCACTGCAAAAGTGAAGTGCGCCGTGGTTCAGGCGGAAGAAGTGAGAACTGCCGATGTGCCAGCACGCGCCATCAGCCAAAAGGAAAAGCAAGCGCACGCGCACCTTTAAGGACGGAACCTGCCAGAACGAGAACCGTGAAAAGCGCAGCCTTTGTAGCTCCGGCATCTCCACGCATCTGCCACACGCGTACGCTTCAACCTAACAATGTGGGTACATACGAACTCCTCACGAGTAAACGCCACGAGTGGAGCGCGCGCGCAACGGGAACGCTCCGCGGAAACGACACGTCTGGCCGAATTCATCGGGGACGACTCAAAACAGAAACGCAACAAAATGGACACGCGGATCAATCCGGCTTGAGGAGGGCAGCGATGAGATCGGGATGCGCCGTGCTCAGTTCGTAAACCGCGGTGTCCGTGTAAGCGAAATCGGCAGTCTCGGTGCATACGATGAGCCAGACTGGACTGGTGACGATCTCGGTTCCGTTGGCAACCTCGGGATGGCCAAAGACGCGACCGGTTAAGACGATGGCGCCATGGTCGTGCGGGATGGGTGAAACCCGAAGCGACCAGTGGTCGAGCCTGCGCCTCGGTTTACTGGACGACTTGTCCGGCAATGGGACAACTTGTAATTGGGCAGCATCACTCACAAGGAACTCCTTTGCGAAAAACGGGGATTGCCACCGAACGGTGGAAACAGGGCACGCACCAACCGCACGACCGTGCGTTGCAGAAATTCCGGGACTCGATATTTTGGGAGAGAGGAATCCGTAACCGTGTTGCCAGCACGCGACAACAGCACACAGCCAGGCGCGGCATCGTCGCGCATGAACACAGTCACGAGCGTCAACGAATTTCTGCAGGCGCTCGTCGCGAAGCGTCTGTAGGAAGAGTTGGCGTCAGGTGATTTGTTGTGGCACGACGGCGCCTATCTCGTGGCTTTGAGAAAAAGCTGCGAAGCACTCAGACCTACTGGGGTGTGCCGCTGGTGGAACACGCGAGGGCGGTGCCGAGTCGCTCAAGCTCACGGTTCCGAAATACGTCATGGACCGAGCCGGAGCAAACGCTGGTGATTGCCTGTGCGCGAGAGGTACGTTACGCGTCTCCAAGCAATTCCGGTCCTCCTCTTTCCAGGTGTATCTGTCTGCCAGGAACCCCGACTGCTGGACGCACCGGCAACCCTGAACGGACGCCGCCAGGGAGCATCCACCTTGCAGGTGTTGAAGTCGGTTGCTGCGAATCGCAATTCATTCCCTCAACGAAGTCAACAATCGCCGTGATTTACTCGCGGTCGCAAGAAACGCAGGTGTACGCGGATTTCTCCCAACCGTTACGCGCACTCGACAGCACGGTATCCATGCAACCGATTCCAGCCAACATTCTGTCAGTGCCGGAACTCATGCACGCCGTCCATACGGCGAATACAGACATCATTGCGCTGATTCGGCGGCGGAAGTGACGAGCAATTCAGTGTCTTCGAGAATCCCGACTTGCGGCGCGCGTGGTCCGAGAAGCGCGCGTACCGGGTTGCTGGTATCGTACATTCCGGAAGCAGTACAGCGCTCGACTTGCTGAGCAACTTCGCAGCAACCACACCGGCTGCGGCAGGTACTCACATCACGGACGCGCTGCGCACACGTCGAAACTCACAACAACAGGTCGCGCAATTGCGAGCACAGAACGACGAGTTGCGTATGCAGTTGCGCCAGGTGCAGACGCATCACGCTGCACAACCACTGACGCCGTCACCGACTCCACCGCAGAAAGAAATTTCACGATAGGCTCAGCCGACCGCACCAACTCTGCTCAGGTTAGTCCTTGCCCTTCTGATCGGAATGCCCACGGGCGTGCTACTTCTGCTATGGTTCCTGCATTGGCGCTTATATCTACGCACAGCACACCCAAAAAAGAGTTCCCACTCAGACGGGGCCAGGACGCAGGCGCACGAAACCAGGGGCAAAACAGCAAAAGCGTGCTACTAAATCAAGCTGCAACTAATTGGCGGAGCACCCACTTACAACCCGGCGAAAAACGCAAAATGTGGGCAGTCGCACGTGAATCGCAGCACGCTAGCAAGGGTTCAGTAGGCAAAAAACAGTGCAGTGACAGGAGCAAATACGGCTAAAAGCAGCGCAAAGAGAGGCCAACGGAATGTGAACGCAGGCACACAGCCGACTAGCTCGCATCACGATTTCCGACCTTGCGCTGACGCTGCGGTCAACTTGACTCTGCGCTTCAGCTCGACGAGTTCTGAAAGCGTCATGCGCCATTCTTCACTCAGCCGAAAGACCGTCGCGTCAAAGAGCCGTGCGTGCAAGTCCGGCACCAGGCACAACGCGATGCTCTGCCGGCAATGCCGCAATGTGGCGTTGAGTTTCGCAAAAAGATGCCTAGTCGTAGTCACATAAAGTATGAAGTCCACGTAAGCTTCCCGGTTCAAGGCAATTGCTACGGATTGATATTCTGCGTCGTTCTTCTGTGAGCGTTCGTATTCTAAAGCGAAGGTAATAGGCTCTTCTTTGTCGTAGGCTACCGTGATTACCGCGTCGTAATCTTTCGCGTGCCCCCAACTTGTCAGAATGTTGCGTGAGCAGATCTCGGTTTCCGGCACCCATTCCCGCAGCCCGCCGCTCCGCAGAAACGCCAGATGCAACTCGTTCAGATCCAATGCGTGCGGTGCGGTTGCGAGCGGGCGATCTAACCCGCAACCCCGGCCGGCGTACGGGATACCACGGTAGATCAGGATGTCTCTCCCGGTCGGACTGATCGAGTAGAGAGAGTTGGAAAGATGTTGAACGGAATGGCGCCGGATCAAGTCGTGCTGGACCAGCCGGGTGAGACGCATTCGCAGAGCACCCTGTGACCGCTCGCATCCGCGCAGTCGCATGAATTCGAATAGTTGCTGCTGTGTTGCGTACGCCGATTGGAAGACTTGCTGCAACAGCGGAATGTCTTTCCTTTCGTTCAGATGAATCGTCCCTTTTTCGTAACGCATGAGAGCTCCCCTCAAATACTTGCGAACTGCAACCGTGCGTGCCACGATCGGCGTGGATCCGCGTCAACAACAAACCGGCCTTGGCGGCCCCGCACCCACGCCCCCGGCTTCATCAGTAGCAGCGCTTCCTGGTCTCCGCGTTCGGCACTATACGACAACAGGAAGCTGCCATCGGCCGATTTCGCTTCATCGCTTTTGAAATTGATCCAGCCGATTCGCTCCGATGTAACGCGGAAGAGGAACTAGTCCGGCCGTTCCGGAGTTGGAAGCCGGCGCTTGCAACCAATCTGCAGCCAGGTGAAGCGCTCCTCCGGTTCGTCGCACTCGAACACGCGGCCGAGATTGTTTTCGATCCGCGCCGAATCAAAAGCACTCGCTCCTTGGAACCGGATCTTTCCGCCTACCCTCCAGCGGTGCATGATAATCCGGCTTTCGCCGACCGGCACGCCGGTTGTGTCGTAGAAAGCGGCATGTGACGAGAACCGGAGCGGATCGGCGAGCGGGGCGCTTGCTTTGGGACGTTCAAGAGGCCCTCTAATGCACTAACGCGCTGCGCCAGATTCTCAACGAATCGGCGCAACTGCTCGACTTCCGATCTTTCTCCTACAAACCGAAGATGCCACTTGGCCCAAGTGGTGTGCAAAATTGGCGCAAAATCGAGCGGGATTGAGCGCGATTTTCGCCGATTGTTCGATACCGAGCGTGAACGAACGACTCCGGCTAAGCTATTCACTCAATTGCAAATGACTGGAAGAAGTGGAGGCGCGGGGCGGAATCGAACCGCCGAATAAAGGTTTTGCAGACCTCTGCCTTACCGCTTGGCTACCGCGCCGATGGAAAGTTACTCTTCGCAACATAGCATACTCTAAAGCCGCGTTGCGGGGCTGCGCTACTCTCAAGCCATGAGCGTGACTAAGCCCGCGTCTCTTCCGCTGCAAGCTCTCCTTCATCCACGCCCGTTTAGCTTGACAGAGTCGTTATTTTTGCGAGTGCTCGGATTAATATACCTGTCGGCCTTTGCCTCGCTCTGGCCGCAGATCACAGGACTGATCGGGTCCAATGGCATCGTGCCCGCGAGCCAATTACTCGCCAGCCTGCATAGCGGGGGCGCTTCGCTAATCCGCGATGCCCCCACTCTGTTCTGGTTCGGCGTTAGTGATCCCGCGCTGGTTGGGTTTTGCGCCGTCGGCTGCCTCGCCTCCTTAGCTCTGTTTCTAGGATTTTATCCGCGGATCTCCGCCGCCGTTTGCTGGGCACTGTATCTTTCCCTCACCACCGTCGGTCAGCCGTTTACGGGCTTTCAATGGGACGCGCTCCTGCTGGAGGCGGGATTCCTCGCGCTGTTTGCCGGGACTCCGTGGCTCGTTTGGGCCTACCGGTTCCTGCTCTTCCGCCTCATGTTCGAGTCGGGTATTGTGAAGCTCCTTTCGGGCGATCCGAACTGGCATAACTTTCACGCTCTGCGGTTCCATTTCCTCACCCAACCGCTTCCGAATCCGCTGGCGTACTATGCTTACCGGCTTCCCGCGTGGATGCTCGATTCCATGACCTTTGCCTCGCTCGCCATTGAACTGGTAGCTCCCTTTGTTCTGTTCGCTCCACGACGCCTCAGACACATCGCCACCCTTGTTCTCGCGATGCTGCAGGTATTCATTCTCCTTACCGGCAACTATGCGTTCTTCAATTTTCTGACGCTTGCGCTCTGCCTGTGGGGCTTCGACGACGAGGCGTTCGCGCGGGCCAGAACGTTGATACGGCGGACCGTAAAGCCCATTTCGTTGCGGCCTCTCCGACGAGGGCTGGGCGCAGTTCTGGCTTTTCTTATGCTGATCGGACTCATCCAAGTTGTTGCCATGCTGGCGCCCGATACCGGACGGCCATTGGCGAGGCCGTTTGCCTTCCTTGCTCCGTGGCAACTCGTGAACACGTACGGCCTTTTCGCTGTGATGACAACAACCCGGCCCGAGATCGTCATCGAGGGCTCCGACGACGCCGAGCATTGGCGTGAATACGTCTTCCCTTATAAACCGGGTCCTACGCACCGTGGCTTGCCCTCCGTGGCGCCCTATCAGCCGAGACTGGATTGGCAAATGTGGTTCGCCGCTCTGGGCGACTACCGGCAGAACATCTGGGTGGGAGGCTTGATGTATCGGCTGCTGACCGGATCTCCAGCGGTCACAAAGCTGCTCGACACGCCTCCCTTTTCAAAGCCGCCTCACTACATGCGGGCCTTGCTTTACGACTACCGATTTACCACCCCGGCCGAAAGGTCTCGCACCGGAGCGGTGTGGGAGCGAACACTGCGCGGCACATGGTTTGGACCGGTCTCCTTGACCGGTCAGTGACTCGCTCTCTAGAAGATCAACTTCAAGGCGAGCTGAATATTGCGAGGCTCACCGGTACCGATGCCGCCCCCCCCACTGTAAACGCCGAGAGTGGAGGTGACCTGGCCAAGGTCGCTGCTTGAGAATGAATTGACGGGTGGCGCAAGGTCGCCGGTGTTGAAGATATTGAACATCTCAAGCCGAAGCTGCGTCGTGAAGCGCTCGGTGATTCTTCTTGAATACTGAAAAATCGACCTGGTACATCGGCGGTCCATAAAACTCGTTGCGAGTCTGATTGGCGTAAGTGCCTTGCACAGGAAGCTGGAATGCGACCGGGTTGAAGTAGTAGGCGTAATTCGGCTCGCTATCGGGCGGCACATTGGCGAAGGGATCGCCAACCACTTCGGCGCGATCCTTGTTCTCGCGGGTTCCGCTGGTGCCCTTGCCGGCGTACACGGTGAACCGTGTTCCGGAGTAAAACGTCAGCAATGAGTTGAGCGGCCAACCGCCGAGCAATAGCTTGTGGCGAGCGGGCGAGGGGACCTTGTAACCAATGAATCCTGAGAACGAGTGACGAATATCGAAATCGGAGTTCCCGTAATCTCCTCTCAGGTTATAGCTGTTTTGGGGAATAACACCTCGAATGGATGACAGATCGTCCCGGGAGTGGCCGTAAGTGTAATTGAGCTTCGCGCTAAAGCCGTGGTAGCTCGAAGTGCGGAGCGAGACGATTGCGCCGTTGTAATAGGCGTTGGCAACCGACTGAACTTCGTTGATTGCGGTCAGGTTTGGGAACTGGTTGTAATAGGGCCGCGCCGTATTGGAAGTCCTGCCGAGAGGGATTTGGTTGATGTCGAGGGTAGCCGGCAGATGACGGCTGAGGCTGCCGACGTAGCCAACTTCGAGGACAGTAGCCGGGTTGATCTGGTACTGCATGTTCAGATTGTCGTTCTGCACATAACCAGTGATGAAGTGCTGACTGACCGAGAATGCCCCGAAGGGTCCGGAGGGAAACGCCGAACTGCCAAAGATGGGAACGTCATTCTGGATCGTAATTGGACTCTGGTTACTGAGCGTGTAAACCGGAAAGATGCCGCCCGGGTTTGCGAGCACACCGGTAGCACCGCCGTTCCCAGGCCTGTTATCCGCAAAATAGTTGACGTTCGGAACTTGATAGTAAATTCCGTATCCTCCGCGCACGACGGACTTGCAGGATCCCTTGGGCTGCTAAGCAAAGCCGAATCGGGGAGCGAAGCTTTTCCAGTCGCGGTGCCAAAGCGTATCGATGTCGTGACCGACATAGGTAATACCGCCCAGACAAGGAATGAAGCTAGAGATGCGATTCGTCGGATCGGAGAGCGGACCTTGGTAAATCCAGTTCACTCCGTAGTTCAAAGTCAGATTCGGGCGAGCCTTCCAGCTGTCCTGAAAAAAACCTGTGACACTGTTGAGGTAGTAATTGCGCTGGAGGTCGCCATAGGTGATGGTTCCCCTGTTCACAGCGAGGCGGCCAGCCAGGAAGTCAGCTAACGGATTCAGGGAAGCGGCAATCGGAGAGTTCCCCGCGCCCCACGTGCAATTTGTATTCGTCGCGGCCAATGGACCTTGCGAACCATCGAAGACGAACGAGCCACGGGCATTCCGCTCATAGAAAACATCCAAGAGTGAGCGCCGGTATTCGCCACCAAACCGGAACGAATGGGCACCCGCGGTGTAGGTCATGGTTTCGTCCAGCTGACCGGTGGTATCGATACGACCAAGCGGAGGCGTGAGGCCTACTTCGTAGAAGCCATTGATCGTGATACCCGGAGCGCCAAACAGGCTGGGATTCGTTACGCCTGTATTGAAGCCCAGAGCCGGAATGTTGAAGCCAGTTGTCGCATCGTTGAAGACTTGTTTGAAGTAGTTGACGCCAGCGAAAGTTTGGGTAATGAAGCGAGGCGACACGACCCCGTTATAGACGACCGAAAAGTTATGCATGCGACTGGGCGCCACCTGATAGTAGTAGGGGATCACGGAGCCGACCGCCTGCGTCTGGGATCCAGTACCGCCGAAGTAGCGAATGGGGATGTTGTTTTTCTCGTTGAAGATTTGATCCAGCTTTACCATCCCGTTATAGCTATCAGAGGTGTTGGCGGGGCTGACGAAGTTTTCCTGGGTAGCGGGGGCCAGTCAGGCTATTGGCAGGCCACAGGGTATTGATGAGACGAAGAGAGACCGGGTTCACCGCCACCCCGTTGCGCGCAAGCAGCTGTTGCGCCTGGGCCACCCAGACGGCGGAAGGAGCAGTACCTTCCGCAGTATTTCCAGCCACAAAGTTTTGCTGCTCGTGTCCGTGCTGCTGAGTTTCACCTCGGCGCCGTTCACGGCGGCTCCAGAAGAGTCAGTCACGGTACCCGAAATTCCGCCACGGAACGTTTGGCAGCCGAAAAAGCTAGAGCAAAGAAAAGGCCGAAAACGGAGCAGTTGCGAGGCAACGCCACAAAACCTCCACGAAAGAACTTTGATAATGATTTGCGAAACGAAGCGACGGGGCGAGGAGGCGACGAAGCCACTAAGGATTACTGCGGTGTTTATCGGGGAGTACCATGAGCACTCCCGAACTCATCGTTGCGCGGTCTTCGCGGCCGCAACAGTCGGTGCCAGAAGAGTGAAGCCGTCGGGCGTTTCCCAGGTGGGAGTGGAGCGCGCGCGGGGGTCCGCAACGCGATACATTGTGGCCTGAAGAGCGTTCCCGTTAATGACGAATTTCAGGTAATGGTAGTTCGGGAATAGATCTTGTTGAAACAGGTCCGAGCGTTTCCGATGCACCACGCGCGGTGCCGCGCCGCCGCCCCCGGAAACGATGTAGGTGACGCCACGTTGGGAGAACCGCTCGTAATTGTGAATGTGCGCGGCGACGACGATGAAACGCACCCGGGAACGAAGCGGCGAAGAGTTGAGATAACGGGCCAGGGTGATCTCATTTCGGCGCGGATTATGACTGGGATCGCCGAAACGCTGAACATCCGCTACGGGCGGATGGTGCATATCGAAGAACACGAATTGAACCGAAGCCGGAAGCGCGGATAATTGTTGACGAATCCAGGTCATCTGTTCGCTCCCCGCCCGGAGAGAGGACGTGGAATCGAGCGTCAGCACGTACACTCTGCTGCCGAATTGAACCGAGTACCAGCGCTTGCCGCGGAGTTCTGGAAAAGTATCCCACCAGTTTCGGAGACCGGCTTCCGTGCTTGTAACCAGGCCATGCGAGTAGAGCTCATGATTCCCAAGCGCCGGGTACACGCGAAGGTGTTTGGCACGCCAGGCAGCAGTCTCTTCCCGGAAAACATCGTAATCGTTCTTGTTTGCTCCATGCCAGGGGATATCGCCGCTGATCAGAATCGCGTCGGGCTTCGCTTTCGCAATTTCGTCTACCAGCCAGCGGCGCACGGTGGGATTGGTCGCCCCCGTCTCGTGGGGATCCGTGAATCGTATATCGCCGTATGCAACGATCACCGGCGAAGGCGAAAGCGCGCTGTCGGGAACAACGAATGTGGGGCCGGCCGCACCGGCGGATTGGCCAACAAGCGAGAACGCAGGTGCAACAAGGAAAATCAGGACACCAAAGAGCCGCAAACCGAGCATGAATTCAGTATGAATGCTGCCTTACACAGCGCTTCCGGCCCGCTGCGTCGCTGGGCACACCGTCAACCTTCCGTATCGAAGTCGCCCGTCAGCGCCTGCGACTCCCGAACACGGCATAGCGGCTTGATTTTGCAGTAAACGCATGCGCCCTTCGCCGGACGGACAGCCATATGGCCTTCCACGAACTCCTGTGCGATGCGCTGCAGATTTTCGTAAGTGCTATCCAGAAACCCATCCCACTTCTCGCGCAATACTCCCATGGCGCGGCCCGGAACATGCTGCTCGCGGGAGTACCCGATAAGTTTCAGACAGCGCGGCTTCAACTGCCCAAAGAACAAGCCGTCCACTTCCCTTCCCAACGCCGCCGCGTAGATGAGTAGCTGTGGCTCGCCGGGGCGTTCGTCGTCCAGGCTCGATCGCGACGTCTCGCCGCTCTTGTAGTCGATCAGGAGCAGTTTCCCGTTGTCCAGCCGGTCAATCCGGTCCACACGAAGCCGCAAGCCCAATCCCCCTAGCTCGAAGTACCGCTCCTGTTCCAGCATTTCCACCGCGAACGGCTGCGTCCGCGTCTTCTCCACGTTGTGCAGCCAGTCGAGCAAAAGCTCACGCAAGCGCTCCCGCTCCACTTGGGCGGTTTGCCGATGGAACGGTTCGCCCCCCTGGGCTTCCACCGCCTCGACCGCCACCTCGTGCGCAAGCATCTGCAGTTCATCATCACTGAGCGACAGCAATTGGTCCTGCGTCCGCAGCCGTCCCCATGCAAGCTCCAGTGCTTTATGCAGGAAGCCGCCGCGCTGAAGGGGGTCGAAACCAAGACAGGCATCATCAGGTCCCTCGGCCTCCAGCCGGTACTCGGCAAAGGCACGGAACGGGCACAGGGACTGCGACTTCAGGATGCCAGTTCCGCCGCGCGCTTCCCCGCCCCCCTGGTAAGCCGGAGCCGTCCCGTCGGAAAACTCCTCAAGTGTTACGCCGCCGAACCACTCACGACTCGACCTTCCTTCCCAACGGGGAGAGGTCGCCGCCGAGGGTCCCGCATATGGCGCGGCGAATGGTGACAGGCGACCTGAATAACTGGCCGTGAGCTCCGGCGCGACCGAAAAAAGAGCAGTAGCCACCCGGGCCTGCTCCTCCTGAATGCCCTGTGGAGAAGCGCACGGCACCCCGTAGGCAACTTGCAGCTTCAGCGGGATTAAAGCCGGCGCGTATTGGACTGCAGGCCACGTCTCGTCCGAAACTCCCACCGCCAACGCACGATCGCACTCCAGTCCCGCCGCCGCGCAAACGTCCAAAATCTGAACGGGAGAAGACCAGTCGCCGCTCTCGGTTCCACAGGTGTCCAAAACACGCCGCAGGTACTCGATTGCCGTCCCGTACGAGACGGGGCCCGATACCATTGCCAACATTCCCAGCGTGTTCAGTGCGGAGTTCCACCCCTCCACAGCCTTTGCCTCGCCGGAGGTCAATTCGCTATCGCCCGGCCACCCCACCGCGTTCAGCAGCTTCCCGAAGAACTCGCACCACGAAGGCAGATCCTGTCTCGGCGGACACTCGTGCTGAAGCGAAAGCAGCGTTTCCCAGACCGGCGCCAGCCGCGAGCAGTTTCGGGAGGCCCACTGCATCTGTGCAAGCGACACCTCTAACTCGCGCCTGCGCCGCAGTGCAACGTCCGCTTGCGCGCGCTCATTGCGCTCGATCAGCGCGCCCGCGATGAATGGGCATCGCAGGATCGCCCCAGCATCCGCGACTTTCACCCGGGGCTTTCGAAGTTCCAGTAGCAGCAATGCGCTTGCTACAGCCGGATGACGATCCAGCGACGCAGGGCTCGCTATGTGAAATATCGTGGACGCCGCATCCCGCTGAGGCCCGAATCGCATCGCTGACGCCGGGTAAAAGATCTGCTCGAAAGTCCGTTCGATGAGGCCCCGGCGACTCAACAGATCAGGTATAAATACTCCAATCGACTCGCCCGCAGAACGCTCGAAAACGCCACGCGCCCACCGCGCCGCATGCTCGACCTCTTCTTGAATATCTCCGCAAACAATCATTTCGGCAGCTACTGCGGCAAGCCCAGGCTTATCTTCCGCCATGGTGGCCCGCTCGCCCAAGGCCCCTAGCAATTGCTGGAAGACTGGAGACGGCGAACGAAAACCCAGGAATGAGACGCCACCCACATCCAGGCTGCCGTTCGCGACCGACGAAGAGCACTGGCCCCACAGGTCGCCTCGGGTGATGAAACCACGCTCGGAGCAGAGTCGCTTAAACGCCCTGTACCAGTTGCGGAAATGCAGCGCGTCGCTGTTGTCGTTCCACTCGGCCGCATCCAGACGAATCCCCCACTCATCCACAATCAGTGCGGCGCGCCGGGCAAGCTGCGCGGTCGCCTCACTGTCGAACAATTGGGGAGCATCCGCCTCAATCAACTGACGCCAAAGCAGGGTCTCCTGCAACCGCGAAAGCAGCACCGGGGCATCCCCGGACGTGTACCGTACCTCCTGCCAGCAAGAGGCGAGCCACACGTCAATGCTCTGAATCGGCACAGCCTCCCAACTGAGCTCCGCCTCCTGCATTCGCGCTGACGCAAACTGCTGCGTCGCCACCGAGGCCAGCAAAGCCGTGGACGTGACAACCACGTCTCCTGCCGCGAGGCTCGCAAAGAGCTGGGGATAAGCGACCCGCATCTACGAAAGCCTACTCGCTCGCAATCCTTGGCGACGCCAGATCGTCGTAGCTGCCCTCTTCTTTGTCGTGTTTTTCCTGGTCCTCTACACAGTAAAGTGCCCAGGGCACAGCCTCCAGCCTGGCATCGGAAATTTCCCGTCCGCAATCGACGCACCTGCCGTAGGTGCCGTTCTCGATGCGCTGTAACGCCGCCTGCACCTGCTTCAGTTCATCCGATTCGATGGTGTTTACCCGAAAGTTCAGCGCCTTGTTTTCGGAAGATTCCACGTAGTCGATCGGGTCTTCCACCCCTTCGATCTGCGACTCGCGCGCGTCTTCCCCTAAGCGGCGCATGGAGCCTAATAGTTCCTCCTCGCGCGCTTCTAATCTCTGTTTCGCCTGTTCGATATTCATATCAATGTTAGTGAGAAACCCAAACCGCTAGCCTAGTTTCTCCTCCAGCTCCGCCCACCGCTCATAGAGCTCATCCACCGCCCTTTGAGACTCCTCCATCTCCCGGTACACCTCGGCCAGACGCAGTCCGTCTCGGGCCACGGCTGGATCTTCAAGCAGGGCCCGCTTGGCGGCAAGCGTCTGCTCCGCATCGGCGATCCGGTCCTCGATAGTCTGATAATCGCGGCTGTCCAGATAAGACAATTTCTTTTTCGCCGTTGCCGGTTTCGACTCAGACGAAACGGCGGTCTCCATCGGCTTGGCTTTTGCCTTGCTCTCCCGGCGCTGCTCATCCCGCCACAGTTCCCATTGTGAGTAGTCGGCAAAACGTTCCGCGCCGCCCTGTCCGTCCAGACCCAGCACCACTGTCGAAACCCGATCCAGCATATAACGGTCGTGCGTCACCAGGACCAGCGCGCCCTTGAACTCCAGCAAACTCTCTTCCAGGATTTCCAGCGTCGGAATATCCAGGTCGTTCGTCGGCTCGTCCATCAGAAGCACGTCAGCCGGCTCCAGCATCAGCTTGGCGATCAGTACCCGCGCGCGCTCGCCGCCGGAAAGCCGGCTCACAGGTTGATTCAATTGTTCATTGGAAAACAAGAATCGCGAAGCCCAGGAGGCCACGTGAATCGTCCGGTCCTGGTAGACGACCGAGTCGCCATCCGGTGCCAGCGCCTGACGAAGCGTCAACGTGGAATCCAGCTGCCGAAGCTGATCGAAGTAGACAATCCGGAGAAAATCGGCCCGTTGTACCTCGCCCGTTTGCGGGTCAATCTCGCCCAGCAGCAGGCGCAGCAATGTCGTCTTTCCGCTTCCGTTCGGACCCACCAAACCCACGCGCATGCCGGAAGTCACGGTGAAATCGAGATCGCTGAACAGGTTCCGCCCCTCAAAGCCATACGACACTTTCCGTAGATCGATCAGCCGTTTTGTCTTGCGATCCGTGGCGGAAAAATCGATGTCGGTGCTGGCCGTGCGCGTACGGGCGTTCAGCTCGTTCAGCTCCCCGATCATCGCGTGGGCCTTGTCGATCCGCGCCTTCGCCTTCGTCGCCCGTGCTTTGGGGCCGCGGCGAAGCCACTCAATTTCCGTACGGACACGATTGGCCAGCGATTCCTGCTGTTTCGCCTGGGCCGTCAGGTACTCGTCCTCCTTTTCGAGAAACGTGCTGTAATTTCCTTCCACCCGAAACAGTCCGTCCGCATAAACACGGCTGAGCTCCGCCATTTCGGTCGCTACGTTCTCCAGGAAATATCGATCGTGGCTGATCACCACAGAAGCAAACGGGGCGTTCAGAAGTAGCTTCTCCAGCCACTCGATTCCCGCCAGATCAAGATGGTTGGTAGGCTCATCCAGCAACAGAACGTCAGGGCTTTGTACCAGGGCCTCGGCAATCGCCAGACGTTTACGCCAGCCGCCCGAGAGATGGGATGCCTCGACGTCGAAGTCGGAGAAGCCAGCCCGGCCCAGCGTCTCCCCTTCCCGCGCCGGACGCTCTGTCTGTGGGATTGCCGCACGATCGAGTGCACCGTTGATCACGGAGCGCACAGTGTCTCCCGGTGCGAACTGGGAATTTTGAGAGATATAAGCCAGCCGCGTATTTTTGCGGATCGCCACCTCGCCTGCATCCGGTTCCCGCCTCCCGGCGAGTATCTCGAGCAGCGTGGATTTCCCGGATCCGTTCGGGCCGATTAATCCTAAGCGTTCGCCTTCGGAAATGCTGATGCTGATATTACGAAATAACGGAACTGCCCCGTAGGTCTTGGTTAGGCCCTGGGCATTAATTAGAAGCGCCACTCTCTCTATCATCGCCTCCCAGGCCGGAATTACTGAAGCGTGATTCAGCGAATGGAAAAGCTACGCTTTGAGAAAAAGATGGTTGGGCTCCGGTGCGCTTTCACTCGCCCGGTGCCGCAGTACGGAACGCGCTATGTATAACGGCCGCTGTTTTGCTTCTGTATAGATTCGGCCTACGTACTCGCCTACCACGCCGATACTGATCATCTGTAAACCGCCTATCATCAGCATGGTGATGAAGAGCGTAGCCCAACCCGAGACCCAGCTATGCGTGAAAATGCGGACGAACAACGAATAAAATATGCCAACCAGCGCGAGCGCGGCCGAGGCGAATCCCACCCACGACAACACACGTAGCGGTACCGTAGAAAACGAGGTAATGCCGTCCATCGCCAGGTTCAGCATTTTGCGCAGCGGATATTTAGTTGTACCGGCAAAGCGCGCCGCGCGGTCGTACTTCAACCCGTACTGACGGAAGCCGATCCAGCTGCACATACCTCGCAGCAGGCGGTGTCTCTCCGGTAAACGCAGCATCGCGTCGACGGCTTTCCTGTCCAGCAAGCGGAAATCGCCCGTGTCCAATGGCATCTCCACATCGGAAAGCGCATTGATGAACCGGTAAAACGCCTTGGCGGTCCACAGCTTGAATTCCGACTCCCCTACCCGCGAGTTGCGCACGCCATAGACCACCTCGTAGCCTTGCCGCCAGAAGTCCATCATCCGCTCAATCACTTCCGGCGGGTCCTGCAAATCGGCATCGATGATCACCACCGCATCTCCCGCCGCAATCTCCAGCCCGGCACTGACTGCCGCCTGATGCCCAAAATTGCGCGACAGCTCAACCACAGTCACATGCGGATCCGCCGTATAGATGTCCTGCAACAGCGCGAAAGTCCGGTCGCGGGAACCATCGTTTACGTAGACAATTTCATATGATGTGCCCAACCCCCGGAGCACCTGCGTTAAACGCCGATGACACTCGCCGATTCCCTCTTCTTCGTTGAAGCAAGGAACCACCACGCTGATCTCAACTGCTCCTGCGTTGTACATTGCTGATTCGAGGTCTCTCCTAACAAGATACAAAAAGGGCGGCCCTTTCCAGGCCGCCCTTTCGCCTTAACTGTGGTACTTCGATTAGATTTCGTCAGAGCCGAGCACTTCTTCCGCGCCCAGGTCTTCAGAAAGCCCACCCGTGTACAAGCCCGGAGTCTCGTCCGAGTAGTCGTCGAGACCGCCACCGAGCGAGATCTCCTGCTCGGGTAACGGCTCCTCTTCCACCACGTCTTCGCCCGCGATCTTCACGCGGCGATAATACTCCATGCCGGTTCCGGCGGGAATCAACCGGCCCATGATGACGTTTTCCTTCAAACCGCGCAGGTAATCCACCTTGCCGTTGATGGCGGCTTCGGTCAACACACGCGTCGTCTCCTGGAAGCTGGCCGCCGAAATGAAGGAGTCGGTCGAGAGCGATGCCTTCGTAATACCAAGCAGGATCGGCTTGCCCGTTGCCGGACGGCCTCCCGCCTCGATCACTCGCGCATTCTCCTCGCGGAACTTGAACTTGTCGACAACCTCTTCCGGCAGGAACTCGCTATCGCCGATATCTTCGATACGGATCCAGCGCATCATTTGCCGCGAGATGACTTCCAGGTGCTTATCGTTGATGTTCACACCCTGCAGCCGATAGACTTCCTGAATCTCGTTGACCAGGTACTTCTGCAGTTCCTTCTCGCCGAGCACAGCCAGAATATCGTGTGGATTGCGGGGGCCGTCCATCAGCGGATCGCCGGAACGGACGCGCTCCCCTTCCTGCACGTTGATATGAACACCCCGCGGAATTGAGTACTCTTTCTGCACACCGTCGTCGCCGACAATGTACAGTTTTCTCATACCCTTCGTCACTTCGCCGTACTTCACGGTGCCGTTGATCTCCGCGATAATGGCCGTTTCGCGAGGCTTGCGGGCCTCGAACAACTCGACCACGCGGGGCAAACCGCCCGTGATGTCTTTCGTCTTGGTCGTAGCGCGCGGAATCTTCGCGATGACGTCGCCGGCATGCAGCGTCTCACTGTCGGAAACCATCAGGTGCGCGTGCGTCGGCATCAGGTAGCGTTTTTCTTCCGAACGCGAGCCGCCTTCCGGCCGCACCACAACGGTCGGGAAGCGCTTCTCATCGGCAGACTCAGTGACCACCACCTGCATGTTGCCGGTGATTTCGTCCACCTGTTCCTGAGTCGTGACGCCGTCGATCAGATCCTTGAAGTGAAGCGTTCCACTGATCTCGGTCAAGATCGAGAACGTGTACGGGTCCCACTCCAACAGAATTTGGTTCGCCTTGACGGCCGCGCCATCTTCGACGTTCACCTTCGCGCCGTAGACAACGGGATAACGCTCGCGCTCACGATTCTTGTCGTCCACGATGATCAGAATGCCGTTGCGGTTCATCGCAATCAGTTCATTCTTGTTGTTGCGGACAACGTTGACGTTGCTGTAACGAACGAAACCGTCGCTCTTCGCATCCTGAGTGGACTGCTCGCTCACTCGCGTAGCCGCGCCACCGATGTGGAAAGTACGCATCGTGAGCTGGGTGCCGGGCTCACCGATCGACTGAGCCGAAATGATACCGACCGCTTCACCGCGCTCAACCATCCGTCCCGTCGCCAGGTTACGGCCGTAGCAGAGCCGGCAAACGCCGCGCTTCGATTCGCAGGTCAGTACTGAGCGAATCTTGACCCGCTCGATACCGGCCGCTTGAATCGCGCTGGCCAGTTCTTCGGAGATTTCCTGGTTCACGCCGACGATCACGTTGTTCTCGTAATCGCGCTGATCTTCCAGGGCCACGCGGCCTACGATACGGTCGCGCAACGGTTCGATGATTTCGCCGGATTCAATGATCGGCTCCACGTAGATTCCATCGCCGGTTCCGCAATCGTCCTCGGAGATAATGACGTCCTGCGCCACGTCGCAAAGGCGGCGTGTCAGGTAGCCCGAGTCCGCGGTCTTCAAAGCGGTATCGGCCAGACCCTTACGCGCACCGTGGGTCGAGATGAAGTACTGCAACACCGTCAACCCTTCGCGGAAGTTCGCCGTAATCGGCTGCTCGATGATTTCGCCGGAGGGCTTGGCCATCAAGCCACGCATGCCGGAGAGCTGGCGGATCTGCTGCTTCGAACCACGAGCACCGGAGTCCGCCATGATGTAAATCGGATTGAGGACGCGACCGCTACGGTCATCCTCCTCCATGTTCTTGAACATCTTGTCGGAGACCACTTCCGTAACCTTCGACCAGATTTCAATGATCTTGTTGTAGCGCTCGGATTGCGTGATCGCGCCTTCCTGATACTGCTGTTGGACCTCGACCACCTGCATTTCGGCGTCGTGAACCAGACTGCCCTTGTCCTCAGGCACAACCATGTCGTCGATCCCGATAGAAATACCGGCGCGGGTCGCATAGAGGAAACCGAGCTTCTTGATCTCGTCCAGCATGTGGACCGTCACCGGACGGCCAAACTGCAGGTAGCAGTATTGGACTAGCTGACTCATGCCTTTCTTCTTGAGAAGGCCGTTGATGAACGGCATCTCCTTCGGAAGCACGTCGTTCAGGATGACGCGGCCGACCGTCGTGTCCATGTACTGCTTGTTGAACTCGATCGGTTCGGTGTGAAGGATGTTCTGGCTGTCGAACGCCTTCGTCAGGTCGATCACTCTGCCTGTATGGCGCAGCTTGATCGGCGTGAGCGTTTCCACTTCGCCCATTTCCAGCGCGATCAGAACGTCATCGATCGAGGCAAACGTTCTGCCGGCGCCCTTGGCATTCGGGCGCATCTTCGTCAGGTAGTAAAGCCCGAGCACCATGTCCTGCGTCGGAACCGTAATCGGCGCTCCGTGCGCAGGCGACAAAATGTTGTTCGACGCCAGCATGAGCGTGGAGGCTTCAATCTGCGCTTCGGGCGATAGCGGAATGTGCACGGCCATCTGATCGCCGTCGAAGTCCGCATTGAATGCGGTACAGGTCAGCGGATGCAGCTTGATGGCTTTGCCTTCCACCAGGGTCGGCTCGAAAGCCTGGATACCGAGGCGGTGTAGCGTTGGAGCGCGGTTCAGAAGAATCGGATGATCCTTGATGACCTCTTCCAGAATGTCCCAAACCACCGGGTCCTGCTGCTCTACCAGCTCTTTAGCCTGCTTGATCGTGGTGCAATGTCCGCGCTGCTCCAGCCGGTGATAAATGAAGGGCTTGAACAACTCCAAAGCCATCTTCTTCGGCAGACCGCACTGATTCAGCTTCAGTTCAGGACCAACCACGATCACTGAACGGCCAGAGTAGTCGACGCGCTTACCAAGCAGGTTCTGGCGGAAACGCCCTTGCTTGCCCTTCAGCGTATCGGAAAGAGACTTCAACGGACGGTTGTTCGCACCGCGCAGAACACGGCCACGGCGGCCGTTGTCGAACAACGCATCGACAGCTTCCTGCAGCATTCGCTTTTCGTTGCGTACGATGACATCGGGAGCATGCAGCTCCATCAGCTTTTTCAGACGGTTGTTGCGGTTGATAACGCGGCGGTACAGGTCATTAAGATCCGAGGTGGCAAAACGTCCGCCATCGAGCGGCACCAGGGGACGCAATTCCGGCGGAATCACCGGGATGACATCGAGAATCATCCACTCCGGTTTGTTGCCGGATTTGCGGAAGCTTTCCACCACGCGAAGGCGCTTGGCATACTTCAGCTTTTTCTGCGCCGAAGTTTCCGTGCGCATCTTTTCGCGGATGATCTGGCTCAGTCCCTCGATTTCAAGGCGCTTCAGCAGTTCCTTGACACCTTCAGCGCCCATCATGGCCGTGTATTGACCGGGAAACTCCTGGTCGAGCTGGCGTTTACGCTCGTCGCTGACTACTTCGCCCATCGTGAGACCGGTCGCCTCACCGGGCTCGATAATGACGAACGCTTCGTAGTAAAGGACTCGCTCCAGCTCCCGGAGCGTGATGTCGAGCAGGTAGCCGATGCGGCTCGGCAGACCTTTGAAAAACCATACATGCGAACAGGAGCTGGCCAGCTCGATGTGGCCCAGACGCTCGCGGCGCACGCGCGAAAGAGTAACTTCAACACCGCACTTGTCGCAGATCACTCCGCGATGCTTCATGCGTTTGTACTTACCGCATAGACACTCCCAATCCGCTACTGGACCGAAGATGCGGGCGCAAAACAATCCGTCGCGCTCCGGCTTGAAGGTGCGGTAGTTGATGGTTTCCGGCTTGGTGACTTCACCATGGGACCAGCTACGAATTTTCTCTGGTGAGGCCAAACTGATTCGAATCGAATCGAAGTCGGCGAGGAGATTGGCTCTGTCGTACGGAGAAGATCGATACATGAAATGTCCTTATTTTTAGGAGGGCCCGTTTTCCATCAATTTGCGAACAGGACGCGGGGCGCCACATTGGCGCCCTGCCCGCAACACACTTACTTCAACTAGTCCGCGGCGTGCGCCAGGTCCTGCATCTCGCGTGGTTTCTTCATCAGTTCCACATCGAGGCAGAGGCTCTGCAACTCGCGGATCAACACGTTGAACGACTCCGGTACGCCCGGCTCAGCAGCGGCTTCACCCTTTACGATCGCCTCGTAAATCTTGGCACGGCCATATACGTCGTCCGATTTGGCTGTCAGCAGTTCCTGAAGAATATAGGCGGCGCCATACGCTTCAAGCGCCCATACTTCCATTTCTCCAAAGCGCTGGCCACCGAACTGCGCCTTGCCGCCGAGCGGCTGCTGCGTAATCAACGAATAGGGTCCAATCGAGCGGGCGTGGATCTTGTCGTCAACCAGGTGGCTTAGCTTCAGCATGTAGATGTAGCCCACCGTAACTGGCTGCTCAAAGGCCTGGCCCGTCATGCCGTCGTGAAGTTGAATCTTGCCCGAAGAAGGCAGTCCCGCTTTCTCCAACTGCGTTTTGATGTCGCGTTCCGCCGCTCCATCGAACACCGGCGTGGCAAAGTGAAGTCCCAGCTTCGCCGCCGCCCAGCCCAGGTGCGTTTCCAGCACCTGACCCACGTTCATACGGGAAGGAACGCCCAGGGGATTCAGAACGATCTCCACCGGAGTGCCATCGGGCAGATACGGCATGTCCTCTTCTGGAACAATGCGCGCGATCACACCCTTGTTACCGTGGCGTCCGGCCATCTTATCGCCCACCGAAAGCTTGCGCTTCATCGCGATGTAAACCTTCACAAGCTTGATCACACCCGGAGGCAGTTCATCGCCCTTGCGCAGCTTCGCGATTTTTTCTTCCGTGATCTTTTCGAGAACGGCGATCTGACGGGAAGTCATCTCCTCGATCTCGTCGATCTGCTCGCCCAGGCGGGCATCCTTCGTGGAAAGCCGCATGCGCTTCAGATCTCGTGCGCGCAGCTTCTCCAGCAGGTCACGCGTTAGCGGCGTATCTTTCGAGAGCAGTTTCTTGTTGGTCTTTTCGTCGTGGAGATCGGCCGTTAGCTCCTTGCCTTGCAGCAAGCTCTCCAAACGCTTGGCGCGCTCGTCGCTTAGGATGCGCTTTTCATCTTCAAGGTTGCGGTGCATGCGCTCTTCCTGCATCTGCAGAATGAGCTTCGACCGCTCGTCGAGTTCAGCACCCTTCCGCGAGAACACCTTGCAGTCGACCACCGTTCCCTCGATGCCCGGAGGACAGTAGAGGGAAGCGTCCTTCACGTCGCCGGCCTTCTCGCCGAAGATGGCGCGCAACAGCTTCTCTTCAGGAGTGAGCTGCGTTTCACCTTTCGGCGTCACCTTGCCGACCAGGATGTCGCCGGGCTTCACCGTCGCACCCACGCGAATAATGCCGCTCTCATCGAGGTTCCGCAGGAACGATTCCGCAATGTTCGGAATGTCGCGGGTGACTTCCTCCGGACCCAGCTTTGTATCGCGGGCTTCCACTTCGAACTCTTCGATGTGGATGGAGGTGTAGTAGTCTTCTTTGACCAGTTTCTCGCTCACCACGATGGCGTCTTCGAAGTTGTAGCCGCGCCATGGCATGAACGCAACCAGTACGTTCCGGCCCAGTGCAAGCTCTCCCAATTCCGTGCAAGGACCGTCGGCAAGCACGTCGCCTTTGCGAACCTTCTGCCCTTGCTGGACGATTGGCTTCTGGCTGATACAGGTGTTTTGATTCGAGCGCTTGAACTTCGTGAGCTGATAAATATCGGCGCCCACTTCGCGCGACATCTGGCCTTCGTGAGCTCCGCCTTCAACGCGCACAATAATGCGCTCGCTGTCGACCGAATCCACGATACCGGCGCGTTTGCAGATCACCACAGCACCCGAATCGCGTGCCGTCACGCGTTCCATGCCGGTTCCCACGTAAGGAGCATCAGCACGAAGGAGCGGAACAGCCTGGCGCTGCATGTTCGATCCCATCAAAGCGCGGTTTGCGTCGTCGTTTTCGAGGAACGGAATCAAGCTGGCCGCTACCGAAACAAGCTGCTTCGGGCTGACGTCCATGTACTCGATTTCGTCGCGGTTTTTCAGAACGAAGTTACCGGCCTGCCGGGCGTTAACCAGCCCGTCCACGATTCGGCCATTTTCATCGATGCCGACGTTCGCCTGGGCAATGATGTACTTGTCTTCTTCCCACGCGGACAGGTAATCGCAGTGCGCTTCGAACTCCGCGTGCTGCTTATCGCCCAAAGCCGCATTGGCTTTGTCGATCTCCTCGCGCGAAACCACGTCATTGACTTTGAAGTTGGTATCGCCCGGGTTTAGAATCCGGACTTCATCCACCAGAACGCCCTCGCGCACCCGGCGGTACGGGCTCTCGATGAATCCGTATTCATTGATGCGAGCAAAGCAGGACAGCGACGAGATCAGACCGATGTTCGGGCCTTCCGGCGTTTCAATCGGACAGATACGGCCGTAGTGCGTCGGATGTACGTCGCGAACTTCGAAGCCCGCGCGCTCCCGCGACAGACCACCGGGTCCAAGAGCCGACAGGCGGCGTTTGTGGGTAATCTCCGACAGCGGGTTCGTCTGGTCCATGAACTGCGAAAGCTGGCTGGAACCAAAGAACTCGCGAATGGCCGCCATCACAGGCTTGGCGTTGACCAGGTCGTGCGGCATCGCCGTCGACATTTCCTGGTACACGGACATCTTTTCCTTGATCGCCCGCTCCATGCGAACCAGGCCGATGCGGAACTGGTTCTCCAGCAGTTCGCCCACCGCGCGTACGCGCCGGTTGCCGAGGTGGTCGATATCGTCTACCACGCCCAACCCGCGGCGGAGCTTCAGAAGGTACAGAATGGTGTCGGTGAAGTCCTTCTCATCCAGCGTGCGCTTGTCGAGCGCCGTTGCATCCGCCTTGTCGTGCAGCTTGATGTTGAACTTCATGCGGCCCACGCGCGAAAAGTCGTACTTGCGCGGGTCGAAGAACATGCCCTGGAAAAGCTGGGTGGCCGTATCGAGCGTCGGAGGATCGCCAGGCCGCAGCTTGCGGTAAATCTCCAGCAGCGCCTCATTCTGGCTCTTAACGCTGTCCTTGCGAAGGGTGGCGGAGATGACGTTCCCGGCTTCGTCGCGATCCGGGAAGAAAATCTCGATGGTGTCGATACCCGCATCGGACACCTTGCCGAGAATGGTAGACGTCAACTCGTGATTGGCTTCCACCAGCACCTCGCCGGTCGACATGTCGATCACGTCGGAGGCAACATAGGCGCCTTCCAGATCATTGGATGCCACCTCGACCTGCTGGATCTTTGCCTTTTGCAGCTCGCGAAACACGGAATTCGTGATCTTACGGCCCTGGGGAACAACCTGTTGGCCGTCTGGCCCGTGGATGGCATGCGAAAGCTTCATGCCGATCAAGCTGTCGTTTACGCCCCAGTGGAGCTTGCTGTCTTTCAGCGTGATCGTCGAAAGTTTGTAGAAGGCGCGGATGATATCGGCGTCCGTCTTCAGACCAAGCGCGCGAAGGAACACCGTGCCGTAGAACTTACGTTTACGGTCGATGCGCACATAAAGCAGGTTCTTGTTGTCGTACTCGAACTCGACCCAGCTGCCGCGATACGGGATGATCTTGCCAAGGAAGTAGCCCTGGGTTTGCACACGCTCAAAGAACACGCCCGGCGAGCGGTGCAGCTGCGAAACAATCACGCGCTCGGTCCCGTTGATGATGAATGTGCCGTTGTCGGTCATCAATGGGATTTCGCCAAAGAAGACCTCTTGTTCCTTGATGTCGCGCACGGACTTTGTTCCCGTGTCGGCGTCCTTGTCGTACACCGTAAGGCGGATGGTAACCTTTAGCGGCGCCGCGTAGGTCATGCCCCGCTCTTCGCACTCGGGCACGTCGTACTTCAGCTGTAGGGCAACCGGATCGCCGCAACGGTTACAGAAAGTAACGATATTTTTATTGAATGTTCCGCACTTATGACACAGAACGTCACCGGCATGGAACGGATCCGTACGAATTTCCGCTCCGCAGTGCGGGTTGCGGCAGATAGTACGAAGATGATGAAGACCCTTAAGATTGCCGCACTTGCACTCCCAGTTGCCGATAGAATAGTCGACAAACTCGAGCTGACTTAAGCCGCGGAAATCAGAAATGGGAAAAACCGACGAGAATACACTTTGCAGTCCTCCGTCTTCCCGTTCTTTCGGAAGCAGATCCATCTGCAAAAAACGTTCATAGGACCGCTTCTGCACCTCGATCAGGTTAGGAATAGGGATGGAGGTTTTGATCTTGGAAAAATCGACTCTCTCCCGGAGAGTACCGTTTGGCACGTTGGGCATCTACGCTTGTCCTTTAGGAAACCAATGAAACGATAACGACATCTAGCAATTCGCTACGAAGTAGCCGAACCACCACACTAGGCGGCAACAGCCATCAGCGGTGAATCAGAGCGATCCACCCACAAATGCTTGCGCAAACCCCTGGAGCGGAGTCGCACGGGAAGAAATATTGAAATGAGTTGTGGTTGACAACAACGAGTATTTGGAACCTGAGCTTGGCGGGACCAGACCCTAACAATAGAGTAGCACTGCGAAAACCACGAAAAGAATAATTCAGACATGCAAAAACCCCGCAAAGGCCCACTGAGCCCTACGGGAGAGAGTTCTAACAAACTGAACCAAGTAGCTGAATGCTGGATCGCCCCGGCCTGACGTCAACTCAAGAATAGCAAATGGGATCAGTCACGTCAAGCGCGACTGATCCCGGGAAATGAATCACCGTGATCGGTGACTGAATTTACTTTACCTCAACGGTAGCGCCGGCATCAACAAACTTCTTCTTGATGGTCTCGGCTTCGTCCTTGCTGACGCCTTCCTTAACGGGCTTCGGAGCTCCGTCCACCAGATCCTTGGCTTCTTTCAAGCCGAGGCTGGTCACTTCGCGTACTACCTTGATAACGTTGATCTTATTTGCGCCAGCTGCCGTCAGCACCACGCTGAATTCGGTCTTTTCTTCGGCCGGAGCAGCCGCCGCGGCACCGCCGCCGCCCGCACCCGGAGCCGCTACAGCAACGGAGGCCGCTGCCGCCGAGACGCCCAACTTCTCTTCGAGGAGCTTCACCAGTTGAGAGGCTTCGAGGAGAGTCAAGCCCTGAATCTGTTCTGCAATTACGTTAATATCCGCCATTTTCTTCTAACTTCCTTAAAAAAATTTCCCTAATCCTATTTGCCGGCGGATCCCCGCCAAACAACATTACCGGTGGGTTCCCTATTCCTGAAATTTGTTTTCCTTGACACCTTGATCGAGCACCACGGCCAGATTGCGGCCCACTCCGTTGACGGAGGTGACCAGACGTGTGGCTGTTGCATTGATCAGGAACAAAAGCTTCGCGTAAATCTCTTCTTTCGGCGGCATGGCGGCCAGTTCGTTGATCGCGCCAATGTCGATCACCCGGCCTTCCACCATTCCCGATTTGAACGTAAATGCCGCGTTTTCCCTGGCGTACTTCGTCAGAGCCTTAGCGAGCGCTACCGGGTCCTTCGACGTATACGCGAGCGACGTCATGCCCTTCAGGTCATTCAGAAGCTCTTGCGCCGAAGTCCCTGCAGAGGCCTTCTCGGCGATGTTGTTTTTGACCACCTGATAGTCGCCGCCAGCGCCGCGAATGGTCTTCCGAAGCTCGAAATCCTGCTTGACGGTCAGCTTTTCGTAGCCAGCGACAAAGATGTTTTGGTTTTCCTCGATGGTCTTCTTCAGATTCTCGAAGTCTCTTTTCTTTTCGTTCTTATCTTTCATGAACAGGTACCTTTGTGACTACTCCTAAGCCGTCTTTGCGTTGAAACCGGCTACATCCAGCGGCACACCCGGCCCCATGGTGGAGCAGAGCGTCGCAGTTTTGACGTACTTCCCTTTCGCCGCCGCAGGCTTTGCCTTCACGACCGCTTGAATCAGGCTGTTCGTGTTCTCCAGAAGCTTGTCGCTCGGAAAACTGACCTTCCCGACCGGCGCATGGATCACACCGGTTTTGTCGACGCGAAACTCGACCTTACCGGCCTTGATCTCCTGAATGGCCTTCGCAACATCGGTGGTCACGGTTCCTGTTTTCGGGTTTGGCATTAAGCCGCGCGGTCCGAGAATCTTACCGAGACGGCCGACCGAGCGCATCATGTCCGGAGTGGCAATCACGGCATCAAAACCCGTCCAGTTTTCAGACTGGATTTTGTTGACCATCTCTTCCCCGCCCGCAAAATCGGCTCCGTTTTCCTGGGCCTCGCGAATCTTGTCGCCGGAGGCGATGACCAGGACCGACTTCGATTTGCCGAGCCCGTTGGGGAGCACGACGGTGCCGCGGACCATCTGATCCGCGTGCTTGGGATCGACACCGAGACGCATATGGACTTCCACCGTCTCGTCGAACTTCGTGAATTTAATTTTTTGAACGAGAGTAACTGCTTCGGGGAGCTGATAAGGCTTCGCCTCTACCTGCTTCGCCGCAGCCTCGTACTTCTTGCCGGGCTTGTGACTCATAGTTTGACTGGTTCAAGCGGCTTGCGAACGGCACACCGTTCCCGAGCCTCCCAAGTTGATTAGAAACTTTCCACAGGATAGCACAAAAACCCTGTTAAATGTCAAAACGGCAACTACCGGACGGCGGAAAACGGCAGCGGACTCAAAATTACGTTGCTGATATTCGCCACGATTTCTTTGTCGCTCAACTGGGGTTGCGTGCTCAGTTTCTTCCATTCGGGGTCGCTGCCAAAGGCGTGCCATAACTTTTCGCGGTCCGCCAGGCTGTCGTAGGAAAGCATATACATCAGATTCGGCTGCTTCGGGCCGATGATGGTCTGGCCGAAGAACACCGGCTTCATTCCGAGGCGCTCGAAGATGCCGGCCTCGCCCTGGTTGAACATTTCCACTTTGCGCGCCAGCGTGGCGAACGACTGCGACTCGTAGGTCCGAAGCTCGAATATCCGGTGCGGCCGATTCTGGGTGTC
>DATIMM010000173.1:0-7014 GCA_035475295.1 Bryobacteraceae bacterium
ATGACCTATGAGACTTGGCTGCAGGTGATTGAGCGCGAGAAGGAGGGCCCGGGCGGGCATGCCGGGCCTACAGGCGTGGGGAATCTGCCCACTCCGAAGGAGCGCGGGGGCGAGTTGCCATTTGCCGAGATGAAGGAAAAATGGGTGGTAAAGAAGGAAGACACGTAATTCGCCTGGCCGGATTTGATCGCAGCCGGGTTCGCGGACAGATCGGCGTTTCTGGTAGCTGTAGTGTCCCGCAACGCTGATTACAGGCATGAAGAGCGCGCAGAGAATCCGGTTTCAGGAATCTCTGCGCACGCACACCGGCTGCCGATTGTCACAGGCCGTTGAATCAGAACGAGCTTCTACGGCTTCTTCGGAATAGAGCCGGGCGCGAACAAATCCGACAGATCGTTAGCGTTGGCGGCATCACGCAAAAATGGTCCCACGTGGAAGATCTCCTGCATGGTGCGCAAGTCGGAGGAATGCGTGTAATTCACCGGGCTCGCATACGGTACGCCATTCACGTTCGGATGCGCATGCGGAGAAATGATGATTTCGCCGATGGTGTGATTGAAGTCGTCCGCGTTGTCACCTGCGACGCCATCCGATTCGGTTTCGTCCCACCAGATGATGATCGCGCCGTGGTTTTTGTACGCGTTGGATGCCATGATGGCGGGAACAACTTGGCTCAGGAAATCATCGCCCTGCCTGATATTGGCCGCGTCGCCGGTTAGCCCTTTGTAGCCTCCGGTGAGTGATGTGTGCATGTCGTTGTACTGGTTCGGCGTGATCCAGTTGTAGTCAGCCACTGTGTCATTGGCAAGATCGGCCATCAACTGCTGCAGCGGCGCATAATGCGGGGAAAGCGGATTGCTGGGGGTCGGATTGTCGCCGCCATTGGTGTCAGTGAAGAACAGCATGGGGTTGTGTTTAGCGGCGTAGTTGTACTGGTTTGAGCCATTGAATGTGTTGGCGAAGCCGGTGGCGAATCGTCCCGAGAAACTGCTCAGCGGAACGGTCCACATATTCTCCGGAAGAGGAGCGTTGGTGAGCTGGCCGCTGCTATTCGGAGTGAGATCGATATCTTCCTGATAGGACTTCCAAGTTTTGCCAGCGCGCGTGAGGAGAGCGCTCAAGTGCAAGTTCGTGTTCTGGTTTGTGCCGCCAGTGGCGGCGAAGGGGTCGTTATCGTTGAACACGTCGAAGTTGGTGCCGGCTTCCGCCCAGAGATAGCTGGGCTCCGACGGATGAATGTGCGGGTTGTTTCCGCCGGGAGTGGCCAGCACGTTATGGTACGCGGTTGCGTAGGCGACCTGACGGCTCAGGTTGACGACTGTGCCATCGATGATGGCCGAGGCCGTTCCGCTGACGAGACTGTTCAGGAACGGCGCGTTGGGATTTTGATAAATCTGCTGGATTTTACCGGGGACCTGGGCGGGCTGCGTCCAGTTGTGATTCTCCATTGCGATGACGAATACCGTCTTGATGTCGGCGGCACTGGCGCTGAAACTGCTCCATGCAGCGAAGATGACCCCCAGGGCGCAGCGATATCTGGCTTTTAACATTAACTCTCCAAAGTTTAAGGACTGGCGGCGTGTCGAGTAGGCCGCCTACCTTAAGTAACAAAGGAGTTTTGCAGAGCGATGACTAATCTGTGACGTATCGAAAAACTTCGCCTGGAAAGACCGCTCAGTCAAGACAATGGCGGCGAAGACCGGCAATTCCGCTGAATGGTTTGCGATCGGGAGCGCGGCCGGCTTGGCGGTTCGAGGGCGTTACTATCTGGAGGCCGGATTGAAGGGACGGGTAGACCATCGGCCAGAAAGGTCGAATAGTGTCGCCCCTCCGCTGTGATTGCGGTTCAACCGTGGTGACCGCAGGTATGGCTGTGACCTGATTTCCGGCCAAGGGGTTAATGGCGGGACTGGATCACAACGACGCTGACTCCATCCCAGGTCTCTTTGCCGCTATGGTTTGGAGCGTGGTTCTCGAAGGCCATCGTTCCGACCCACTTCGGGTTCAGGTGGAACTTCGATTCCAGATACCGCCGTACTTCGGCCGCGCGCTGCTCCGAGGAAAGGTAGCGCTGTTCCGCCGATCCAAGAGTTGAGTACGCTTCGACCATGATGGGATTGTTCGGCAGGTATTGGACAATTCCCGACATCGCCCGATCGAGGATAGACCTGCCGCCTGCTGTGAGCTTCTGCGTGCCATCGGGTCCAATCTCAAACACGTCGGCAGCCGGAACCCACACGCGAGCTGCCGGCTTTTTGATGAACTCGCTGTCCTGGTACTTGCTCGGAGTCATGTGCGAAAGATTGTAGAAGCCACGACGGTTAAAGAATCCGCGGAAAAAGAAGTTGTGCTTAATGGCTTCTGTGTCGTCCGCCAGATTGCCCGACGCCTCATTGACATGCTGGACTGTGCCACGCAAGGCTTCGGCGGTGGGCTCATGGTTGGATCCTTTTGCCAGGAACGTGCCCACAGCGCCATTCATTTGCCCGGTCATGTCCTGCACATTTGTCAAAGTTTGATCCACCTTAGGAAGATCTTTTTGCTGTACCTGGTCGATCATTGCATTCGCTTTGGCAGACGCGCTGTCCACATTGGCGGTGGTCTGTTTCGTGTTGTCGACGATTCGCGCGACATCCTGCGCGGTCTGCCGATCCACCAGGATCTTGCCGGCCGCACCTTGCCCGTCCCGTACACCAGAGACGATCTGGTTGACGTTGGCACTGATCTTCACGCCATTGGCCGCGATCCTTTGAACGTCAGGACTCACGGTCTTAACGGCCTGATCCGCGTGCCCGCTCAGGTCGCTGATGTTGCCCATCACAACATCCGCGCGCCCATGCAGGTCGCTGATCGTGCTCTTGATCTGGTCTGCGATCTGGTTCCCCTGCTGCATGAGCTGAGAAAGGCTGGCCGCTTCCTGGCTCTTGATGGTGCAACCGGGCTGGCACTCAGGTGATTTATCCGTACCCTTCTTCACCTGGACGAACTCATTACCCACCATGCCTTCCGTCTGAATCGTTGCAACTGAGTCCTCACGCACAATGTGTTTGAACTTTTCATCGATGTGCATTTTCACCCGGAACTTGCCAGAGGGCGCACTCGGAATGGTGACGCTATCCACGGTTCCCGCATCCATGCCGGAGACGCGCACCGTTGCTCCGCCTTGTATGGTGGCGAGGTCATTGAAATCCGCATAGACGGTGTAGTGGTGCGAAAACATCTGCTTGCTACTTCCGATCAGGAACAGGCCCAAACCGAACAGCACCACTCCACCGACAATCAGAATGCCTACCTTCACTGCCTTCGACATCAGATTTCCGCTCCCACAGCCAGATCTCGAACTAGCGGATTACGGTTTTGCTGCAGTTCTTCGGACGAACCGCAAGCCACGAGCTTTCCTTCATCCAGGACCGCGAACCGGTCCCCGAACTTACGTGCGCCCACCGCATCATGGGTGACACAGATCAGGGTGACGTTGTGTTTCTTCTTCAAACTGAGCAGCAGGTCGTAGATCTCGGTGGCGGTAATTGAATCGAGCCCGCTGCTGGGCTCGTCCACCAGCAGAATGCGCGGATCGAGTGCCAGAGCACGCGCCAGCGCCGCGCGTTTGCGCATGCCGCCAGACAACTCCGACGGCATCTTAGCTGATTCCTTCTCCAGTTCGACGTCCTTGAGTTTCTGCTGCACGATAGACCGAATCTCGTCTTTTGACTTGTTTGTGTGCCGGCGCAGAGGAAATGCCACGTTGTCGCCGACCGATATGGAATCGAACAGAGCCGCGTTCTGGAACAGAAATCCGGTCTTCTTCCGAGCCTCGGAAAGCTGCTTTGGATCCAGCTTTTGGATTTCATCCTCTTCAAGGAAGACCCGTCCGCTGTCCGGTTTCAGAAGCCCGATGATCAGCTTCAAAGTGACGCTCTTGCCGGTGCCGCTTCGGCCGAGCAAGCAGAACGCTTCGCCGAGCGCCACTTCCAAGGACACGTTGTCGAGAACCTTCCGGTTCCGGAACCGTTTGGTGACGTTCTCTAAACGAACCGCCGACGCTTCGTTTGCCACGTCAGCCCTCGAAGAAAAACAACGTGAGCTTCACAAGGATGACATCGGAGAGCATCACGAGGAGCAGCGAATAGACAACGCTGCGCGTCGAAGCTTGTCCCACGCCGGTTGCGCCCTGGCTGGCATTGTACCCCAAATAGCAGGCCACGGTGCCAATCACGAATCCGAATACGACGGTTTTTAACGTCGGTGGGATGTAATCCGCCCAGCCCATTGCCCCGAAGGCGTTCCGCACGAAGGCCCGCGGGGACATGTGCAGGGCCCACATGTCGGTGAGCATGCCTCCCAGAAGTCCCGCGAAGTTGAGGACGAGCGTGAGAATCGGCATGATGATGACGCAGGCAAGAATTCGCGTGGCGGCGAGATATTTCATGGAGTCGACACCGATCGCCTCGAGCGCATCGATCTGTTCGGTGACACGCATACCGGCAAGCTCCGCGCCAATGCCGGCTCCGACCCGGCCGGCCAGTAGCAGTGCCGCGATGATTGCGCCAATGTCCTTGAACAGTCCGGTTGATACCGCCTGGGGAATCATTGCGCCGGCACCGAAGCTCTCCATCTCGGCCCGCGTCTGCAGTGCGAGAATCACTCCAAATGCAAATCCTGAGGCCACCACGAGCGGCAATGAGCGCCAGCCCGCTTCGTAAATCTGTCGGACGGTTTCGTTAAATTCGAATGGCGGGACAAAGGTGCGCTGGACAGCCTGGAGGCCGAACATCGTGAGTTCTCCCATAAACTCAAAGAAATCTCTCACCGCAGCAAACAGAGTATTCACTCCAGCTATTCGATGCGCGCAAAGTAGTATTTATTTCGGGCTGCTTCGGATTCGGATTCGTACGGCGTTTGCCTATGATTGAAATCCCGCTGTAGTGCATAAGTGTCGCTTGCAGTGGGATGTGGCGGTAGGGATTTGGGACATAAACATTGGTGATGTCGAGCATCCGCACGGAGGCAGTTATTTTCAAAGGCGTTCCTTTGGCTAACCGCACCACCAACACAGTGCACTGTTGCAGGCGTAACCGACTGGTTCCCGAGTGAGGCACTCACCTGATGAGTTCTGTCCGGATGGTCGCCAACCCGGAAAGTACTCATCCGGGCTGACGGATAGGGAATGAAAGGTCGACTTTTGGCCGAGATGGATTACGGGTCCGGGTGGTATGAGCGGAACGGCAGCCGCGGGATTCAGTGCGAGAGATGGGTAGTGAAGAAGGAAGACGTCTAATGCGCCTTGGACGTATGATCTAGCTTAATGCTATGGCCCGGCAGACAAAGACGAGAAACAATCCCATTGAGGAAGCGGATCTGATCCTGAAGCTCTATGAGCTGAGGCGCGAGACCGTTATGCGGGAAGCTCGGGCCTATATTGGGGGTGCTTTCCTTCCCTCCTCGGTGGAGGATTTGGTCCAGATCGTGACTGCGGGGAATCAGCATTCCAGCTTCGTTCTTCAGGTGTATGGATATTGGGATATGGTGGCCGCCTTTGTTCTGCATGGCGCGCTCAGCGCCGAGTTAGTATATGGGACCTGTCAGGAGATGTATTTCCAATATGCGAAAATTCAGCCCTATCTGGCGGGTTTTCGGGAGACCATGGACTTGCCCGAATGGCTTTCCAACGTCGAACGCGTCATTGATGGCTCAGACCAGGGCCGACGACGCATCGAGACGATGCGGAAAAATATGGACGCTATCGCGCAACGGCGGGTTGCCTCCCTGCTACCGTCGTAGGCGCCGCGCCGATGGCTGGAAAGAGCGTAGAACTCCGCTGGTTCGGGAATTATCCGCCGGCCGAGAAGACAACCAGGGCGGGATCAAAAACGATGAGTGTTCCTGCGCAGCCCAAAGGCCATTGCGGCCAGTATGCCAGCGACAAGAAGGCCGCTGGCCGGCTCCGGTGTGACTACGGGCGATGCCGAAAAGTCGATGGGAAGCTCGGTGTCTTCAGGCCCCGGGGTACCGGGCGTAAATGGCGGTGCCGAGAAGAATTCAAGATAGGTGGGCGTGGGCAGAAAGTCAGCATAGAACGGGTTTGAATAGGTCCCGTCCGCGATAGAGAACCCGAAACCGCCGGTCTTCAGCTGCGGTCCGGGACCAAGAAAAACGAGGTTATCGACGTCGAAGGGTTCGTTGCCCGGAATAGGCGTGCCTACAGGCTGAAGGCCGGTGATGGCTATGCCATTCCGTGTGCCGGTGATGGCCGTGATGAGATAGCCACCCATTTCATTCGGAGTATCCATGGTGGTCAGAGTTCCGCCAGCGCTAATCCCCGAGCCGGAATAGTTCCAGTTCCAAATTGTAGAAGCGTTCGCTGGGACTGCTGCAAACACGATGCATGCGAGGGCTCCGATGGTGAAGCCCAGATTGCGGAGTACGGCTACGAACGAAGAGGGGTGCATTTCAAGAACGGTATCAGAGCGATTTTGAAGAGCGATGAATCGGCTGGCCCTGCCGTGTGTGAGGAGCAATCAGATTGACTGGCTCCGTGTGAGCCGTTACGGACAGGTTCGGATCATGAGGAAATTAGGGAAGCTGGTGCTCCGTCCCCGATTTTCCCAGGGGAAGATCAGACGACGTAGCGGTCTTCCACTCGGCGGGCCTGGCCGAGGGAGACCAGGGTTTCGGCGATTTCGCGGACGTCGTGGGTGCGAGCGCGGGTGAAGATGCGTGCCAAGGCGTTGGCGTCCAAGGGTTGGCGCTCTCCGGCGAGGACGGCGCGAATGGCTCCGACACGATCGGGCAGAGCGGCGGGCCAAGGGCGGCGCGCTCGTGTCCTAAAATTGCTGCATGGCAAAAAAGCACTGGGGCATTGACGCTTATCCGGGACCTTTGGAGCGTCGGATACGCCTAGTGATAACCCGAACACCAGAAACGGGGTGCAAGTGCTATACGATTCGGTCAGTATAGGACAGGCATGACAGTGGCGGAGTACGTACACGCATGCTCATTGCTATCGGGCCCTAA
>DATIMM010000174.1:0-7956 GCA_035475295.1 Bryobacteraceae bacterium
GTCACAGCGGCCCTGCGAATGGACCGGCACGGAGAAAAAACGATTCCCGTCGCCATCGTCCGTCATCGCAAGGAACTCACGCTGCACGTTGTGCCTCCTGAAAATTAAGAGGGGAGGCCCGGCGTATGCCCCGTGTGCATGTATGACCGCAGCCGTGAAATCGCCCGCGATTTTAGCTGCGAGATACGGGAAAGGTGCAATCCGGTCAGGCTGGAGATTTCACGCAATGTCATCTCCTCGTAATAATAAAAGCTGAGAACCGTTCTCTCCAGTTCCGGCATGCGCTGCAGGGCATCATATAGTATCGCCTGCATTTCTGCTCGTTCCGCAATCTGGGAAGGCAGCTTCGTAACGGCATCCGCCAGATCACGAACGGTGTTCTTGTCGTCCAGGCGGGCTGCTCTCGAATCCTCAAGGCTGCCCAGCGTAATTCCCCGCACTTCGCTGAGACAGTTCTGGTATTCCTCTACCGAAAGCCCCAGCCGCTGCGCAACCTCTTCCTCGCTCGGAGTCCGCTGAAGGGCCTGCTCCAGCGCCGCGACCGCACCGTCTATCTCCCTTGCGCGCTTCCGGTGCTGACGTGGCGCCCAGTCCATTTCTCGCAGGCAGTCGAGAATTGCGCCTTTGATCTTGTACTCCGCGTAGGTCTTCAGTTTCACGCAGTACGTGGAATCGTACTGGTCAATGGCGGAGATCAGGCCGAGCATCCCTGCCGATACCAGATCGTCCAGATTCACCGAATGCGGTAGACGTTCACGAATGCGACGGGCAATCAGCTTTACTTGGTTGAGGTGCTTCAGTATCAGCCGGTCCCGCTCAGTGGCCGGGTACTCGATGACTCCTTGATTGCGTAGCTGTTCATGATCCCGTATGGGGCCTTGGTTCATCAGTTCTACCGCCTGATGAACCTTCGGCTGAAACGGGGAAAAGCTTTAGGGTTGGATGTGGTAAGGCGCTATCAGGTTTTTCTGGTACGAGCTGCTGCCCTGTCCAGGTGAAGAGACGCGCCCACGCCCTCGCTCAACCGCCCACGGCGACACCCTCCTCTTTTTCTCTGTACTCGTGCGCTTTGAAGCTCTTTCCTTCAAAAAAGCCATACAGCGTCGGAAGCACAACTAGCGTCAACAGCGTTGATGTGATCAGCCCGCCGATCACCACCACGGCCAGTGGACGCTGCACCTCCGATCCGGGACCGGTAGCAAACAGGAAGGGCACAAGACCCAGCGCCGCAACCGTGGCCGTCATCATGACAGGACGAACGCGGAGCTTTGCTCCCTCCGCAATCGCTTCTTGCTGGCTAAGACCGTCGTTCCGAAGCTTCCGTATGTACGACACCAGAACCACACCGTTCAGAACCGCGATACCCCACAGCGCGATAAAGCCGACCGATGCCGGTACCGAGAGGTACTCGCCGGAGATAAACAGCGCCACCACGCCTCCTATAGAGGCAAACGGAAGAACCGTAATGATCAGTGCCGCGAACCGGACCGAGTTGAACAGAAGGAACAACAGGAAGAAGATCGCTCCAATGGTGATAGGGACGATGATCATCAGGTGATGCAGCGCGCGCTCCATGTTCTGAAACTGCCCGCCCCATTCGAAGTAATAGCCCGACGGTAGCGGAACGCGCTGACTCACTTTGTGCCGGAGCTCGTCCACGAAGCCGCCCAAATCGCGATCCTTCACGTTGATGCCGACTACGATTCGCCGCTTGCCCAGATCACGCCGAATCTCCGCCGGGCCGTCCTGCAGACGAATATCGGCCAGCTGTGAAAGCGGCACCTTAGCTCCGCTGGGCGTCTCCATCAAAATCTCCCGGATCGCCGGAAGATTATTCCGCAGGCGTTCTGGGAGCCGCACCACGGCCTGAAAGCGGCGTTCTCCTTCGTAAATCTCAGTCACCGGTTTTTCGCCGATCGCGCTTTCGATCACGTCGTTCACATCCGACGCATTGAGCCCTTGCCGTGCGATCGCCTCGCGGTTAATCCGGATATTCAGGTACTCTTGACCTCCCACGCGATCGATGCGGATATCGCGCAATCCACGGACCGTGCCTGCTACCTTGGCCACCTCGTTCGCCTTCTCGATCAGCGTCTGGAGGTCGTCGCCAAAGATCTTCACCGCAATATCGGCCTTCACCCCCGTAACCATTTCGTCGACACGATCTGAGATCGGCTGTGCCATCACGATATTGACGCCGGGCATCACCGGGCCCAGGCGCTTACGAATCTGCTCGGCGACTTCATCCTGTGTGATTCCGGGTCGCTCTTCCATCGGCTTCAGGTTGGCCATCACGTCGTCTTCGTTCGGGCCGGCCGGGTCTGCTGGCGATTCACCTCTGCCCAGACGTGAAATGACCGGCAGCTGCACTCCCGGGATTTGACCGATCACTCGAGTCGCTTCCATCTCCATCTTCACGGACTCGTTCAGTGAAATGTTCGGCACACGATCCAGATTGGGCGATAGAGTGCCTTCATGCATTTCGGGAATAAATGAGGTTCCTAGATAAGGGAACAGCAGGATTGCTCCGGCAAAAAGGACCAGCGCTGTGCCGATGGTCACCATCTTATTTCGCAGCGCCCAGTTCAAGATGCGGGAATATGGTCTCTTGATCAGCCGGACAACCAACGTGTCGTGCTCCGATCCGCCCTTCAACAAATAGAAGGCCAGTACGGGCGACAGCGTCAGACACAGTACGAGGGATACCGCCAGCGCAATTGCAATTGTGTATGCGAGAGGAGCAAACATTTTGCCCTCCATGCCTTGCAACGTCATCAGCGGCAGAAACACCACGATGATGATGCAGATCCCGAAAATCACCGGTGTCCCTACCTCCATTACGGAGTCCAGAACAACGTGGAACCGATTTTCACCCCGTCTGTGACCGAGCTGCGCGAACACGTTCTCCACCACCACCACGGAACCGTCCACCATCAGCCCGATAGCAATGGCTAATCCGCCCAGCGACATCAGGTTTGCCGATAGCCCGTAATGGTTCATTACTATGAACGTGATCAGCGGCGTCAGCACCAGTGTGGCGATCACGATCAGGCTCGATCGCAGGTCTCCGAGAAAGAAAAACAAAATCACCACAACCAGGACAATGCCTTCCAGAAGCACCTCGCTCACGGTATGCAGTGCCGCGTTCACCAACGTCGACCGGTCGTAGTACGGAACGATTTTCAGGCCGCCCGGAAGCATGTGGCCGTCATTGATCTCTTTTACTTTCTCTTTGATCCGCGTCACAATCGCTTTTGCATTGCCGCCTGCCAGCGACATGGCAATACCGCCGACCGCTTCGGTGTAGCCGCCCTTGATCATCGCCCCGTAGCGAACCTCTTCGCCGAAGCGCACGTTTGCTACGTCGCGCACGTACACGGGCGTGCCGCGTACTTCTTTCAAGACAATTGAGCGGATATCGTCCAGGCTGTTGATGAGCCCGATTCCTCGTACGAGGAACTGTTCCGGACCTTGCGCCAAAACGCCTCCTCCGGAGTTGCCGTTGTTTCTGGATATTGCATTGCGGACGTCCTCAATCGTCACGCCGAAGTAACGCATTCGGACCGGATCCACCAGGACCTGATACTGTTTGACATATCCGCCCGTGGAATTGATTTCCGCCACGCCTGGAATGGAGCGCAGCAACGGACGCACGTCCCAATCCTGAATGGTGCGCCTCTGCGTCAGTTCTAGTTCGGACAGCGCCCGTTTCCCATCGTGCGGACCCTCCAGCGTGTATTGATACACTTCGCCAAGCACGCTCGACACCGGACCCAGCACTGGATGGATTCCCGGAGGCAGCTTTCCACTAGCTTCGATCATGCGCTCCATCACGAGCTGCCGCTCGAAGTAAACATCCATTTTGTCGTTGAACACCAGCGTGATCAATGAAAGCGCCGGCCTGTTTAGGGAACGCATGTCCGTCAATCCGGGCAGGCCCGTCATGGCAATTTCCAAAGGCACCGTGACAAAGCGCTCCACCTCCTCCGGCGATCTCCCCGGAGCTTCCGTCGCGATCTGAACCTGAACGTTAGTTACATCGGGGAAAGCATCCACAGAAAGGTTTTGGGCCGCGATGATGCCAAACGCCAGCAGGATAGCGGCGATAACAACTACTACAATCCGCTGCTTTAATGCGCTTCGGACAATCCCTGCTACCATCGTCTATCCCTCCCCCATTTGCGCCAGGCGTTTACGTTCGTTGTTGATGTGAAATGCCCCGTGAAGCACAATCTTTTCTCCACGCTGAACTCCGCTGGTCACCACTCGCTGGTTGTTGAATTCTTCTCCCAGTTGCACCGGGCGGAGCAAAAACGTTTTAGGGCCTGTCTCCACGAACACGTAATCCTTGTTGTTCTCGTGCACAATCGCGTCTTCGGGAATCACCTCCTCGTTGTGCGGAGTGTCTTCCAGCACCATGGTCGCCAGCATGTCCGGTTTGTATTTATGCTGTGGATTTGGCAGGTCCATGCGTACCTGCACCGTCCGCGTCTCGGGATTGACAATGGAGCTGACGAACGAAAGCCGGCCGCTTATGGCCACCCCGGGAAACGCCGCGATCTCGGCACGAACCATCTTGCCGACTTTGACCTCGCCCGAATTTTCTTCGGGTATATCCGCCACCAGCCAGACCGTCGATAAGTCGGCGATCACAAAAACTGTCTCCGCCGGCTGCACAATTTGACCGATCGTCACGTTGCGTTTCAGCACGGTGCCGCTGACGGGAGTGACGATCTCTGAGGCCGAACTGATTTTGTTGTCCTTCGCGAGGTTTGCGATAGCCCTCTCGGTCATGCCCAGCAGCTGTAACTGCGCGTGCGACGCCGCGACCTCGGCCGTGGCTTGCTGCAGCTCTGCTTCGCGACGCTGTAGTTCAGCGGAACCAATCACATCGGCTTTTAAGAGTTGGTCAGCTCGGGTTACCGCCCGCTTCGAAAGCTGCTGCTGTGAATAAGCCTTGAGAAACGCAAACTCGGCCTCCGACAATTGGTTACTGTGGAGATCGGCGAGGCGCTCGCCTCGTTGCACGTGTTGCCCCTCCATCACCAGCAGCTTCGTGATTCGTCCATCGACCGGCGAGCCGACACGGGCCATGCGCGTACCGTCCGCTTGAATTCTCGCCGCCGCCTGCATCGTCCGCGTTACTGGCTCCCACACCGCCTGTCCCACTTCGGTCTGTTCCAGCAGCGTATCCGATACTTTGATTTCCATCGGATTATGGGCTGCCACCTTTTTCGTATTGTCTTGAGCGGCTTCGGGACGAGTGGCATGCGCCGCGCAACCGGACAGCAGCACGATCAGGCCGAACGGCCAGAAACTCCTCAAGACCTGTGCATTCTTTGTCTTCATGGTGTATTTCCCTTCACATCTACGGCCCGGAGCTGTTGCAGCTCAATCAAAGCCGCTTGCCTGTCGAACTGCGCGTTCAGATAATCCAACCGGACACTGCGCAGTACGCGCTGCGCGTCCAGGACATCGATGATTCCTCTTTCTCCTGACTTGTACGCTGCTTGTGCCGCCGTTACCGCGGCGTTGGCTTCGCGTAGCGCGCCGCTTTCGAACGATTGCACCTGCTGGTCGGCGACCTCATACTGCCCGTAAGCGCTCTCCAGACTGTTCGTCAGTTGCAGACGCTGTATGTCGTTGGTGGCGGTTGCGCGGTTGATGGCAGCCTGTGCTTGGCCAATCTGGCCTTGCCGCTGATTCCAGATCGGGAGGGGGATGGTGAGCCCGACGCGAAAATAGCGCAGGTCGGGCTGTGGCTCGTACTCTGCTTCTACGGAGGGCTCCGGCACCCGCTGTGCACGCTGGCTCTTCAATTCCGCTCGCGCCTGTTCTATATCGGTGCCGGAACGCTTCAACGACGGATGCCTTGCAAATACCAGCTCCCGAAGCTCATTCAACGGTGGCAGCTGGACGTGAGGATCTATCGCACCTTCAACATCGATCTCCTTGCTCAGCGGTACTCCAATTGCCGCGCGCAGTGCTGAAATTGCGGTCACTAGCCGTAGCTGAGAGCTCTTCACCCCCGCGCGAACTGTCGCAAGTTCCGCGTCGGCGCGAATCAATTCCAACTTGCCGCTCTCGCCGACGTCTACCTTCACCTGGATACGCCGCCGCAGCTCTTCCACCAGGCGCAGGTTGTCCTGTGCGATTTGGTACTCTCCCTTTCGGCGCAGCACTTCATAAAAGTTCTGCTTCACTGTGGTCTGCACCTCCAGGCGCGTTTCGTCTAAGCCAAATTCAGTGCTCCTTCTCGATAGCTTGGCGGCGTCGATGCGGGCCTGCCGGCGATTGGGAAGGTCTATCGGCTGAGAAAGTCCAAAGTGTTGCGTCGTTCCCGGGATCGCTCCAAAACGGGGGCGCGCATACTGATAGCCGCCCAGGTAAACAGCTGCCGGATTGGGATAGGCGCTGGCCGTCTGAATGCCTGCCGCCGCACCTGCGATCTGTGCCTGTGCAGCCTTCAACTGAGGGCTGTACTGTTCCGCTAACGAAAGTGCTTCGGAAAGGGTCAGGGGCTGAATCTCGGCGGAAGTGGCTGCGAGCTTCGGCGACGCCGGAGTACCCGGTTGAGGTGGCGGGCTCTCTTGCGCGGCGACGGAAAATGCCGTCAGCAGCAGGAGCGGTACACAAATGGTCACGGACTATGAATATGCAATCACCGTTCCGCGCCTAAGTGATTGAAATGGCGGAAAACTGCGCGATAATTGTCCCATTTGCGGCAGTGTCGCGCTGCTCCCTTGTCCCAAATGGAACATCCCTTCTTTGTCCTACAACCAGTTAGCGTTGGGATATTGGATTGCAATAAGAAGAAACAAGAAAGTGCATGAAAAAAAGCCATCCATGAAAGCTCGGCTCCTGGCGCCCTTGAAAAAAACACGGTGGCGCGTGGTGCTGATCGCCCTCAATGTTGTCGTCCTCGCGTCCTTGCCCTGGTTTATTCCGGCGTCACACTTTCAGATTCACAACGTTCTGCACCACCTGAACTTTATCCCGCTCATGGTTGCCGGGATGCTCTACGGCTGGCGCGGCGCGATACTTTGCATGCTTTTTGCCGACCTCGTGTATGCACCCCACCTGTATGTGAACTGGAATGTGAACCGGTTCGACGCCAGCGATCAGATCGTGGAAATATCGATTTTTGGCGGCGCTGGCGTCATTGCTGGCCTTCTGGCAGATCGTGAACGGCGCCAGCGCTTCAATTTAGAAAAGACCAAACGGGAGCTGGAAAACGTGTATACGGAACTTCAACAAAACATCGAGCGGCTCAAAAAAGGTGAGCGGCTTTATGCTGCTGGACAGCTCTCCGCAAACCTCGCCCATGAGATACGAAATCCGCTAGCCAGCATCTCGGGCGCGGCTGGAATCCTGCGACGGGGAAATGCGTCCCCGGAGAACATTGAGAACTGCCTTGAGATCATCGATAAAGAAGCGCACCGGCTAAACAAGCTGTTAACCAGCTTTCTGGATTTTGCCCGCCCTCGTGCGCCCCGCTTTCAATTCACGGATCTTGGTAGCTTGGCAGCCTCCGTGGTTTCGCTTGCCGCGCATGCCACCAGCTCTCGCGACGTCCATCTCTACCAGGAATTCGATGGGCGGTTGCCGGAGGTCGAGTGCGATCCGGAGCAGATGAAGCAGGTCTTACTGAATCTCACTATCAACGCCATACAGGCAAGCGCGAGCGGCGGCACAGTTTGGCTCACGGGAAAAGCCAGCGCCGATCGCGTCTGCGTTAGCATCCGGGATGAAGGCTGCGGCGTTTCGGCCGAGCACGAGGATCAGATCTTCGATCCCTTCTTCACCACTAAAGACAGCGGGTCGGGACTTGGCCTGGCCATTGCATCCATGATTGTTGCTCAACACGGTGGGCTGCTCACCGCTCACAAGAATACCGGGCCAGGTATGACCTTCCAGTTGGAACTGCCTCGCGATAGGAACCGCCCCATATGAATC
>DATIMM010000175.1:0-3436 GCA_035475295.1 Bryobacteraceae bacterium
AATCTCTAGCGCCTTCAGCAGACCGAAAATGGTCTCCTTGCCCACCTTGCAGCACCGCCCGATGCGATCCTCCTGCGGGCTCATGTTCATCAGCGCATAGCGAATCAGCTCTTCCTTCCCAATCAAAATGCCCGACGCCTGCGGCCCGCAAATATCCTTCCCGCCGCTGAACGTCACCATGTCAAACCCGATCGCCGGATAATCCCACAGCCTCGACACCGGCGGCACGTCCGCCGACGCATCGTTGAACGTATAAAGGTTATGCGCCTTGGCAATCGCCACCGTCTCCGGCCCGCTAATCTGTCCCCGATTCGACAAAATGTTGGTGAAGTGAATGGCGGCCGTCTTCGGATTGATCGCGTTAATCATCTCCTCGCGCGTCTCCACCTCCACCAGCTTCGCCCCCGTCTGCCGGATCTGGTGATCGAAGGGATAGCGATGGCTCTTCTGGATAATCACCTCGTTCTTCGGAAAATCGCTGACGTCTGGAATTACGCGCATACGTGGCTCCAGATCCTCAGTCATCATGCCTGCGTACCCAACGACCATCGCCGCAGCCGCGCCGCCCGTCACCAATCCCGTATACCCCACTGGCGACTTACACAACCTCGCAATAAACTTACCCGCCGCAATCTCCAGCTCATCAATCAGTACGAAGTGTTCATTCCCGCGCCGCATCAGCTCCATCACCTCGGGCCGCATCACCGAGCCGCCAATCACGGTAACGGTGCCATTGATATTAACCAGCGGAGTCACGCCCAGCTCGGCATAAATATCACCCGTCGACCCAAGTCCCCACGTAATTGGCACAATGGCATGACCGTCGACTGCGGCCGCGGTCGTCGCGGCCGAGCGCCGTTTCTCTTTGCCGAATAGTACGGCCCCTTCAGCAATTCCCGGCGACAGAGCCAGCGTTTCGCCAGCCAGCCCCAGTCCAACCAAAAAAGAACGACGATTCAAACCAAACTTGAACTTCACCGCGGATTACCTATCTCTACCTATGCTTCAATACAGCCAATCAACCCTGCACTTAACAACTTCGCACATACGACCTGGCGCCGCAGGTGCATAGCGCAGGTTCTTTGATCCGGAAAGCGCCGCGATACGGACGTTCCGTATATGAATGACACTTTTCATATGGCCGCTGGACGACTGCGCCTGAGTTGCGGGAAGGAGGACTGGCGGCTCAAGAAGCTAACAGGCTTTTGCCTGTATAACCTAAAAGCGCCCAACAATGATGGCAGGCTCAGTGAAGCTTTAGAAAAACAACACCGTGTTCGCCAACATCGGCGGATAACATCTCAGAAACCGAAGGCAACTCTTTGTGTTCCCAAAGATCTCGTACGGTTGCGTGCGATCCCAGCCCAAGCTCCTTGAGACTGATTTGGACTGGAATGATGCCCTGTTCGCGATTGAACAGGCCAACAGCCTTGCTCCCGTCATGAAGTGGTTTTACCCAGACCTCAACCGGTCCAACCTGCAGAACGCGGCGGCCCTGGATTCCAAGAGCATCCTGATCAACCGCGATGGCCTCCGGGTTCGTGAGGATCGCAAGGGTGGCAGACGTCATTTTTGCGAGATCATTACCAGCTAATAGCGGCGCGGCAAGCAGGCACCACATCGTCATGTGCATTCGATACTCGTTTTCCTTCATTCCTCCGTTGCCCACTTCGAGCATGTCCGGATCGTTCCAATGTCCAGGGCCGGCGTACTGTTCGAGCCCGCTTTGCGCCGAGGCGATAGCGATCATGCGGGCGTAGCTGTCCTTGATGTCTCCGGTGGTACGCCATAGATTTGCACCTGACCTTGCGGCCCACTCCCAGACGGGCCCACGACCGTGAATGCTGTAAACGATTGGACGTCCGGTGCGGATAAGAGCGTCGTGCATTTTGCGAAAGGCATCGGGATATTCGGCCGGTTTGTATACATCGCGCGCGCTACACCAGTCGTATTTCAAATAGTCGACGCCCCACTTCGCATAGCTGCCGGCATCTTGCTGCTCATGACGATAACTGCCTTCGTGTTTAGCGCAGGTCTTCGGACCGGGTGAAGAATAGATGCCGAACTTCAGACCCTTGGAATGGATGTAGTCTCCCAGCGCTTTCATATCCGGGAATCTCTCATTGGGCTGAATGTAACCGCTCGCGTCCCTCTGGCCTTCCCAGCAATCGTCCACATTCACGTACTGGTAGCCGGCCGCTTTCAACCCGCTGTTGACCATGGCATCGGCTTGCTTGCGAATGAGAGCATCGCTTACATCGCACGCGTATCGGTTCCAACTGTTCCAGCCCATCGGCGGCGTCGCGGCAAGGCGAGTTTGCTGGCCAGATACGGCCGGTGTGAGCGCCACGGAAAAGGCCAGCACAGCGTAGCGAATGACATACCGTTTGGACATCGGTTACGACGATATCAGGGCGCAAGCGTGGTTTCCTGCAACCCGCCCGGCGCAAGCGCCGAGCTGCGCCGAACGAGAGCAGCGTCCAAGAACGGGCTGGATAGGTCCTGAGAAACGCCGTTCAGTCCGACTAATTTCCGGGTTGCAAAAGTCCGACTAACTTTTCAGCGGGGTAGGAAACTCGCCTGTTTTGACCTCTGTCCGGCGCTCTACAGGTTGGAAGAGCGCGCTTGGCTTAAGTCCGATTGGTAGGCGAGCGACAGTCGGCGTCAAGCGAAGTCTATAACGTACACGAAACTCGGCGGCGCCAGCTCCACCACGACTGGATGCGGAAGGCGACAGATCTGGCGATGAGATATAAAGACAGAGAAAATGCGAAGACTCTCGATTGCTTACGTTGGGCTTTGCGCTACCGTTATCGGCAGCATCGTCGCTATGCCGCCAAGTCCCAGGAACGGTGCGAGTGAGGCTCCTGCAGCGGACCTGGATGCGTTTGCCCAGATGGAACCCATCGATACGCATGCGCATGTCTTGAAGGACGATCCTCAATTCACCAACTTTCTGCAGCGATATCACCTGCATCTGCTCGATATCGTTGTGGCGACCAAGGACGATCCGACATTTCACAACCTGGAAAGCAAGATTGCCGCGGCGAAGGCCGTTGTGAGGGACAGCAGAGGACACGCTGTGCTTTGCACGACGTTTGATCCGTTTAAGTTCTCCAACGCGAGGTTTGCGGCTGATGCCGTCCGGCAACTGAATGAAGACTTCGGGCAGGGAGGAGTGGCGGCGAAAATTTGGAAAAACGTCGGGATGCAATTGAAAGACCGATAGGGAGGGTTTGTGCTGCCCGATGATCCGCGTCTCGATCCGATCTACCAGGACATCGCCGCACACGGCAAGACGCTGATTGCGCATCTGGCAGAGCCCGATTCCTGCTGGCTGCCGCCGAATAAAAACTCACCCGACTACTCGTACTACAGCGAACATCCGGAATGGTACATGTTCAAGCAGCCTGATCACCCGAAGAAAGCCGCGATT
>DATIMM010000176.1:0-14449 GCA_035475295.1 Bryobacteraceae bacterium
AAAAGCTTCGAATACATCCGGCTTCGGCATGAGCCAGATTGTCATGCGCGTTACAATTCCGAGACTGGACTGCGAGAAGACGCCATCCAGGCTGGGGCCGGCACCCCACCGGCTTACTGCTCCGGTTAGAGAGCCGGGAAAGCGGGCAGCACCTGTTTGAATGACGCTTCCATCCGGCAACACCACTTCCAGGCCACAGACGTGTGAATAATGATCGCCGTACGGAGTATGCCCGAAGCCCCGCTCCATGGCATTCCCGATCAGGCTGCAATCCGGGCTTGAGCCCGTGGCGTCCATCCACAAGCTGGATTGCCGCTCCTGAAGGAAACGATGGAGCTGGCGCTGCGTGACGCCCGGCTCCACAGTTACGTAGGCGAGATCCTCGTCGAAGTCGAGAATTTGGTTCAGCCGCCCCAGATCGAGCAGCGCGCAGTCGTCCGCAGGTGGAACGCGTGAGCCGTATCCCCAATTCTTGCCACTACTGACGGGGTAAAGAGGAGCGTGGAACCGATTCGCTATTCGAAGGCATTCTTGAACCTGTTCCCGATTGGCAGGGCGCAGGATGGCCGGTATTCGTTGGGTGGTTGCAAAAGTAGCGGTTTCGGCGGCCCGTAAGCTGGCGGCGTCGGAAACGACAAAATCCGCACCCAGGAGGCCGATCCAGCTTTCCAGGGCGGATGCGAAACTATCCGGAAACACCTGAAGAGTGTACTACGACGCCAGCATGAACGAGGCAATTCGCCGGGTTTGGAAGCTGGGGAAAGCCCAGACTGGACTTTTGGCTCCCGCGATCACGACCGACTTCGCCAACTTCGACTTAATCTGCTCGACGATCGCGACAAAGCGCTGATCCACGCTGCGAGAGTCGAACCGCAGCAGTTCCATTAAGCAACCGTATTGCGGATCGTTATAGGTGGGCAATGATTCGCCATCGGCCTGCAAACCCCGGCCCCCAATGCGGCGCAGGATAGACGCCGAGTTATTCCGTACCGTGGCGGTACAGGCACAAATGCAGTTGCCGACCGACTGGGCCCAGGCATAAGAGGCCAGGAGGATCTCCAGTGCGGCCTTCGTGCCCCGCCACTCTTCGGACAAGGCCCAACCGCCCAACTCGACGTAGGAGAGGCCTTCCCGCTGCGCATACTCCAGATCGGCTTCCACGGCGCTCCGTACCTTCTCGCCCCAAGAAGGATCGTTCGCCAGGGCCGAATGCCGAAGTCGCAACTGGTCGTACCCGACTCCGTCGGGATGCAGCAGGTATCTGGCGCATCCGATCACCTCTTCCTGATCGTCGATCAGGAGGAAATGCCAGCTCTGCTCATCGCCGTGCATGTGAAAGCGGCCGGTTTCATCCAATTCCCACGGCTGAATGGCGCCGTCTTTCAGGTACACGCGACCGCGAAGTCTTTGCATAGAGGCAAAGTGCCGACGGTAAAGCTCCTCGTCTACCGTCGAGCGTCCAATCGCGCTTCCCGTACGCGAGTGGAGAGGGGCAAGTAATTGAAAGCGATAATTCTGGGGCATGGTAAAGCTACATCATTCTCCTAGGTTCTTAGTGCGCACGCCGACTCACGAGGGTCATTCTGAGAGTGCCCCCAAAACTTACCAGCGATACATTCCCGACACTTCCTGGGATGAATTGTTTTTCATCATTGTAGTACTTCTAGCGCCATAAAAATACTCAATATAAAAAAAATATTTTTTTCCTATTGATCTTTGTAGAAGCCCGGGCTGAAGATAGAACCATCTGGGTCGGAGGTTCAGTGTCCCATGCTCCCAATCAAAGCCACCCCAAGCAGCCCTTTCGGTCTGTATTTTCCCTTACCGAAGGGTCCGCTTTCCCCGTTTTATGAACATTCTGAATGCGAGAGTACAAAGCTGCTCTCGCCGGAGCCACTCTGTGGTAGTACCGCTGAAGCCGCCAGCCGGAAGGGGAATGTCTTCATTCTCAAAATTTCGTACAAAGAAGACATTAACAGATCCTCATCTAAAGTGCAAAGAGATCCAGGTACTCGTACTGTAGAGGATTTCCTTTCCGAGGAGCAGGAAGCCGAGCTATTAAAGCACTGGAACGATTAGCCAAAAACGCTCCTTTCGTTCACTTCCGAAGCTGAATCAGTTAGGCTGTGAGATAGTCCACTTTCAAAAGCACTATGAAAGGGGACTGCGAACATGCCCAGATTACACCTGTTCGAACTTCACGATTTTCACTGGTGCCCGAAAACGATCCGCGAAGGGCTGACCGACTTTTTGGAGACCTCGATTGAAGTGCAAGACACGTACGGTCCGGTCAGAAAGAAGATCCTCGATGTGCTGGGACGGTCCGACGCATCGCAGGTAGTGGACTTGTGTTCGGGTGGAGGGGGGCCCTGGGTCCACTGGCTCACCAAAGGAGTTGTTCAATCCAGGGCTGTACTCACGGATAAGTATCCGAGCCAGAGAGCGCAGGAAAGGTTATCGAGAATCGGAGTCACTGACCTCGTCTATCGCCCCGATCCTGTCGACGCAGTAGCGGTACCGTCGGACCTCCACGGTTTCAGAACGATCTTTACGGCGTTCCATCACTTTCGGCCGGAACAGGCCAAACAGGTTCTGCGGGACGCAGTGGCAAAAAGACAGCCGATTGGAGTATTTGAGTTCACCTCGCGAACTCCGAGAGCTCTCCTGGTGATGCTTTTGTCTCCCCTGGCGGTCTGGCTATTGACGGCCCGTATGAGGAGAATTGGGTTGAAGCGGTGGATTTTCACCTATCCCCTACCCGTAATTCCACTGGTAGTGACAATCGACGGGATTATGTCGTGCCTGCGAACCTACTCGGCCCAGGAACTCAAGAGGATGGCGGAAGCCACCAGCGCATCTGGTACGGACTACACGTGGGTGGCTGGAGCGGAAAAGGGCGGCCTTCTTCCCATTACGTATTTGATCGGCTACCCGAATCAAGCCAGCTAGTGAAGGGTTTGCCGACTCGACGGCTCGATCAGGAGCCGATATAGAATCGAGAGCAGATCCAAATGCTACACGCGAACCACCTCAAGGCGGGCAGGTATTTACTGGCCGCAGTCCTACTCCTTGCGCAGGCACTTCCGTCATCAGCACAACCGGCTGCAAATTCATCGGGCACATGGACCAAGCAGGCTGCCAACGCCTGGTATTCCAAGGAGCCTTGGCTGGTAGGCAGCAACTACCTTCCGGCGGACGCGATTAATCAGCTGGAAATGTGGCAAGCGGCGACATTTGATCCAAAGCGGATCGATCTGGAGTTGGGATGGGCTCAGGGACTGGGCATGAACACGATGCGGGTGTTTCTCCATGACCTGCTATGGGAACAAGACAGCGAGGGTTTCAAGAAGAGAATTGATACGTTTCTCACGATCGCCGACAAGCATAAGATAAAGCCGATCTTTGTCCTGTTCGATTCCTGCTGGAATCCATATCCGCATTTAGGCAAACAGCCAGCGCCGAAACCGGGTGTCCATAATTCAGGGTGGGTGGAGAGCCCCGGGGTGAAAGAGCTGCAAGATCCGTCGCAGTACCCCCATCTGGAAGCTTATGTGAAAGGGGTCGTCGGGGCATTCGCAAAGGATCAGCGGGTGCTGGCATGGGATATCTGGAATGAGCCTGACAACCTGAACGGCTCCAGCTATGGGAAAGAAGAGCCCAAGAACGTAAAGCAGCTTGTGCTTGCGCTGCTACCCAGGGCTTTTGCGTGGGCGCGGTCCGTGCATCCGCAGCAGCCGTTGACCAGCTGCTTGTGGGAAGGGGATTGGTCCAGCTACGCCAAGCTGTCACCGATGGCGAAAGAAGAGCTGGATTTATCCGATGTCATCTCGTTTCATAACTATGATCCGCCCGCCAGCTTTGAGCAGCATGTGAAGTGGCTCCAGCAGTACGGCCGGCCGATTATCTGCACGGAGTATATGGCACGACCGAAGGGCAGCACGTTCCAGGCGATTATGCCGCTCGAGAAGAAGGACAAAATAGGCGCGATTAACTGGGGGTTCGTCGCCGGGAAGAGCCAAACCTATCTGCCGTGGGATTCCTGGCAGCATCCCTACGTGGACCATCCGCCCGCCGTCTGGTTCCATGATATTTTCCGGACAGATGGGAAGCCGTACAGGCCCGAGGAAGTGAAGTTCATCAGGCAGATTACCGGAGCAACCGCCCAGTAAAGGGACGTGGCTCCGGCTCATACTGAGGTCGATTGCGTCGTTAGACTAATGCCGGTTCGGTTTCCTCGGCCGCGCTGAAGTAGGCGCAATCGGGGTGATGGAATACCAGGGCGGAGACACTCGCCTCGGGCTCCATCATGAAGCCTTCAGTGAGTTCAACCCCGATCTCTTCGGGCTGCAGGAGCCGCCATAACTTGGCCTGATCCTCTAGATTGGGGCAGGCAGGATAGCCAAAGCTGTAGCGTTTCCCCCGATAGCGGGATGTGAACCTCTCGTGCATGGTCATGGTGGGAGGATCCGGGAATCCCCACTCTTCCCTGATCCGGCGGTGCAGCCATTCCGCACAGGCTTCGGCCGTTTCTATCGCGAGAGCTTGCGAGGCGTGGGCTTTGAAGTACTCGCCGTTGTTCTTGGCCTCTTCCGAGTACTCACGAACGCCGCGGCCGGCCGTTACCACAAACATGGCCAAATGGTCACGGCGGCCGTCCTGGGGATCCAGGACATAGTCACTCAGGCAAAGTCCGTCGGATTTGGCTTGCCGGCCGAACCGGAAACTCTCGACGGGAGACGTTCCGCCCGGAACGAACAGGTGAACGGTGTTCCCTTCCCGCTCGGCTTCAAAAAACTGCCAGACTGCACGAACCTTCATAAATTTGGTGGCTTCGTGCTTGATGGCCTCCACGCTGTGAAACAGGTCCAGTGCCTTGGCGTCGCGCTCGGCCAGCAGCTTCTCAAAATTTCCCTTGAACCCAAGATGCCGTCCGTACAGCATGAATGGATTGATGTAGCTCCAGACCTCGGGAAGGTTCGGGACGGTTCTGACCTTACGATCCACATAGGGAAGAGCAGGAATCGGAATGTCAGTGCGGACCTTGGGACTGCGAAACTCTCCTGTGGGCACGGCGATTGGTTCCCGCGGAGCTGCCTCAGCCGGACTGTCGCGAAAGATGTGCTGCGTGAGGACCTGCTCGCGGAGAGCGGGGTCCATAATCTCGTTCATCAGACGAAGGCCAGTCATGGCATCTTTGGCGTAAAACGTTGGCGCGAGATAGTTAGGGCCAATTTTCGTCTTAGTGAACTTCTCGGAAAGGGCTGCCCCGCCGACCAGCAAAGGCACATCGATTCCGGCGTCTTTCAGATCGCCAGCCGTGGTTACCATCTGCTGGGCGCTTTTCACCAGAAGGCCGGAGAGTCCGATGGCATCGGGATGATGCTGCTGAAAGGCCTTGATTAAGTCTTCCGGGGGAACCTTGATGCCGAGGTTGACGACGTCGTACCCGTTGTTGCTGAGAATAATTTCGACCAGGTTCTTGCCGATGTCGTGGACGTCACCTTTCACCGTCGCCAGGACGATTTTGCCGCGCGTCGAGGATTCGGATTTCTCCATGAACTGTTCCAGATGGTTCACGGCTGCCTTCATGGCCTCGGCCGACTGCAATACCTCGGCTACGATTAACTCGTTGTTATTAAAAAGGCGGCCCACTTCGGCCATGCCCGCCATTAAAGGACCGTTGATGATGTCCAACGGCGCGGCTTCCTTCAGTTTCAGGTCCAGATCTGGAATCAGCCCGTCTTTGGTTCCCTCGATGATGTAGTTCGCCAGACGTTCGTCGAGTGGCAGATCGGCCGCTTTCTTCTTCTCTCTTTTGTTAGCTCCGCGAAAGTGTTCGGTGATGGCCGCAATATGAAACTGGTTCACGGCGATCTTCTGTTCCCGCGACTGGTGACGCCAATCTTCGGGCACACCTTCGAGAACGGCAAAATGGGGGTGCCCGGCCGGCACCTCAACAGGAGGCGTATTAAACAGCAGTGCCTCTGCAAGCCGCCGCTCTTTTTCGGGGATGGAGGCAAAGCGCTCCAGTTTTTCGGCGTTGACGATGGCCAGGTCGAGCCCCGCCTTGGTGCAGTAGTACAGGAAAACCGAGTTGACGACTTCGCGGGCCGAGGCAGGCAAACCAAAGGAAATATTCGAGATGCCCAGGATTGTCTTCACGTACGGGATTTGCTCTTTGATCAGGCGGATGGCTTCGATGGTTTCCACTGCGCCGCCAATGTAGTTCTCGTCGCCCGTAGCACACGGGAAGACCAGCGGGTCGATGATGACGTCTTCGGGCGGAATGCCGTATTTGGTTGTGAGCAATTCCACCGAGCGTTGCGCAACGCTCAGTTTGCGCTCACGCGTAAAGGCTTGAGCCTGGACCGGATCTTCATCGATACAGCCGACCACCAGAGCCGCGCCGTATTCATGGGCAACCGGGCAAATGCGCTCGAATTTTTCCTCGCCGTCTTCCAGGTTGACCGAATTGATGATGCTTTTGCCCTGGCAGTAAGTGAGCGACAGCTCGATCGACTTGGGGTCGGTGGTGTCGATCATGATCGGGGCTTTGATCTTGCGAATGAGCTTTTCGTAGAAGGGCGGAATGTCCTTCAGCTCGTCGCGCTCGCTCGACTGGAGACAGACGTCAATCACGTGGGCGCCGTTCCGGACCTGCCAGCGGGCGATTTCGGTCGCTTCTTCCCACTTCTCTTCCGCGATCATGTTCTTGAACAAGCGCGAGCCGATCACGTTGGTCCGCTCACCGACGATCAGGGGCCGATTGCTCTCTTCCGCTTCCACCAGATCAATACCGGAGAAGTAGGTGCGGTGGGTGGATGGCTTCGCTTCACGTGGCTTCTTGCCCTCGATCATCTGGGCCATGGCCCGGATGTGGTCGGGACGCGTACCACAGCAGCCGCCGACGATGTTCAGCCAGCCATGATCGGCAAAACGCTCCAGTTGCGCAGCCAGGCTAGTGGGCGTCTCGCCGTATTGGCCTTCTTCATCCGGCAAACCGGCGTTGGGATAGCAAGAGATGCGGGTTGTGGCAAGCTCGTGCAATGACCGAATGTGGTCGGTCATAAACTCGGGGCCAGTGGCACAGTTGAGGCCCACGGAGAGCAGATCCGCGTGAGAAACGGAGGTGTAAAGCGCATCGGCCGTTTGCCCGGCGAGCATTGTACCCGTCGGCTCAATGGTGCCGGAAACCATGGTGGGAATCTTCCGGCCCAGTTCGCGTCCGAGCCGGTCAATCGCCAGCAGACCTGCTTTAACATTACGCGTATCCTGGCAGGTTTCGAGCAGCAGGATATCCGCGCCGCCTTCCACAAGCGCCTTCGCTTGCTCATAGAAGTTTTGGACCAGTTCCGGAAACGTGACGCCGCCGGTGACGGTAATGGCCTTGGTGGTAGGCCCCAGGGAGCCCGCCACGAATCGGGGGCGACCGGGCTTTGAAAACTCACCGGCGGCCTGCCGAGCCAGTTTTGCCGCAACGAAATTCAGTTCATAAGCGTGATCCTGCAGGCCGTATTCCGCAAGAACAATTTTCGTGCCGCCGAAACTGTTCGTCTCGACGATATCGGAGCCGGCCGTGTAATATGCCCGATGGACATCCAGAATCACATCGGGACGGGTAGCTACCAGGTTTTCATTACAGCCCTCAAGAGCCCGCCCGCCGAAGTCCTCGGCGGTTAAATGGCGATCCTGGAGCATCGTCCCCATGGCTCCATCGAGCACAAGAACACGAGTCGATAGGGCGTCTTGTAGCGCCTCAAGCCGGATCTGCCAGTCTTCCATAATATTCAAAATGAGCTTTCTCTATATTGTAACGGGCATTTAATCTGCCTGACCAAGCGCCGACGGGGCGCAAAGCGATACCGCAGCAGCGTCCAGAGCGCTTCAAACCCGTCCCTGGCCCGAATTTTTTTGCCGTCGGCGATTCCGCGGGCGTTATACGTGATGGGAATCTCTTTGATTGAATAGCGCAGCCGGCGCAGTTTGGCCGTCACCTCGGGACAGAACTCAAAACGGCAGCAGGTGAGGTGAAGCTGGTGCAGGACAGACGAGCGAAAAGCCTTGTAGGCGGTCGCCTCGTCGGTAAGGTGAGCGCCGTAGAGGAGGTTCGCCGCCTGCGTTAGCACCCAATTTGCAATCCGGTTCTTCAGGGCCATGCCAGAGGGCCTGCCGAGAAAACGAGAGCCGTAAACACAGTCTGCTTCGCCCTTCAGAATCGGTTCAATCAGAACAGCGTAATCTTCGGGATTGTACTCCAGGTCGCCATCCTGGATGATTACTATTTCTCCCGAGGCAAGCGAGAGCCCGGCGCGAATAGCCGATCCCTTTCCGGAGTTTTCCAGGAGGTGGTGAGCAATGATATGGCCGGATTGAGCACATTGATTGATCACTGCCGCGGTGCCATCGGTGGAGCCATCGTTGACCACGATGATTTCCTTCAGGCATGATTCCGGTAAGGATGACTCGTGAACACGCTTCACGACCTCGGTAAACATCCGAAACTCGTTATATACGGGGATGATGACCGAGACTTTCATATTTTCTGCAGCACGGCGAACAGGGATTGGCCAAAAGGCGGCCGGACGTGATGCTCGATGCGTGACATGGGAGGCACCACGAGCCTGTCAAAGATTTTGATCTGCGCTGTCGACTGGGCGCTTCGCCGGAAGAGGCGGGCGTTCATCCACCAGCCGAAGAAGCCTACGGCATTCAGGTAATGGAGCTTTTTAATACGCAGTCCGGTCGAGGCGGCTAGTTTGATGACCGAGCGGCGAGTATACCGGCGATAGTGGCAGAGATTCTTGTCGATCGGGCCATAAAGACTCGGAAAAGCCGGAAGCAACAGAACAATAACGCCTCCCGGGACAAGGACCGAGGACATGCTTCGAAGCGCATCTTCATCTCTTTCGATGTGCTCCAGAACGTTCAAGCAGACGCATGAATCTGGCAGAAAGTCGCTTAAACGCTCGAAGGAGGGGGAGCCCGGTTCCGATACGTCCACCTGCAGGTTAGGTTGCTCCGGGTAGCGGGCGCTGATCCGTTCTACGCAGCTCGGGTCGATATCGAGGGCAAAGATGGCTTGGCGGTCCAGGAGGAAGCGAGTAAAATTCCCGATCCCACATCCCACCTCCACAACACGGCTGCCCAACTCTGGAAGAACAAGGCGACCCTGCCAGGCGAAGTAATTTCTAGCCAGGGTCATTTTGGCCTGATCCTCCAACGCGTACGCTGTGTGCTCGCTTATAAGTGTGACTTCATCGGACGGGTTCATTGCGATCATTCAAGCGACCACGCCACCGAGCAGAACACCACGCCAACGTGACTGCGGTTAATAGCAGGATAGCGGGGTCGACCGGGTGGCGGTATCGCGCAGAGGCAAGAGTGAGATAGGCGGGAATTGGGAGCAACAAGGGAGCGATAACGACTGGACACCCATACGGATTACGGATCCCGAGGAGGAGCGCCATTCCACACCAAGCGCCTACCGCGACAAACAGATTGAACAGGAGCACGCCCCGGAACCCCCATGAGTGAATCCGGAAAAAATCTGCCAGGGGGTGAGGGGTGCCTCCGGTCCAGGTCGCAACGAACCGGTCCGCAATGAGCTGCGCTTCCATTCGGGGATGGGTTCTTACGAACTCGAGGGCTTCCCGCTCTTTCACGCGCATGTAGGCGATTTCGCCCATGCTTACGTATTTGGCACGCTCCGCAGAGTTGCTTATCGGATGGACTTCACCGGGCCGCCGGTCAGGAGCGAGTTCGTTATTGCCCACCCAAAGCTGCAGCCCGAGAACCGAACGAAAAGGGATAAACGCATGAAACACCGAGTAGTTCCGTACGGTCCAGGGAAGGCAGCAGAGGAGGGCAACGCCGACAGCGAGCGTGGGCCCAGTCCTCCACGGGCGTTCGTTGGCATGGAGGCGCCAAAACAGCCAGAGCAGGAAGGGCGGCAGAAGCAGAAGCAGCGTTGGACTGGTCATAAGAGTGACGCCCCAAAGCACTCCGTAAAGGCACCAGTTCCGGACATCGGAGCCATCGGCCAGTGTTAACGTCTTCCAAAGGATGGTGGCACACAGGAGAGCGGCGAGCGGTGCGTCCCACATGCTTTGTACCGGAAGAAGAATCGCATTGGGGAAGATCGCCCATAACCATGTCGCCCCAGCGGCAACACCGGACCCGCTCACTTGCTTCCCAACAAAATAGATCGGAATGCATGTGAGCACGGAGCAGGCAATATTTAGGGATACAGCGGCCAGGTAAGCCGAAAACGTGTAGGCTCCCCACAGTTTGAAGATAGCCGCCAGGAGGAGAGGGTAGACGGGAGCCATCCAGGCGGTCGGCCCTGTATCTACGCGCAGCGGCGAGCTGAATCCATTCCCGTGCGCCAGGGAGAATGCGATGTTGCCGGGTTCGAAAAGGAACGGGATTACACCAAGCGCCTGCTTTGGCGCACTGTGTATATACAGGAGTGCAAAACCGAGGCGGATGCAAAAGGCAACGAGGGCAATAAGCCAGAGTTTCCGGAGCGCGGCGCGAAAGACTTCCATCGGGCGATTGGGGATGGCGACGTGCCACCGGCCGAGCAGGTTTCCGACCGCCCTGCCTTACTGACTGCCCGGAGATTTTACGTGCAGGCTGTTGTGAATAGCGTAGAGGGCTAATTCCAGCCGGTCGGAAACGCCCAGTTTATCGAACACGTTGTGAAGATGGTTCTTCACGGTCTGCTCCGTAATAAACATCTTTTCGGCGATTTCCTTGTTCTTATAACCCTGTGCAATCAGAACGATAATTTCGCGTTCGCGCTGGCTAAGCTGCGCTCGCTCGCGAATGGATTTCGAGCCATTTGCCGGGGCAGGAGATACGTCCAAAGGAGAAGCAAACTGCCGAATCACGGCGGCCGTTGTATTGGAGTCCAGCCAAATTTCTCCTTCAGAAACCTTCAAGATGCTCTTTTCGATCAGGGCGGTGGACGCTTCTTTGAGTAAGATGCCAGAACAGCCGAGCTTCATTGCCTCCACAAAGTCGTCTTTGCTGTCGGCTGAAGTATACAGGAGGACCTTAGACCTGGGTGCGCGGGTTTGCAGACTACGCAAGACGGTGAGTCCGTCCACTTTCGGCAGCTTCAGATCCATTACGACGACGTCCGGGTCGAAGTGAACGGCCTTGTCGATGGCTTCGATCCCGTCCGAAGCTTCGGCGATAATTTGAATTCCCGCACTGCGGCCCAGAACGCTGCGAAGCCCTTCCAGAACAATTGGCTGGCCATCGGCGATCAGTACGCGAGTTGGCAATGTAGACATCAAGACTCCCAAGAGCTTCTAAATTAAGGCCGAATACTACTTGTGGGCCTAACGACCTAGAACTCTCCACTTTGACTAGGATTATAGTTCTAAATTGCTGATTTCACCTAGCAACTGTGAGGTCGCTTAAACAATAGCGCGCCCTACACCCTTACTATCGTCCTAAACCGGCGCTTTCTTTAGGCTGTTTCTCAATTTTTTTTGCTGATCGATCTCCCCTACTCAGCGGGGGGTAGGGACCCGAATCCTCTCTCCCCTACAATGGCTTCATGGCAAAACTGTCGATCAAAGACCTTGATTTGAAAGACAAAACGGTTTTCATACGTGTTGATTTCAATGTTCCTCTTGCCCCCGGGGGAAAGGAGATCACCAGCGACAAGCGGATTCGGGCGTCTTTACCGACGATTCAATATGCGTTAGAGCATTCGGCGGGAGTTGTTTTGGCTAGCCATCTGGGGCGTCCGAAAGGCAAGCCCAATGCGGAAATGAGTCTTGCGCCGGTTGCAACCCGCCTCAGTGAGTTGCTTGGTAAGCCCGTGACAATGGCACCTGACTGCATCGGCCCCGAGACCGTGGCGCTAAGGCCAAAAAGCGGCGAAGTCCTGCTGCTGGAGAACCTGCGCTTTCACCCGGAGGAAGAGGCCAACGATCCGGAATTTTCCCGCCAGTTGGCGTCGCTAGCCGACATCTATATTAATGATGCATTCGGCACCGCTCACCGGGCACACGCCTCAACGGTGGGAGTGGTGTCTTATCTGCCCCAAGCCGCAGCGGGATTATTGATGGACCGCGAACTGGAGTGGCTAGGCCGCGCGATTACGAATCCGGAGCGCCCCTGCATCGCGCTGCTGGGCGGTGCGAAGGTTTCGGACAAGATTGAAGTAATCCAGAACCTCGTTACGGTGGTGGACAAGTTGCTGATCGGCGGCGCCATGGCTTACACATTCCTGCGCGCCAGGAATGAGGAGACCGGAAAATCGCTGGTCGAGGAAGACAAGATTGAACTGGCACGGCAGTTATTGGCAAGTGCCGGCAGCAAGCTGGTTCTTCCGGTCGACCATGTGGTCGTGCAACAGGTAAAGCCCGGTGCGGACCATCAGGTCGTCACGGAGATCGGAGCAAACGACATCGCGGTCGACATCGGCCCCAAAACCGTGGAGGAGTACTCCAGGATCATCCGGGGAGCAAAGACGATCATCTGGAATGGGCCGATGGGCATATTTGAGATGCCGCCCTTTGACAAGGGAACCGTAGAGCTGGCCAAAGTGATCGCAGACTCGGATGCTGTTTCCATTGTTGGAGGCGGCGATTCGGAAAAGGCCATCAAGAGCGCGGGAGTTTCCGATAAGATCACGCATGTTTCTACTGGCGGCGGGGCGTCTCTCGAGTTCCTGGGCGGTACGGAGCTGCCCGGGGTGGCAGCGCTATCGGATAAATCGGCGGCGGCAGCCCAGTAGCGGGGAAGCCTCCGCCCACCGACAACATTTTCCACGCATCGTAGAAGCTCTTCGGGCCAGACTGTTCAAATTTTGAGAAGCTTCTACGAATGGCTTTGGGTCCGCAACTTCGACCTGCGGCGGATCCGGCGTGTGGTGCAGGCCTCGATTCATCCGACAGCAGTTACCGCTGCGACCTCAAAAACTCCACCATTTTCTGAGCGCAGGCTTCGGGCTGGTCCGTAGTTAGTACGTGGCCCGCATTCTCGATGATGGCAAACTGAGCGCCGCTGATGCGCTTGGCTACGACTCGACCGTTGACCATCGGGACGAGGCGGTCCTGGTCGCCGTGGACGACTAAGGTCGGGGCCTTTATTCTTGGCAGGCGGAGATATGAAGTCCACATCAGGATCGCGGCAAGTTGGTTGTAGAAGCCCTGGGAATTCCATTGGCACTGGTAACGAAGATAAAGGTCCTCCTCGATGCGCTCAATAGGAGTGGTATCGGCGTAGAGCATCGGTATGAGCGCCCGCTCCCGTTCGAGCCGTTCGGCTTTCGACCATTTGATTCCCCGAGGGCGCCTGCTAAAGTCAGGCCAACGCGAAAGAAATCCGCCGTGGGTGGTACAGCCAAGGAGAAGGCTCCGCACCCGAGCCGGATGATTGAGCGCCAGTTCCTGCGCGATCATGCCGCCCATCGAGGCTCCGACGATGTGGGCACGTTCCACTGCAGCAGCATTAAGGACCGCGACCGCATCTCGAGCCATCTGACGCATGGAGTACGGGCCTCGTGGCACGCTGCTACGCCCCATCCCGCGGTTGTCGAACAGAACGACACGGTAGTGAGGGGTGAGTGCCGGAAATACCCGGAACCACATCTCGAGCGTAAAGCTCAACCCCATGATCATCAGGACAGGATCGCCCTCGCCATGCTGCTCCCAATAAAGCGTTGCGCCTTCATTTGTTGCGTATGGCATGGTAGAGCTCTCACAGCACAAGATGTCGTACGCTAATCCGCGGAGACCACAATCGCGTGTAGGTTGATCGCTTTACTTCGCTTCAGGGAGCCAGTAGGATAGAAGAAACCCCCGGGAAATATAGAAGAAGGATTCATCTTTTTGCTGAAGCTCAAGCGTGTCGAGATTCAAGGTTTTAAATCATTTTACGACCGGACAGAGATGAAGTTTAACGGCAGCGGCATTGCTGCCGTGGTTGGGCCGAATGGATGCGGCAAATCGAACCTCAGTGACGCTATCAGCTGGGTACTGGGTGAGCAGTCCGCGAAGAGCTTGCGCGGATCCCGCATGGAAGATGTGATCTTCGCCGGGACGCGAGACAAGAAGGCGTTAAGCATGGCCTCGGTGACCATGACGCTTGTGCCGGACGAGAGGGCTCTGGTGAATGCCGTATTCAAAGCCCCCGAGCCGCCGACGGAATCGGAGGACGAGAGTCCAGAAGCCACCCAATCGATTCCCCTGAAGAACGAAGCGCAGAAAACGGCAGAGAAGGTGGGCGAGATCACGATTACTCGCCGGCTGTATCGTTCAGGGGAAAGCGAATACCTGATCAACGGCAAAACCGGGCGCCTTCGGGATATTCAGGATTTGTTCCTGGGTACAGGGCTGGGACCGGAAAGCTACGCGATCATCGAGCAGGGGCGCATCGGGCAGATTCTGAGCAACCGTCCACAGGACCGCCGCGCCCTGATTGAAGA
>DATIMM010000177.1:0-27711 GCA_035475295.1 Bryobacteraceae bacterium
AGCGAACAATACTCGTTTTACCGCAGCGCTGGTGGAATGAAACCGATGTGGATTTCGGATATCAGTGGATCACAAGAGTGTCTCGGGAGCCTCTCTCTGGCTTGATTGTTGGGGACGGAATCAGGATTAGGTCCATCGTGCCAGATGACTCTGGCCTTACGGTTGGTCACTGGCTTTGATTGATCAATCGACCTCTGCTGGCGCAAGCATCCTCTTCTGTCGAGCGATTTCGCCTTTCAAAACCTCACGTTGCAGAACGGAAAGACCCTTGGACTTCAACATCTCCTCAGCATATTGGACAGATTGCTCCCAGAGCGGCCGGTGCCGACTGGTGATACACGCATTTGGGCATCGGTCAGGCTGGCAAAGCGAAAGCGCCGGCTGGGACGAATCCTCGCGGCTGGTTTGGCTGTACGGAAACCGTTGTCGTCCGAACCAAAGGTTTGTCGAAGACAACAGGAGGAAAAATTGCCTCCGTTTAGCGCGTACGGAAAGCTGCCGTTTTCCGTGCAGTTGAGGCTCTACTTGTCGGGCCACCGGACTTCCGATCCAATTCGCCGACAGCCTCTGGTCAGTGCGTGATTCAGGAGGAATCGAACATGAAATCGGGCCACTCTCCGCTATGCCGACCACGCCGGACATCTGATCAGCCACGATCCGTCCCAATTGCGTACCTGGCCGTGCGGATGACTTTGGCGGTCCCACCGGGGATCAGGTAAGATGGCCGAACATGATGCGATCGACTGCATGTTGCCTGGTGGGGCTTGTCGTTTTGGGACTTTCCGCCGGTTCAAGTAGGGCACTCGCCCAAGCGCCAACCAGCGGAACTGAATCTGCCGAGGCGAAACAAGCACGACTGGCCTGGTTCAAAGAGGCTAAATATGGACTGTTCATTCATTGGGGGCTGTATGCGATTCCGGCCGGTCAATGGAACGGGAAACCAGTGCCGGGGCTCGGCGAATGGATTATGAACCGGGGACAAATCCCGGTCGCTCAGTACGAGAAGCTGGCGTCGAAGTGGAATCCCACGAACTTTGATGCGGAACGCTGGGTACAACTGGCGCAAGACGCCGGCATGAAATACATCGTCATCACCTCCAAGCACCACGATGGCTTTGCGATGTTCGACTCGAAGGTAAGCTCCTACAACGTGGTGGCGGCGACGCCATTCAAGCGCGATGTTCTGAAAGAGTTGGCGGCGGCGTGCCAAAAGCATGGAATGCCGTTGGGCTTCTACTACTCGCAGTCGCAGGACTGGCACGAACCGGGCGGCGCTGGAAATACGTGGGACTTTGGCCCGGATACCGGTCCGGATGGGAAAGAACTCAAGGACTATGATGCGTATCTACGCGGCAAGGCTGAACCGCAAGTGCGTGAGCTGCTGACGAACTACGGACCGGTAGCGCTCATATGGTTCGATACGCCGCGCATGATGACGCGCGAGCGGGCCCAACGCTTTGCGAGTATCCTGCGTACGCTTCAACCCAAGACGCTCATCGATGGACGCCTGGGCGCAGCGGGCGATTACATCTCCACCGGCGATAATGTGATCCCATCGGGCGTTCAGAGTGAGTACTGGGAGGTTCCGGCCACCACCAATCACACCTGGGGCTATCGTAAAGACGACCAGGACTGGAAGTCGCCTGGCGAGATTACGTTCAAGCTGGTTGATGTCGTGAGCAAGGGCGGCAACTACCTGCTGAACGTAGGTCCGATGGCGAACGGTGTGATTCCGGAGACGGTCCAGGAGAATCTGCGCACCGTCGGACGCTGGCTGAAAGTCAATGGCGAGGCGGTCTACGGGGCGGGGCCATCTCCCTGGGGCAATGAATTCGGCGAACCGAGTTCAAGGGGCAGCAAAGACCTGCGCGGCCAGCCACTCGTGTTGCCGGATAACGAGTGGCGTGTAACGACGAAACCAGGGAAGTTGTATTTCACTTTCTTCCAGGAACCCCGTGTGCCATTCGAAATACCGCCCATGAAGAATGCGGTCAGGCGCGCCTACCAACTCGCCGACGGCAAGGCTGTAGAAATCAAAGAGGGAAATGGCGTCCGCCAGCTCATCGTGCCCCGTCCCATCCTCGATCCCATGGCAACAGTGGTGGTTGTGGAGATCGAGGGCACAACCGTTGAGCGGTAACGCGTCCGGCCTCATGGCAACTGGAGGGATCGGCGCCATCCGGGATATAGCCCGTGATGCGGGCGGTATCCGAGGGAGCCGCTCGCCCAAGCTAGGCTCGCACTCCTCAACTGATCGCCCGCAAGTTTGATGGATCCAAACACCCACCTGTCCAGGACGGCCCACGGTTAGCCGAGAGGTCACCGAACTCGTCGTCCGAATGGCTCGCAAGGCCGTCGACGAGATCGATGGCGCTCTGCTTCCAGTCCGTTTTGCCTTGCATGATCGTGATAGCAAGTTCACCGGTTCCTTTCGCGCCATGCTGCGCTCCGGCGGAGTTCACCCATTCTACTGCCGCCTCGCAGTCCTAATCTCAGCGACGTTGCTGGGCGCTGGGTGCGCTCGATCAAGAACGAGTGTTTGTCGAAGCTGATTCCCCTCGCCGAGGCCTCAGTGCGGCGCATGGTTTCTGAGCTCCTCAAACTTTACCATCACGAACGCAATCATCAAGGCAAACACAACTTGCTGCTCTTCCCTGCCCCAGGATCTCCACCATTACGCTCTAACTCTGCTGTTAGGTGGCGGCGCGGCTGAGAATGGCGAGCGATAGGGCGAGAAATGCGAGTGATGGCTTCACGATTTTCTTCGGCGCTAGATGCTACCGCTTGCCGGAGGCGACGTAAAGTATTTCCTCGTAATGTGCGTGGTACTCATGGTCCTGCCCTACTACGCCTGCTTGTGATGGAGATCGCTGCCATGGTAGGGTCTAGCAACCCCTGTGAACAGCGAGCCTTTGGCTACAGCGACGAGTGTCCCTGCGGTCGTCGATCGTCGAGAAGCAAAGTCTGGTTTTCGGCGCGAGCTGAGCGTTCGCGATTTGACCCTTTTCGGAATCGTCTGCCTGATAGGACCGCGCTGGATACCGGCGGCGGCGCATGCAGGCTCCGGAAGTGTAACGTTATGGCTCCTCTCGGGCCTGCTATTCGGTGCTCCCCTAGCAGTCGCAGTCGCGGCTCTGATGTCGAAGTATCCGGGCCCCGGAGGGCTGTACACCTGGACCCGGAATGATTTCGGGCCGGCCCACGGATTCATGTCGTTCTGGGTCTATTGGGTCGGGACAGCGTTCTTGTTTCCAGGTGCGGCAGTTTTCTACATAAGCTCCATCGCGTACACGTTCGGGCAGGGATATGCTCACCTGGCAGATAGTCGCACCTTCATCATCTGTGGTTCGCTCGCGGCAATCTGGATCGCGCTCGGCAGCAATCTCATTGGCCTGAAGACAGGCAAGTGGACCGAAAACTGTGGCGCGATCGCAATCGCCATGCTCGGTGCCTTGCTGATTGTGGCAGCCGCGGTCCACTGGAGCCATCACGGTTCGGCCACCGTGATCCATTTCACTCCCAAAATGGACTGGAACACCGTATCGCTCTGGGCGGCGATTGCATTTGGAATCACCGGGGCCGAATATTTCGGAATGATGAGCGCCGAAATCCGTTCTCCGGAGCGGACTGTAAAACCGGCACTATGGCGGGCCACCGCCTTCGTCTCGATTTTTTATGCAGCTACCACGCTGGCGCTGCTCGTGCTCTTGCGACCCGAAATGATTAGCGAGATGCGCGGCATTGCCGATGGAGGCGAAGCGATCGCCCGCATCTTCGGCGCCCCCTGGGCTTCTGTGCTGATCGGTCTGATGCTGCTCACGAACGCTTTCGGTTCATTTGGAGGTATGGGAACCGCCGTTTCGAGAATGCCGTTTGCAGCGGGCACTGACCGGTTACTACCAGATGTGTTCGGACGTATCCATCCGCGCTGGCATACCCCGCATGTTGCGTTAGTGGCGCTGGGCCTGGTAGCTTCCGGACTGCTACTTCTCTCTCAGTTAGGCGAGAGCATGCGGGTTGCCTATCAGGAGATAGTGTCACTGACATTCATCGGAGGGTTTCTCCCCTACATCTATATCTTCATGAGTGCCTGGAAAGCCCAGCGCAAGGTGGCCGCGACAGCCGGTCTGAGTGTCACGCTTTTTTGTCTTGTGTGCAGCATCATTCCGACAGCAGAGGTCGAGAATGTTTGGCTGTTCGAAGGAAAATTGGCGCTAGGGACAGCGGCAATGATCGGATCGGGCTTGCTGCTCTACGCGCGAGGCCGGGCAAAATCAAGGGTGCCCCTTCCCGAATAGTTGCCGCCCCATTTGCTGGGTTAGTTCACGAACTGATGAAAACGGCACGTTCTACTCCCAAAACATCAAAGGGCATGTCTACGAGAACGCTGTGCCTCAAGCACGACCGGACAGGTGCACAAGCGTTTTGTTTCCGAGCCGGTGACAATTGGACTTCTAACGATTCTGCCCTCCACTTTCGCGGTGACGTGCTCGCCTGGTTAGTTCCGCGTTAGAAGAGCCGTTCGAAGTGTCTAGCGCGCTTGGCACGCACGGAGTAAGGGACAGCGAGGTTAGTCTACCGAACCTGTCGTGAAGCCCAAGAGACCATTTGGGGATTACGTTCCAGAAGGTATCAAACGCAACATCGAAGCTCCCGAAGCTTCCTCGCAGATCTGGATCGTAGCCATCGCAGGATCCCATTGGGAATCCCGCAAACAGACATGACATCGGCTCCCAAACGCGTAGCTTGTCGCTTCCGGTAACTGCGATTGGAGTCTTGCGATCGCCGTCAACCACAAAAATCTTGTCAAACGAGGCCGGGTTTCCCACTCAAATGCCGCTGAAGATCGTTCCGCCCTTCTGCGAAGCGGCGAGGCTGAAGCGCGAGTTCACGCCGGCGTCGAACGACGTGCTGTCCTCGCTGCATTCGCAGTCCGACCGGTTAGGCGCGTTTTCCGTTCGCTTATTTAGACCCAAGCCCTCCAGAAATCTCGCCTCCGGAGCGGCCGTCGCGGCGTCGGAAGTAGAGCGACCTGCTGCTTCTTAGATTGCTGCCATGTCACTGCCGCTTGGCCCTCGCACGGGGGGGCGTCGTTGGTAACCATTGACTGATGGACGGCTCCGTGATCCCATTTGCCGGCAGCGATCCATCGGGCCGTTTCAGAACTTCGTAATTCAGTGAGTAAACGTTACGCCAGTAATCAACGGTTACCTTCGCTGCATTGAAGCCCATGGTAGTGGAAATCGGATTTGTTCCGTTTTGATCGGGATGATAGATGTCGAGCCGATAAACCGAGTTGCTGTAGGACAGCACATAAATGAATCCGCTGAACTCTACCGCCATGTCCAGGTATTGGGTGCCTGAGCCACCTGTTACAGAGAAGTTCAGGAAATACTGCGTCGGTTGACTTTTGAAATGCTGCACCGGGTTGGCGGAGAGATCCAACGCGTGAATGCGGTTATTTCCGGACTCAAGAATGAGGATGACGCCATCGGACGTGATGGTCGACACAGTGGGCGTGTTGAACAGGCCCGGCCGGCTTCCCCGGCCGCCGTGCAGATTGGCCAGCAGGCTCACCCCCGCTTCCGCGTCAGAGACCGCGGCGGACGGCAGATGCAGAGACTCCATTCGGCTGGTGTTGCTGTTGATGCTGACCAGGGCGCCAGCCGGGTGCAGCAGCAGGTCGTCCGAGTTCAGATTGAACTGGCCCCAGGCATTGTTCGAGCGTGGGTCGGTAAAGGAAGGGGGATTCAGCTGTATCTGCCGGATGAGATTATTGCCATTTGTGAGGTCGACATAATAGTTGGCGCCCGATCTGCCGAGTGGATCGTACACCAGTTTCGTTCCCGGCTGGAGAGCGCAGGGTGTGAATGCATACCCAGCCTGGGCGTTGCCGCCAGAATCATTCGAGAACAAGATGTTCGCCATTTGGTCGAGTTGTCCGGCGCCGCCCGAAGCACAGCCGGCATTGTTATAGGACTGCCAGCCGTAGCCGATATACCCGCTCGAACTCACCGTAATATTGCGGAAACTGCACAAGTTTCCCGGGTTCGCTTCGCAGGCTGTAGGAGCGGCGGCAGGGGCGGGCGCACAGGCCCAGACGTGGTTGCCGCGGGCATCCAACGTGGTCTTTTGCTTGTGCATGTAGACAGTGCTGCCTGTAATCGGGAGCTTATCTTGACTGACCGTGATGGTCGGGTTGGCGCTCACATCGTTGACGGCTGTGGTCGTTCCATGTCCTACCAGCGTGCCATCCACCGTGTAGAAAGCAACGCTCACCGTGACACTACCTCCTAACGGGACGGCCTGGAACACCACCGGCGGCAACGTCTGGACGTTTCCACTCGGCATGTTAAGGGTTTGCACGTGAGGGGTACCATAATCAAAGTTGGCCTTCACTGTATAGGTCGCCGCCGACGAAGGGAAGAATCCGGTCTGGGGAGGCGTGGAATCAGGTGTCAGCGTGACGCTGAGATCATGAGTTCCGACCAAGTTGTATGCATACGTCTTGGGCGAAAGAGCTACTTCCACAGCGGTCTCAGTGAGTTCGGCTACCACGGCAGCAACGCCGAGACACTGGAGAATTACACCCACTATAGGTATCGCGTCTTGAAGAGTCTCTGAAACCAATTCTGGCCCGAGCCACTCAAAGAAGTTTTCCAGAATTATCTTAAATGGGCCGCCGGGATTTGCGGCCCACCTTGCAACCGAATTCCTGATTATGTTTACGGCTGCCTCCGCATTCCCAATTTCGGCACTAACGAATTCCTGTGCGACAAGCGTTGCGGAGGGCAAAGCCACCACCTTATAAAATACGTCGATCTGTGTTCCGACTCCGACAGCTAGGATGATTGCTGGTAAGATCAAGTTGAAAATCGACGTCAGTACGATACCGAGGGGCTCGGTTTCCGGGGCAAGGCGCGAGCCATAGCCGATCCCGCTGGCAGCAACTGTCGCGGACGTAGCGACTTGCGTCGGGAAGGAAAAGCTGGCCGAGTAGCTAGACGCCGATACAGGTATGCCGTAAATTGTAAATTCCGGAGTTAATATACCCATATAAACCCATCCAGACTCCAGATCCAGCAAGCTGTTTTGGCTCACGCCCTGTGGCACGCTGGATAAGGGCACCGGTTTGTCCCCATCAAAAAACTGGGCATAAAGACCCAACCAGCGCAGGTACCAGTTGGAAAAGGTGAGCGTCACCTTGGCGTCGCCGGATGAGGCTGAGCTACTCGCTGAGGCGCTGTAGCCGTTATAGTACGGGTTGATGTTATCCAGAGTGTAATTCACGTTGTCAGAACTTTGAGCCGCTCCAAGTGCTCCTCCACTCTGATTCACGCTGGTTATGCCGTTCCTCCGGTACCAAATCACCCCGTTCAGATTGTCTGCGGTTAAGCTTGTGGGTCCGCCGCTGACGTCAGCGCCGAGCGTGGTGTCGTTCTTTACGGCCGAGGAGGTCGGCTTTAGCGCCGCGGCCACAAAGGTCTTGATGTGAGGCTGCCATATGGTGTCGTAAAGAATCAGCCCTTTATTCTTACCGCTGGTGTTTTTGAGCGGTGTAACGCCATCGTCCTCGGTGTAAGGAACGAGCGTTGCCCAGCCGCTCGCATTGTTTGAATCATCCGGAGTGGCGGACTGCTGCGGCACGGCGGGTCCAGCCAGTTCTAATTGCTGGCTGAGTTGGAAGGTTGACCGAGCGTCGATCAGATTGTTCTGAATATGTGCGGCGCTATTCGGCTCTGCACTCAGCATTTCCGGATGGACATTTACCATCGCCTTGGCCCAGTCGGTCGAATCCAAGACGTCCTGTTCGTCCATCAGATCCTGCAAGCTCACGGCCGCCGGCAAGCCATATTTCATACGCTTGGCCGACAAAGGCAGCGGAGCTCCTTCGAGAAGCCCTTTGCGGGCCTGGGTATAGGCATAACTAGTACTGCTCGTCGGAACCTGAAGAACAACGGAAGACATGGCCCAGGTTCCGGCCGCTGTGTCGGGGTCCTTGAGCGTATAACCGAGCAGTACCTGGTCAGTGGGCAGTTGGACGTTTTCCAGCACGTGAGTAATGGCGCCAGGGGGCAGAGATTGGAGAAGCTTATTAGTCTGCGAGGCGCGACGCAGGGCCGGGTGCGACGAGTCCGCCTTTTTCAAACGAAACCTCTGCGTCCCTAAAACCAGATAGTAGACGTGTCCTTGGTGGTCCTCGTGGGAGAAGTTGAAGAACAGAGTGCGCCCTTCCTTTCTCCCGCGGTGAGCGGCCTCAACGAGAGGCGCAACCGCGAGCGTAGCACCAGCAGCCGCCGTGCCGAGAAACTGGCGGCGGGACACTCCTTTGAACTTCCATTTTCTTGCGCCTTTTCGGAGGAGAGCCCGCTTTTGGACCAGGCTCAATTTGCGCGAGCCGCCTTTCTCCGGCATTTGCCTCGATGTTCGGACATCAGTTCGTGGCTGTGTCATGGTAATCTCCTGAGATCAAAAGCGATGGGGTGGGTGCGGCTTGGGACGGTGGGGGCTGCCTGGCTGCGATGTTTGGCTGGAGATCCAGTTCGGGTCGTAAGCGCATATGGGCTGGCCGGAGGTCGGCGCCTTAGTGAAGGTGGCGTCAAACTGGTAGGAAGCAAACTGGGTGATGTCTACCGGGCTTTTCCAATTCTGATTGAGGGGCGGGGGCGCCGAGCTTGTTGCGGGCCCACACCCGCCAGGATTTGAAGGGCTAGGCGGATACGTATGGCCATCCGGGCAGGTGATTGTTGAATTGTTTGTGGGCACAAGTGACGGACCGGGATAGGACATTTCCGCACAGACAGGCTCGCCGGGTGGCCCCCAATAACCAGGAAAATTGGTGTGAGTCCCACTCAGCGGCAGATACATGGTGTTGCCCGTCGGGCTGAAATCCACAAATGCATTTGCCAGCGAGACTCCTTGGAGCGAAGCTGTTGATGCCAGATTCGTTCCTTCTAGAAATGCCGCGGCAAAGCCGGAATTCGTGCCTATAGTGGAGTCCAGCGACACCTTCGCTTTGTTGAAATTCGCTCCCGTAAGCACGGTATTGGCGAACTGTACACCTTGGATCTGCGCGCTGGTAAAATCCACCCCAAACAGATAGGCGCCGCCGAACTGGGTGTTGTTCAAAACGGCATGGTCAGCGGTGGCACAGTTGTTCGTAAAGCCTGTATTGGCATTCACCGCGCAGGTCCCGGTTCCCACGGCAATGGTGCCGTAAAAACTGGCATTCGTGAAATCCGCGCCGCTCAGCTGAGCCTGGGACAAGTTCACGTTTCTAAGAAAGGCGCCTCCTAGGTTGGCCGCTGCTCCACCCCCCGGCGGCTTTGTCAAAAACGCGCCACTGAGGTTGGAGCCATCCAGATTGGCACCGTTCAATTGCGCTCCGTAAAGTTTTGTCCCGCTCAGATTCGTGTGTCGCAGGCTGACGTTACTAAGCTGGGCCCCGGATAAGTTGCCTCCCGCCAGGCCCACGGCTTCGTCGAAAATGGCACCGTTCAGAGAAAGAGGATTAGTCAGAATGGCATTTCGAAGGTTTGCGCCGGTCAAGTTAGCGCCCGTCAAGTCGGTTCCCGTCAGATCGGCTCCTACTAGCTGCGCTCCTTGCATCTGGGCACATTGAAGATTTGCTTGGATCTGGACACACTGGAAAGTGGAAGATCCCAGCTGGACGCCCAAGGTGGTCTTTTGCAGAATCGCGCCGTTAAAGTTGCAGCCTGACAAATTGTTTGGCGGGTTTTGCTTAAAAGTTGCGCCAGTTAAATCAGCTCCCGTGAAGTTTGTGGGGCCTCCGCAAGTTATGTTCTGAAACACGGCTCCTTTGAAACTGGCGCCGCTGAAATTAAGCCCGCTCAAATTCGTGGACAAAAATGTCTGTTTGTCAAATACAGCTTGATAAAGGTTGGCAACCCGTAGTTGATCCAGTGTGTAAAAAGCATTGCCGATATCAGCGCCTGCAAACGTCGCACCGTTCAGAGTGGCGCCACGGAAATCCGTTCCTGCAAGAGAACTGCCATCCAGGTGAGCGCCCGTGAAATTTGCGTTGGCTGTTGCTACGTCAAGGCATGCATGTGTTAAGTCGGCGTCGGTCAGTTGCGCATTGGTGAGGGTACTTACAGAGAGATCTGCTTTCTGCAATATTGCTCTGTTCGTGAGTTGAGTCCCGATCAATTTAGACTGCACGAGGTTCGCACCCGTCAAATCCGCGTGCAGTAGCTTGGCATTGCTCAGGTTCGTGAAGTTGAAGTCGATCTCCCGAAGGCTGGCGTCTGTCAGGTCAACCCCTGCCAGATTGGCTCCCCCGAAGCCCGACGCGCGATCCAGAATCAAATTGGCAAAACTGGCTGCCGTTCTGAGATCCACGCCGAACCAGCTCGTCCCTTTCATGTCGGCATTGTCGAAATGCGCTTGGCTGATCGTGGCCTGACTGAGGTTCACATCTTCGAGAGCGGTTCCTATCAGGCTCGCTCCTGTCAGATTGGCGTTGGAAAGGTCTGTGCCGCTCAGTAACGCTCCATCCAGCACTGAGTTACTCAAATTAATTCCCTGCAATTGGCAACTGGAGCAGCCGGAGGACACGGAGAACGGGGCTATTGGAGGACGGATCTGAAGTGAGCCGATGCTTGTTCCGATAGGAAGGCTGTCGAAGCAGTTCGTATCGGATGCAAGGGTTTGGCTGGTCCCCGCAAAACCCGGCTCGGAGTAGAGAATGACCTGCGTGTTCGGCCCGAGCTTAACGGCCGCTGCCTGATTAACTTTCGCCGTTGAGGACGCAAGCACTGCCAGATCTGCGATGTCGCGGTTGAATACGGTGGCGTCTCCGCTGTAGCCGCAGCTTTGAAAAAGTTCGACTTCTCCTTGTTCCAGAGCGGGCGCGGGAAGGTTCTTGCTCTCCGGAAAGAAACGAAACTGTAAACGCGCCAACAGGCTAGGCGGGGGCGGATTCAGGGTGACGAGTGGAGGAAAGGTCAGGAAGGAAGTTGAGCCCACAAATGCCCATCGGGGAGAGAGATAAAAAAAGGAGAGAAGCGTAATAAGGGTTTGGCTAGTGGCCCCTACGCGAACGGTTCCATCCGCCCGGTCGTCGATCACGACCTGATCAAGATAGTTGGGATATGAGGCGACGCTGTTTCCAAAGAGAAGGGCATTGTAATTTTGGTCCTGAGCATTGGGAACAGGAAAGAAATTGAGCGGAACGTCATTCGCATACAACTTCGGCGCATCCAGCCGGAGCAGGGCGGTGTCGTCAAATTCAGTGGACGTCCAATCAGCGGCAAGTGGCATCCCGACCACTTCCCAAGAAGCTTTGAGCGTGCTCATATTTTGTTGCGGCAGCGCATGCAATCGGCCAAGTCTTCCAGCTTTCGTGGGATCTTGCGCGGGATCGGGCTGAAGCGCCCAGTAGCCGCTCTTCGGAGCGCCATTAACGTTGATCGTTTTGACGTGCGGAGCCGGGAGCTGAACAAAAATGATCCGGGGCTTGCCGGCCACTTTGGCGGGATCGTGCCATATGCTGATGCCGTACGCATTGGTGGGCAAATCGACGGTAGAGCAGGCATTCACATTCACGCTGACTACTACTTGTCCGGAAGGGTCGGTGGCGGTCATCGTGGTCAGCGAGGGATCGCCCTTCAGGCAGAAGTTGTATTTGCCGGAGGACAGTTGATATCGCACCTTGTGCGGCTGCAGAGAGGGACTTGTCCCGGAGGCGGGCAGCAGAGTCAGCACTGCGACTTGATTCGGCAGAGCTACGAGTGTAGGGTCAGCCACAAAGTCCTGTTCGTAAAAGAAGGTTCGGGCCAGGCTGGTCGTGAAGACTGGCTTTGTCCAGGAACCCGCGAAGGCGCAGGTTGAGAAGAGGAGCATCAGAAGCAAAGCTGCATGCATGCGCGCTTTTAATGCCGCCGTGAGTCCGCGAAGGTTTCTCGGCGGTGTGGCGACCAGAGCCGTGCCGAGCGCTAGCAGCGCGGTCAAGAACCAACAATCGACCATTGCAAGCGAAAAGGAAAACAAAGGTCTGTATTGCATTGGAAACTCGTCTTTCCACACTTTCATTTGCGCTTCTGCCTGATACAGCGCAGTAGCCGCAAATTCCGTATCATGTCTCGCGTAAAAAAAAGCGCGTGTGATCAGCCGCAGATCTTCGTGACCCAGCGCTTTCGAAGGCCCAATGCAGCCAGCGATAGGGTAACTGCGCCCAAACCGAACGTGCTCGGTTCTGGAATGCTGCTTACGCTAACGGCGAGTGTTGCCGTTCCTGCAGAATGAAAAGGGTCGGCCAGGTAGGTCCCGGGCGTAACAAAGCTCATATCAGGGAAGAAGTAGATAAAGCAGCAAACATCGTTGCCGAATCCGATGTCGTTAGCTAGTCCACTGATCGGAGAGGGCCCGACTGAGAACTGGGCAATGCATGTCCCTGTTCCAGGTGCTGAGCAGGAATCGAAATCGCTTCCTGTGAATTGGGTTAAGGGCGTTCCGGTTACAAAATTTGGCACGGTCAGTGTGAAGCTGCCCGGCATCGGTCCATTGTTTGTGGGGACTTGCGCCTCAAAAGAATATGTGACCGTTGCGGCCGATGCTGTAACAACACCGGCGAGGAGTAAGCACAGAGAAACTGCTGCGTTCGAGACTTTGTTTTTCACGAAGTCCTCCGTGCCGCGATTCTACCTCTGATACCTGCAATGATCAAATGAATAGTGCCAAAGTTGAGCACTATTGCCGTACGTACCCTGAAGATCAGCGGGTATTTGAATGCGAAGGTGTTGACAAATTAACGCCCGCGAGTGAATTGAGTTTTCGGACCATACGCGACCCGCGTTCCGGGCGCTGCCTCTGAAGCGATCAACGCGCCGCCAGGAGGTAAGCGCACTCGTTTGCCGACCTATCGTAAACACGGCAAACGAGTGCGAAAGGCCATCCATAAATGCACCTTGTGCACACCCGGCGTAGAACAGGTAAGCCAGCCAAGCTTGCAAAAGCCTCGGAGGTCGATCGCAGCACACCGGAACAGCGCTGGGAAGCTTGGCATTCCCTTGGAGCGATTTGAGTTCAGGATCCCCGTGAATCGCCCAAGCCGAAGCAGTAAAGGGTGCTGTCGTATGTGGCGAGGTAAACGCGACCATTCGCTACCGAGAGTCCACCGAAGTGGCTGAACGAGGTAATCTGGTCTCCGCTTGAATAGAGTTCCTCACCGGTTTCGGGATCGAGAGCATACAACACAGCGTGGGTAGATCTCGAGACCCGCAGTGGGCTGTTATCAAATAGGCCACGGTCTGGAAACGCCTGCTCGGTGTACTCGCCGTTGCCGTATGCAAAGACCACGTCGTTCGCGATCACCGGAGGCTCCGCCCGGTTCATGTCCCGGGACATCCAGACCGGCGTCAGCTTGTACTTGCCGTTTTCCTCCTCCACCTTCATCGCAACAACTGCGCCGTTTTTCACCGGTCCATGGGAGATCGGAACGTTAAAGCCGGACCGCGGTGCGCCCCAGAAGGGAGTTAGCAGCCAGCGAGTTCCGTTTGAATCCTCCCAAGTGGCCATGGAACCCCAGATTCCCGCCGATGCGAAATTCACATCCTGATTGCACATCAGCGGTGTTTGGTAGAGCGGGGTCTGATGATCGTCGCCACCCATGTTGGCGGTATCCAACAGATAAACGCGGCAAGCCTTGCTGCCGGCCGCCAGTAATTCTTTACCTTTGTATCGGAATATCGGCGGCGTAACTTGCATGTCGAGATCCCGCTTCTGCATCCAGAACCAGTCCTTCGGTTCAAACCAATCCTTCAACTTCAACTGGTGTCCTTCGACGTCTACTCCAATGAGCCCGTTGCCGAACATATGATGCTCCGGGTCGTAGGTTCCGTCACCGGTGGGCGCCCATGCCGTACCAGTAGAGTCAATGGATGCACCCGAACGGCCCCACAATCCGCCGCTGCCAGGGTTGAAGGTCATCACCTGATGGGTAGGATCGTTGATATCAATTGCCCAGACCTGGTTTGGGTTACCGTTGCAGCCCTGGGAAGTGGTGGTGAAAATCACACCTTTCCACATGTTGAGCGAGTACGACTTCCCGTTAGGAAATCCGAACTTGACCGCAGGGGCGATCTCCTCACCATCGGCTACGTTTATGGAATGCAACATTCCGTCTCCCGAGAGTGCATAAACGGTTCTCGCGCCGGAAGCATTAGCCGGGCCAATGATGGGCGTTGCGGTTTGCCCACCGGGACAGAGAGGATCGCCGGAGCGCAAGCCTCGACCCACCGTAATTGGCGGGTACTCAAAATGCTTCTTCCAGAGGATCTTGCCAGCATCCACATCGATTGCGTAAATGTTGTCCGATATTCCCGCTTCAATCGCAATCTGCTTGGGACCGTTTTTTGTATCGATTCTGCCAACGATCAACGGCGGGAAGAGGGAGTGCATTTCCCTCGGCTGGTTGTCGAGCTTTATTTTCCAGAGGATCTTTAGGTTTTTGACATTCTCTTTCGAGAGGATATGCTCATCCTTTTGCCACCCGGTGCGCTGCGGCCCGCCGCCATCGGTAAGCCAATCCGCTCCGGAAAGCAATCCGCAGCACAAGGCAGCAAGCGTCAAATAACGTAACTGTTGCATTTCCAATTCTTCCTCGTTTGATGGACCGTGGCGGGTTCAGGTGCACTAGCATTGCACTCAGCGCTCCGTCAATTGCGGCTGTTGCGCTGGCAGTCCATAGCAGTAGACAGTGTTATCGTGCGTGGTGAAATACACTCGGCCGTTCGCGAGCGCCAAGCCACTACGGTGTGTAAACGTGGCCGCATCGTTTCCCGTTGAGAATAGTTCTTTTCCGGTGGTGCCATCAAGAACGTACATCGTCGCATGGTTCGCTTCGGTTCCCGAGTCTTTTTGAAGCGATTGGCCCGTAGAAAGGGCGAACACCAGTCCGTTCGTTGTCACCGGTGATGCAGGCGCGATCAGGTCGCGAGATGCCCACTGAGGGGTCAGGACCGGCCTGCCATTCTGCTCTTCCACTTTGAACGCCACAATACTGCCGCTTGCCGTAGATCCATTGGACAACGGGAATTTGACGTTGGAGGCCAGTGGTCCGCGAACAGCGGCATAAATCCATCGCACGTTTGTGTCGGTGTCCTCCCAGGTGGAGAAGTCTCCCCAGATCCCGTGCTCCGCGTCATTTCCCACGTTACTAATGAGGGGCTCCGTTTTGAAGAGCGGCGTGTGGTGGTCGGCTCCACCGAGCGCGGTGGAATCCAGCAGATACACTGTTCCATCCTTTCCACCCGCAACAACCAGGTCTTTACCCTTCCACCGGAAGGGGACAGGCGTTACGCCAAATGGGGAGACGGTGTCTGATCCAGATGGCACGGTCGTCGAAGGCGTGAAGTAGTCTTTCACCTTGAGATCGCCGGCGTTTAAGGCCAGGACGGTGTCATTGTATTTGCCGGCCACATCACCGTGGCCGCTGTCCACGTGCCCGTATATTGTTCCATCGGCACCGACCGCAGTCCCGCCTTCGCCGGAAAATCCGCTGCCATTCGTAGCAAAGGTTACGACGTTTCTGTCCGGGCCGCCCAGATCGATCGCGTAAAGGGCATTGGGATGCTCCCCGCAGCCATCGACGGTGGCGGCATACACAGTGGTGCCGCCGATGTTTATGCTGCTGACCTTCGAATGGGGCGGAACAAGTTTGATGGGCGCGATCGCTGTATCGTTGCCATCGGACTGACGTACAAACCGCAGATAACCGTCGCTACCGATAGCAAAAACGTAGCCATTTCTTCCAAAGCCACTACTGAAGACGTCGTTATTGGGCGAGACGGGGAGGTCCGGAGTACGAGCGGGCCTGTGCGCAGCGCCTCCCTGCCCCGGCCCAACTCCTGGCCCAGGCGTGGTTGCGCGCCGTCTAGCGGCTCCAAAGCCGCGCCCCAAGGGACTGCTTCCGCCGATGATCGCGATAGACGCAGTCAATCCGCCGGGGCAAACGGACGTGGCGCTTGCTTCCGGCTCAGCGCTCTTGCTATCAAAGTGCGTTTTCCAAAGCAGTTCGTTCAGGGCGGCATCGATCGAATAGATGTTGTCGGAGCTTCCCGCAACAAACAGCATCTCTTTGAAACCCTTGTATGTGATGAGATTGCTGAGGACGATCGGCGAGGTCAGAGCATCCGGGCCTTTGGATTGATTGTCCAATTGAACCTTGTAGAGAAGCCGGAGATGCGGCACTTGGTCCTTCACGAGCGACTCTTCGCCTCGTGCCCAGCCATCCCGTTGAGGATTCCCGCTTTGACTCGACCAGTCAGCGCCCCAAAGCGCGCCTACAACGCCTGAAAGGACAATCAACAGAACTTTTCGCATTCGAAGAATCTTTCTGTCAGAAAACAATACGGTCCTTCTTGCTTTCGATTTTATGGAAGTCCAGCCCGGGAACCTTACGCAGGTCGTCGAGCGATTTAAAGTTTCCATTCTCGCTGCGATAGCGAATCACTGCGGCAGCTTCGGATTTGAGCAGCACCAACGATGATTCCAAGTCCACAGCTGTCGCCGTATTTATATCGACGGGACGAAGAGGAGCGGGCGGGAAATTCTTCGACAGATAGTCCAGAACCGTTGTTAGTTCGTCGTCAGAAGCGTTCGCCCCCATGCTGACCATCTTGGAAATCGTGTTTTCCCAATCCCTGCGACTTTGATGGACTGCCGCTACCCTTTCCACTCCGTGGCAGGTTCCGCAAACATTGATCGTGGTCTGTTTACCAGGCCCGTCGGGTAAAGCGGGGGCTGAAACCTCCGCATTCAAGAGAGGGGCCAGCGCCAGCAGGCTACAAGTCCGGAAAACAAGACTCGGATGCAGCCGGTGGAAGAAACCGCAAGGGGTCGGAGAAATAAATGACATGGCAGGTAGTTCAGGCAAAATCCAACCAAGAAGAACGGAGGTCAAATATAAACTGGTTTATATCACAAAGGCTACGTTCCCGCGCCCAGCCAGGCTGCCCTGGAATTCGCGGCGAGGCGGAGTACGAGACACGCCTGCTCCGCGGCCGATCCAAGCGCTGGGTACGGGCAAGATCGTACCCTTCCTGAAGTCGGCGGACTGTATCATCGTTACCAACATCGCGCTGCCTAACTAATCTCCGTCAGGGTCGTTACTCTCTTTCCCACTTGCGATCGCCTCGAGTGCAATTCTCGGGAGGCACAGATTACTCGAATCGCTTCAGTCGCTCTTATCACCGATGTGCTCGATCGATACCAAGCTGTGGCGGCCGAAAAATCGGGAAAAGAAAACAAGTTTAAGTTTTACCAGATGATCATCGTGCTAACGGCTTTGGCCTGATTGCTTGCGCCGACCCCGATCGCTATCACTGCCAGTTTGGACACCGCAAAAGTCGCCGCCACTGGGCGAAACTATGAACTTGTGCGTAGCTGTTGGAGGAGATCATTGCTCAATACGGATGGTGCCCAATATTTCTCAATGTGCTCGATCACTAGTTCTGTTCCTGCCGCGTGAGAGACATGTGGCCGCGACGCGGGGTTGTACATGGCATCGGTCAGATCGCGGACAAGAATGCAGTGGATCCCCCATTTTGTCAGCTGCCGGATGCCGAAACTGCGGTTCAGGATGCACATATTAGCGTGCACGCCCATCATGAGCACAGTGTCAATTCCATGCTGCCGTAGCACGTTGTAGATCTCATGCCCATCATCGGAAATCACGTCGCCCGGTTCAATCTTCAACAGCGGCGTCTCGCGATGCCATGCTTTATATTCTTTGTCGCCCGGTGTGTCGCAGCCGCCATCGCTATCATCGATGGGCAGCGGCGGTTCCTTGTCCATCGGCACGATCGCGGTTGGCGGATCGACCTTCACCGCCCGTTCAGCCAACAGCCGCCCCGGCGTATTTGCGTAATAGGGCATGGTCTCAGACGGCGCATGAATGATCAGAATCGATTTCGCACGCGCCCGTTCGAGTACCGGTTCCATTCTTCGAGCGAGACCCTCGACCCGCGTTGTTGCACCTTTGCACCAGTGCTTGTCCCACATATCACATATGATGATTGCGGTGCGATTGGACGGGATGGTTTGTTCAAAGGTGGCTGCCGTCCACTCACTCGAGTTCTTGAATGGATGTATCCAGGTCCGCAGTTTGATGTGCATCTCGACAATCCTGGCCGTTGTAGTTGAATTCGGCAACGCGACCACCGCGACGCAGATGGCCAGCAGGAACATTATAGAAATATGGGCAGTTTTCATTCTTTGCGGTAACAGAATACCGGACGCATTGGCAGGATTCGAGCTTGCCGACATTCTACTCCAGTCAGTAACGAAGATCACTATCTTGGACCGCCGAACATTTCTGTCCACGTATTGACAAGTTAATCATGCGTGGTGGCAGATGCTGGAGCCGCGTCTAGCCCCTGCTATAAGCGTCATCGGTTTCCGCCCGAAATCATCGCGTATGCGGTTTGCTGTATTGCCGGTTCGATCTCGCGTTCCGTGACATCGAAGAGCTATTGGCATCCAAGGGCGTGATCGTTAGTTTCGAAGCCGTACGGCTATGATGCGGCAAGTTCGATCTCGCGTTCATGCACACGTTGCGCTGCCGACGACGGCGGATCGGACAGCGCTGGTTCATCGTCCGCGCGTGCTGCCCAAAGCCAGACAACAGCGTCGGCACTGGCACAATAACAGAGCGGAAAGCTCCCACCAGCCAACTCGAGAACGCGAGCGGCGCATGCGCCGATACAAGTCACCAGAGCATGCCCAACAGTTTCTGTCGATCCACAGCGGAGTCAGTTCTCATTTCCGGCCCCGGCGTCATCCGCTCGTGCGAGCCGATACCGGATGGTCCGCCAGCAACGTTTCCACCACTGGAACGCTGCCGTGCAGGCCTATGCGGTCGGGACTTCATAGGAATGGTCACAGGCCGGAGGAATTTCGTTTCCTTTCCCCACGGTTTCTCTTGCCCGCATCAACGTGTCAATACCGGCTGGGCAGCTCAGCAGACAGTATTCTCCGCCAATTGCTGGCGGTCACCCGCCTCACTTGCAATGGGTACATCGGCCGCGAAAATCATTCTCAAATTCTCAAAGGTGTGCCCGAAGGATCGGACGCAGCTCCTCCGGGTGCTCCCGCAAGTACGCCAGCAGGTGATGTCGCTTCTGTGGCCCTCGCGTCGGTCCATCGTTTGAATCGATCCCGGGCACGAGATTAGGACAAACGTCTCCCACCCGACGGAACACGGAAGACCATCGCTTCTTGATCGCGGGCAGTTTCAAACCCAACACATCCACCAACTCTGCATCGGTCAGGCCTCGCAAAGCTGCGGCCAAAAGCTGTTGGCTTTGGTCTTGAAACCGCAGGATTGGTTCACGGTAGCTGAACAAAATGGCGGGGACGGAATCCGGGACAGCGATCGCGTCCGCACGATTGGAAATGCCGAGGGCTCGATCCCGGTTCCAAATATTGCCGGGATTCTGCACATGAAAATCATCGAATCCGGCAATGCTCCCGAAAACCCGCTGCGAACGTATGTGTTCTATATCCACCGCGTGTGTCGCTTCCCTCAGAACCTGGCACAATCGATAACCTTGATGAACCTGAAGACAAGACAAGCCCATGACAGCCGCAACGTCTGTCGCCTGTTCAGGTGTGAGGACGTCTCTTCTCCAGGCCGCACAGAGAAACACGACGTGCAAACCTCCGCAAGTGTTCTCGGATCTCAGTTCGTCCCTGGTCAACACCACGGGCCGGTTTGAGGCGATACTGGCGATGATCCGCGCGTTCATGCCGGGCATTGGCCGGGAGACCTCCTGAGATGCGAACTGTGCGGATACGAAGACGCTGGCGCCAAAGCCTACAATGCGGTAACCAGCGATCGGATGCTCCGACTCGATTACGGCAGAGTTGAGTGAACCGCCGCTGAGCAATGTGCGCCAAGCCACTAACGCCCGGTCGCGGCCGACGATCTCATGCCCTACTCCGGCCGGATCGATCGAAAGGCACTCATCCAAATCTTTACTTCCCGCAGAGCGCCATATCATTGCGGAATCTCCAACTGCGATCTGGAGTCTTCGGCTTACCCTTTTAGGTCATTGCCGAGTTCCCGGAATTCGTCTAGCATAACACCGCAGCCAATTGATTTGCAGCGAGCTGTAAGAGATGCAGTCACCTGCCGTTCTCTTCATGTCCCGCTCTTTCAGTCGGATAAACACGGGAGCGATCGCGGGAATCGCCGCTGGCACGGACATAGCGAGAGTTCCTCCAACGCAACTAGTCTGGGCACCTTGGTGAAACAGCGTGTCCGTTTCGAGAAATCAGCAATCGAGAAAGGAAAAGTCCATGCGTATACATTCTAGAAACATAGGGTGGAGCGTAATCGGCACCCTATTCGCGTTTTCTGTAGTCCTCCTCGCGACCCCAGGAGCAAATTTTATATACAACTATTTCACTCGCGGAAGCTCGGTCACAAATAGGATTCATGAGAAAGCGTTCGCGGCGCTCCCGAAGCCAAGCGACTCCAGTCGACCGAAGCATTGGAGCCTTCAACTTCATGTCGAAGGAGATACGGATTTCGTGCACCAGGATGTCGCGCTAGCACCTGGCGGATTTAGCGGTTGGCACAGCCACCCCGGACCTGTCTTCATCACGATCAAAACTGGTACGGCGACCTGGTACAACGCACAGAATCCGAATTGCGAGCCGATCGTCTACCCAGCGGGCAGTTCGTTTATCGAGCCAGCGAATGTCAGCCATTATGTGACCAATGAAGGGTCGACAGATTTGGAGCTGCTGGCGTTTTATCTTGTTCCGAAAGGAATGGCGACACGTCAAGAGCAACCCCAGCCGTCACAGTGTCCGTTCTAAGCCTATAAGCCACATAGGCGGCCAGCAATTTTGGAGCGAATCTTCGATTGTGCTTGAAGGTATCGAGGCTGGGGATGACATGGCGCAAAGGCGGTACGGCCGATTGCCGTGCAACGGCAGGTGTCACCGCGGTGAACCGCCGCATGGTCATGTCCTCGATAGGGTAGGCTTTGAGGTTTTTTCGAGGCTTTTATTATCGCTTGGGGATTGTCCCTGTCCACCAAAAGTAGGCAAGGTACCGCTGGCGGACATGATCTCGAAACCAAATGAAACGGCGCTGGAGCGAGAAGCTGGGTATGCGCAGCTTCCGATCTCATTCGCCAACTCTCGGATTACCTACACTTCCTCTGCGGGCGATTCGATTCATCGTTTGGCTAAGCTCAACGTTCGTTCAAGAGGAGCGGCGGTCCCAGGCCGTGCAGCGGCCCAACCGATCCGACCCGCGATATGAAAGGTGAAATAAAGGTGAACTATATGAGAACGTCTTTGCTACAGAGAGGCCGGACCATTTCTCCGATCGTCGTGGTACTTACTATGCTTGCTTGGGGCTCTGCACCGGCTCTGATCGCTCAAGACGCCACTCCGGGAGCGCATCACACCTACAGCGTAAGGAGCCTTCAGGGTGATTACGCGGTCGTGAATCACTATGGAGAGGGAGGCAACTTGGCTCTCGGCATAGGAACGGAACAGTTTGACGGAAATGGAAGCTGTAAGGAACACTCCTGCTGAACAGGCCAACGGCTACAGGAACCAGAGAACTCGTCCCCCTGACTTCCACAGGAACATACACCGTGAATGCCGATGGAACAGGGGTGATATTCTTGACAGTCACATTGCCGGACGGGACGACGAGAAGCGCAACAGAAGACTTCGTAATCACGCGGACCGAACGGATTCGCGGAATTCCTGTCGCGACCGCAATTGTCGATGAGCAGCGTGAGCCTAGTCTAGTTTTGGGCACCGGGGTATTCGTGACGCAAGAGTACACGAGACGTGGGCAAGAATGGGAAAATTAGGACGGTTCCTACGCTCTTTCGGCATTACCTTCCTGGCTGGCACTCTGCCATAAAGCCCCTCGGGATTCGCTCCAGACGGGTTCCGGTTTTCCGGGGGCCGTCCACTCTTTCGGTCGATCACTTCTGATAGACGCCCTTGGGTCAGCCTATCTCCGTGGCATATAGCCGGCGGGCGTCCATCTGCGCTACAGCTTGGCGTCACTACCGTAATTGTTGAAGGTAAAACGGTCAGTTCACAATAAGCACGCCATTTCTCCGAAGCGCCGACAATGTGGGTAAGGGGACTAGTGCCGTGACGTCCATCTCGGATCCTCGAAGCTTTCGATTCCATGGATTCCGATCGCCTCATAGCCCAGAACTTCCGAGCCGCCGCTGGTACACCGGCGCTAAGGTCGTCGGGCGGCGACCAGGAAGCGCTCGGGCCGAGACCGTGCACGCACAGCAGCCTGGATTCGCCTGGTCTGGTCCAGGTCAAACTTGAGTTGCCGCTGGCCGAGATGGCAGAGGTCGCGCACGTCCCAGGCCCCATGCATCAAACCGTTCCGGCTATGGGCGGGCCCCAGCATGAGATGCCCGATTTCGTGCGCCATCACGGCTCCTAGTATTTTAGGTTTTTCCATAGCGATGATGTCCCCTTTTACGACGACGAGAGGCGTTCCGTTTTCTGGCATAACGCGGTCGTTCACAACTTTTTCGCAAGCGGCTGCAGAGAACGGCGAGTCCCGCATTTACGCTGGTATTCACTTTCGACCCGCCGTGGAGGATGGCCTCGCACAGGGGAAGAAGATTGGCCGCTTCACATTCACGCACGTTCTGAAGCGCCCAATCGAGATGCTGACAGCGATGAGGATGACCGCGATCGATGAGTACAGCTAAGGATCGAATTAGAAGTGATGGCGAGCCCTTTTTGGACTCGAACGACGGAACGGATCGGCGAGCGCGAGGCCTGCAGAACAGGCAGCTGTGCTGGCCTATCTCCGTCGTCATCCCGAAGAACTGCGTCCGTTCATCGCTTGGAGATTCGAGTATCGGAAGCGGGATGAGAGGACTTACGTGCCATTCCGTAGTGTCCCCCTCGGGGATGGTGGAAACTCCTCGCCTTCAGGGAAGTGCGGTGTGGTGCAACGTGGCGCCTGCACGAAGTTGGACAAGGCTCTTTTGGGATAGATGGTGCCAGGCGGTCAGCTCCGGCATGATTGGGACGAGAGCATTCACGAGCACGTCGATCAGCACGACGACGGGCAAATCTCTAATGGCTGTAGATTTGGATTCTCTAACTCCTGAACCCCTCGGCTGGTCGTCGAGGGGTTCAGGATCGGTCTAGAGTTCGGCCAAAACCAGCTACGCTACATTTGAGCTAGTGTTCGTGAACGGGAGAGCCGTCGGGGTCTTTCTCTTCCCAGACACGTCTCTCGGGTACCACAATTCCGCGTACACCTGCACGATCGCCGTCAAGGCCAGTGCTTAACAGCGACCGGTCGCCAGACGGACAAGTCCAATTGGACGCGTCATTGATGTTGCCGCTCCCGTTGTAATGGGCCATCTCGGGAAATTTGCAGAGCGGCATGCTCCGAACGATGCCCATCGAGGGATTGTTGTCGAGGAATTTGAGGGCGGGAATGGCGTCGGGTGCAATATCCTTCTCCACCCAGCCTTCCAGCGCGGCTAGGAGATCAAATGAGTTTGGTCCTGGGCCACCGCCGCAATGATGCATGCCAGGCTCCAGAAAAAGTCGTGCACCCTCTTGCAAGTGTTCATAGCCTCCCTCGTGGCTCGCTGTGTCCTGATAGAAGCGAATGGTTGCAAAGGGCGAGACTCGACCATCACTGTATCCCTGGTACAGGATAAGTTTGCCGCCACCTGCCAGGAAGGGGCCCAGCGCCGTTGGTTCATCTCCGTCCAGGCCTTCGGTGCGGCGGTCCAATAGACGGATGGCAGAATCGGCAACAACGCTGGAAAAGCTTACTGGAAAACCGGAGTTGCTATTGAAGTCCGAATTACGGTAGACCATGAAACGCAAGATGTTGTCTGCGGCGAACCAGGAGATCGGTGGAGAAGTGCCCCAGGGCTCGGCAGCGTGTATGTCAGTGGGTGGACCGGCTCCTTCCACATCCGTCGCGAGGCTGGACTGGACCAAGTCAGTTATCGGGCCGCCAAAGGAAGCGATAAGTCCGCGTTCGTCGGTCGCCGCATACAAGTAGTTGTGAAGGACGCCCAACTGATCCTCAGTGAGGCAGCCGGTGGTAAGGCCGTTGCTGCACAGAAGAGACTCGGCCTCGAAATCGCACCTAGCCGGGTTCTGGATGAGCCCGTCTTTTACGCCGTCCAGGGCATCGCATCTCTCCAGGACTTTTTGGTCGATGAGTGTCAGCAGCCCAGGATCGATGTACGCGGTGGATGACTTGAGGAGCGCCTTCGTGGTGCTGAACAAGCGTATCGTTCTGCCACGATAATCAGAGGTGGGATCTCCGGCGATGATGCCGTCAAAATCCGTCGGATATCTAACGGCCTCAACAAGCCCTTCGCGTCCCCCGCCCGAGCAACCCTGGAAGTAGGAGCGCCGGAGTGCTTTAGAATACCAGTTCTGGATAAGCTCCTTGCTGGCGATAGCAACGGTATGGACGGCCCGATAATACACATCCAAGAGTGAATCCTGATCCGGTGCGCCTTTCGAGGCGAGAGCCCAGCCGGCTTCGAAGACGCTCTGAGTGGACTGGTGACCGTCGTCGGTTGCAGCAACGGCGTAACCTTTGATTAGAGCCCCAAAGGGGACGCCGCTGCCAAAGACGAAGCCGCAGAGTCCACCACACCCTGCAAACAAGAACTTGCCGTTCCAATTTTCGGGAAGGAGAACGCCGAAGTTCGCGGTCTTGCCGGTCTTCTTGTTCGTGACTACGGTTCCGGTGAGTTGGCAAAAGCCGGGCAATGCTCCGTCCGGAGGTACAGCGAGCGCGCCCGTAGGTTGCGGTCCCAAATCCAGGTTTGCATTGGTGACCGGAGCGATAGTCATACCCGCCGGGGCAAGAGGCTGGATTTGAGACGCTGTGCAATCCGACAAAAGGGGCTGGGCAAACCCTACCGCTGTCGGCACAAGGGTGAAGAGAAAAGTAAGGGGAAGGAAGCGGCCGAGAGTGAAATATCCGGTAGTGGCTGTCATTGGTAAAGCTCCTGACTGTTGCGTTGATCAACACGCCCGGCAACCGCTATTAAACGCGACTGCAAGATCCAGCGTGCAGGCGAACTCTTTGGAGTCAGATTCAGCGGTTGCCCGATCCGAAGTTGAGTGTAAGTGCTTTTTGGAGTGGACGCAATGACCTAAAAGGGTAACTTGGCCGGGCTAATTCACTTACCCTTTTAGATCCTTGTTATCGGCGCGGAGTGGGCGTAGGATGACCTCGTATCGCAGTGCGCCACCGAAGTTCGTGTACTTAGATTTCCTCCGGGATTCGCGGCCTGGTGATTTGCGGTGCTCAAAAAAGGAAGGTTCCTATGAAGCAAGCTCGCGTATGGATTATCTTCACGACGATAGCCTTCGTTGCACTTTCAACGTCGCAAGCGCAAAACGTTGTTACGGAGTGGAATGCGATCGCATCGACCACAATTATTACTCAAGGAAACAAGGGGGCTGACGCCTTCGTCTATTTTGCATATACCAGCATCGCCGTTTATGACGCAACGAACAGTATCCATCGGCGATTCCGGCCGTTCTATTTCGCTGGCATCACTGATCGAGACGCTTCTGAAGAGGCAGCAGCTATTTCAGCTGCACATAGCGTATTGATCCACTACTTCCCAGATCAGAAGGCAGCCCTCGATGCGCAGTTTGAGCAATCACTCGGCAAGATTGCGGCGTCTTTAGAGGCCAAGCACACTGGTGTGGAAGCCGGGGCGGCAGCTGCCCAATCCTTGATCGCCGCACGTACCGGTGACGGCTTGGAGGCTGATGTGCCCTATGTGCCCGGAACGGCACCCGGTGATTGGCAACCTACTCTTCCCGGGTTCTTGCCGGCGGCCCTGCCCTGGGCCGCGCAAATGCGCCCCTTCACGATGAAGAGCCCTTCTCAGTTTTTACCTCGAGGACCCTACCCACTATCAAACGAGCAATGGGCAGCTGACTATAATCTGACCCGTCTCTTCGGCGAGCGGAATAGCACGGTTCGTACACCGGGACAAACTGAAATCGGCCTGTTTTGGACGGAGCTCCCCTTTCAACAGTACGCGCGTGCATGGACGTACCTTGTCGGAAATTATAATTTAAACGTTTCGGATTCGGCCCGGCTGGTAGCCATTCTCTGGACCGGACTGTCGGATTCTCTCATCGGATGCTTGAACGCGAAGTATGCGTTCAGCTTCTGGCGACCCGTCACCGCGATTCAAGCCGGCGGCGGGAACCCCGAACTGCCAGCTGATCCTGGCTGGACACCGCTCGGCACTACGCCGAACCACCCTGAATACCCAGCTGCGCACGGCTGTGCGACCAGTGCGGTATCAAGCTTGGTTGCGGACTTCTTCGGAACCAAGAACGTACACGTAATCGTCGATAGCCGCGCGTTCCCTGAGGGCGTCCACACTCACACGTTTGAGAACACAGACGCCTGGCTCGACGAGGTTTTATGGGCACGAATCTACGCTGGCTTCCACTTCCATCATTCTTTGCAGGATGGTGTCGAACTCGGCCGTCGTGTTAGCCGGCAACTGTTTGAAAACAACTTTCAAAGCACACTCGGCAGGCATCACGCCGATAATGGAAACGGGGATAACTAATCCTTTTGAGAAGCGGTCGTCTTGCGGCTTTTCTGGTGTCCTGCTGCGCTCCGGAATAATGCGTGCGGCTATCAAGAACGTGCTCCAGCCTCTCCGGTTTACAACCTGTCGAAAGCAAACAGCACACAATCGGCGACACTTTTCTAACATCCCGACTTCATGGCCAGGAGTTCTCGTCCCGGAACCAACGCCGCCCTTGGCCCCTTGTTATTTCTGCAATCGATCAAGAAGGATCATGACCAGAAATGACAGAACGAGAACCTGTGGTCCACAAAAATTCCGTAGGCCCAGAATCAGCGATGTAGATCCAGGTGCCGTCACGCGCTACGAGGTCGTTCCCATGTGTATAGCCAAATGGGCTGACACTCCAACTTCTGAGCCAAGAACTTTCGAAACCAGCCTAGAATCGTTTCCGGACTGGCGACCTCGGCACCTTCTCGAGAGCCCTTCGGCCGAGGCGCTTACCAATATCCGCCAACATGGAGCGCTCCTCCTTGGTCAACCTCAGGCGATCTGGAAGATGTGCTCTGAGTGTTCGGTTCTCCGCGGCAAGATACTCGACCTGCAGCAGCAATCCTGGTTTACCAGCCCGCTGGCGTAAGCCGAACCCGAGCTCATTGACGACCTTTCATCCACGCTGCATCTTCAACAGTTCTGAACCGCGTACGAGTTTTTGACCGCACGGCCTTCCGATTGCTTGCATATTTCACGGCGCTGAGAGGTCATACCAGGCATCTACCTCAAGCGCACGATAACTTCGGAGGAACTTCATGCGATTTGTAAGCTTGCTTGCTTTCCTGTTAGGCTCGCTTGTACTGTTTGCCCAAGAGTCGACCACGCAAATTAGGAAGGTGCCAGCTAGTCCCACCTCACCCGCTTCGGGGCCAGAAATGTACCACGCCTACTGCGCATCCTGTCATGGCGTTGACGGGAAAGGTGACGGCCCCGCGGCCCCTGCTCTGAAACACCAACCCACAGACCTGACCATGTTGGCGCACCATAACGGCGGAAAGTTTCCGTCCTTACATGTCATGAGTTCAATACGGGATGTAACGGATAATGTGCATGGGTCCAAAGACATGCC
>DATIMM010000178.1:0-5803 GCA_035475295.1 Bryobacteraceae bacterium
TCCCACATTCCCACATCTTCGACGACTGCTGCACACTTAAATAGAACCAAACAACAACCACATCGCAGTGCAATCGAATCTTAGCCGAGGTTCGGATTGCTGATCTTTTGCAAATGATCTCTCGACTGCGATCAGAGAGGAAACGAGGATAATGTTTACCGAGTTCGTTGGGCTGTCACCCATGTTCCCGGTCCGGTCTGTTACCCATGAGTCCGACCATTCAACGGCGCGTCTTTTTTGCCGGCTGAAGCGCGGGAAGGGCGGCGTTTCGCCCCCTTCCCGCCATGATCTGTCTGCTCTTCAGGGCGCAGGATTTGCGGCTGCCGGACCGACATTCCACTGCGGATCAGGTAGAGCAATGCAATCATTCTCAGGAAACTTGCAATCGAGCGGGCCTCAGACGAGGCCCGCCGCGCGAAGGAGAGAAGGACACCCGTGAGGACAAGTGCCGTCCCACTCCACCTCGCAGAACTGGGTGCAAAGGGCGGGAGCTGGTTCGATGTCGCAGACGACGGCGGCGAGGATCTCATCGAGAGTGCGGCCGTCGAGCTGCAGAAACTGCTCGACCGACAGACGGTATGGATTATGGAGAGATTCGCGCTGAGTCATGGGCGGTTCCTTTAGTGGTGAAGAGGCCCCCTTTACCAGGGGACCTCCTCGCTGGAGTCGGCTGCGGACTCATCCGGCGTTTCGTTGGCCGGAGCGTCTTGTTGAGAAGCATTGCCGTTACGGTCGAGGCGACGGATGACGTCCGCGCGGATGTACCAGGTCTTGATCGTCTTGTGGAGCGGCTTTTTGGAAGTGCTACCTTTCGCTTCGACCTGGTAGGGCTTGCTGCGGAGGGTGCCCTCGATTTGTACGAAAGCGCCTTTCTGCAAGGTGGCTGCGTAATCCCCGAGCTTCCCGGCGCAGAGTACCGAATGCCATTCTGTGCGCGAATCGTATTCGGAGGTTTCCTTGTTCTTCCAGCTCTCTTTCGTAGCGACGTTGAGAAGAGTGAAATTGGAGTTGTTGGCCTGCTTGACCTCCGCGTCGCGGCCCAAATAGCCAATCAGTTCTACCGAGTTTTTCTGCATAAAAAGTTGTGTCTCCTTCTGCCCGTGCCGGACACCCGAGACGCGAGGCCACCCGCTCCCAAGGCAAGCGGAAAGAGTTTTTCGGAGGGTCCGGACCCATCATTTTTCCGGTGTTGAAAAATGACGGCGGAAACCGAAACCCGAAGGGCATAAAGGTGCGTTCCCGCACAACAAGAACTCGGGAGCGAAGTCCGCCAGGGCGCGGGGATTTTGGCCGAAGCGGTGCCGGCACAGGCGGGAAGGAGCACACGTGGTGAAAAACGGAGGAGAACGAAGGGGCTGGGATTCGAGACGCTGAAATCAGGGCGTCAGGCAACTCCAATCACATCTTTCGGGTTGCGCGCAATGGGATCTGGAGCAAATACTCGGCGAATGGTACCGGACGATGCGCATAGATATGGTGAGGGATCTCGACGCGACGAGTGCGAAGAGCAGTGACCGCGAAACGGGAATCGCCCAAAATACCGAGCGGCATCCGTTCAAGCAATGATGGGCGGTAGGAAAGCGGAGCATCCTAAAAGCCGTTCGAGAGGAGCGCCTGGTTTGACGGGCCGGCGCGGATGGCCGGGCCGCCGCGGCCAAACGATGCTTCCGATTGCGGCCAACGGATCGTCCGCAGAAACAAATCGTGAGGAGGTCTTTCAGAGGGGCCTAAGAAACGCGCCCCTACGAGGCGCGCTCCTGGGCAACCGCTGCGAGCTGTTTTAGGTAGTTCGCAGCTTCCTGGGCTTTACTTGCCGCAATGAAAATCGCTCGCCGATCCTGTTTCAGAACGGACAGCCAGTTGCTAACATAAGCGGCATCATCGGCGCTGGGTTCGGACCGGATTTGGAGGTCGGAGCACAAAAACGAGGCAGAAATTTGAGCGACCATTTCTTCCATGGCGTAGCTCGCATCGCCGAAGCGTCCTGACAGGTCGCGGTTCAACCGGTTCTTTGCGCCGCTCCAGTGCGATAGTTCGTGGCAGAGTACGCTCACGTACTTCTCGGCAGACTTGAATTGCGCGAAAGGCGGCATTTGAATGTAGTCACCGGAAGGTGAATAGAAGGCGCGGTCTCCGCCGTGCTTGATTGTGGCCGGCAGCGAATGGAAAAACGCCTCCGCTTGGGCGATGCGCTCGGATTCGGGCAGCAGGTTCTCCGGCTTCGTTTCATAACCGTCCACCTGCGCAGCATTGAACACGTGGTACGCTCGGGCGAAGCAGCGAGGCCGCGTACCATTGTCGGTTTCTTCCAGCGGCTGTTCTTCTTCTGTTTCCGAGTCGAAGAATTTCCAGAACACAACGATGGTGCTGTGCTCGCCCTTGCGTACTTGCGCGCCCAGTTCGTTCCATTGGCGATAAGTGGCCCACTGATTGGCGGAGTAGTTGTGCTTGCGGGCTGCGGCCCAGAGCATGAGGATGTTAACTCCGCGATACGGTTTCCGGTTGGCGGTATTGATCGGGCTGGACGAGGTATGCCACGGCATTTCGAATCTGCCCGTCCCCGCTTCGATGGCATCGATGAGAGCGGCCGTAATTTGCTCGTAAACATCGGCTTTAGTCTGTTTAGAAAGCATGTTGTTCTCCTGGGTGCTGGCTGCACCTGCGGAGGGCAGAGCGGGCGAGGTCAAGGCCGAAGCGAAGCGGAGTGCATTTCAGCCTTGACCCGGCAGCTACGATGGGAAGACCAGCAGCAGCACACTGCATTCTGAGGCCAGAACGTTGCTGGCGAGACTGGGGCGGCAAACGTCAAGAGCACTGAAGTCGCTTGCGACTTTTTTGGGGGGACCGCCACTGCGAAGCGGCTTCAGATTTTCGCTTGCGAAAACTGGCGGGGGAGCCAAAACCCGTTAGGGCAGGCCCTTGCGTGCCCCCGGGGCAAAGCCCCTATACCCTTAATTCAGTTGCTCCAAAGGAGTGACCGGCCAATGTTCGCTGAGAGTGCCGGGCGAAGCCAGCGCTGAAAGCGCCTCTCCGGGAACTGCACCTCAGCGCCCATCAGCCGTGACTGATTTCCTGTGAGGAGTGCGCGCCCAAGAGCGCCGGTATAGGGGTGAATAAGGTCACGAGCGTGGTCAACTCTGCCAGGGAGGACGGCGGTGGAAACGAAATACCAGTGGTTTGTTGGAATCGATTGGGGTGGTGAAGCACATCAGGTTTGCGTACTCGACCGCGACCGCCGTAAACTCGGCGAGCGCTCGATCAAACACGACGGTGAGGGAATTGGTGAACTGATCAAGTGGGTGGGGGCCATGGTTGCGGGCGAGCCCGCAGCCATGGCGGCCGCCCTCGAGGTACCACACGGGCCGATTGTTGAAGCCCTACTTGCTTGCGGTGTCGCGGTGTTTGCAATTAATCCTAAGCAGGTGGACCGTTTTCGTGACCGCTACACAGTCAATGGTGCAAAGGATGACCGTAGGGACGCATACGTCATTGCGGCGTTGTTGGTGACGGACATCCAAGCTTTTAAGAAGCTTACTCCCGAAAGCCCATTCACCATGCGTGTTCGGGAACTCTCTCGAACACTCGATGACCTGGATCAAGAGCATCGTCGGCTTTCCAATCAACTCAGGGATCTGTTGGTCCGGTATTTTCCAGCCATGCTCGCCTTGAGTCCGGCAGCCGATGAGCCTTGGATTTGGGCGCTACTCGCAACCACGCCCCTCCCGGCCAAAGCGAAACGCCTCAGCGTGTCACGCATTGAAGCCATTCTTAAGGCGAACAGGATTCGGCGTATCAGTGCGGTTGAGGTTCGCGTCACGCTGCAACAGGAGTGTCTGGACATCGCTCCTCATTCTGCCGCCGCGATCGCAGAACACGTCGGCATTTTGGTCCCACTATTACGAGCATTCGATACTCAATACAAGCGTGTTTCGTGCTTGCTCAAGAACCTTATGGACGAGGCCATTGCCGATCCGGAGGCAGAAGAACACAGGGTGGTAAGGCTGTTACGGTCTTTGCCGGGTATCGGCTTGGATGTTTCGACAACATTGCTGGCCGAGGCCGGTGGCGTATTGGCTGACGCAGATGGGCGCGCGTTCCGCTGCTATGCCGGAATCGCTCCGATCACTAAGCAAAGCGGGAAGAGCCGCCGCGTCGTCATGCGACACGGATGCAATCAGCGAATGCGAGAAGCGTGCTACCACTGGGCTCGGACTAGCGTTCAGCGCGATGCAAACAGCCGATCGCACTATGATCGGCTCCGACAAGCAGGGCATAACCATGGCCGGGCTTTGCGAGGTGTCTGTGATCGCCTGATCACCATCCTAATGGCCGTGCTCCGAACCGGCAAGCCATACAACCCCGAAATTCGACGTGGTGCGGTGGCGAATCGAGAAACACACCTTGCCCTTTCTCGGCAAGCTGGAATTAGACCAATACGTCTTGGTTTTGCCCAGTGTCCGGATTGCTCGTGATCCCGTCGCTTCGATGCTTCCGTCATCAACGAAAGCATCGTTCAACTGCTTCCGCCGGCATAAGCGCTTAGGAGCCGATGGGTTAACCTATCGCTAAACCAGAATGATCACTGGGCGGCAGTTACAGTGCGTGTCATGCGGAACACGAGTACTCACTCGCACGGGTATTGGACACGGGGCGATTCAAAAACATAAGTTTGCATGTCCCACTTGTAAAGTGGAGATCGGTTTCGTTCTACACCTTGACCAGGAAGCGGCAAGCCTCGAATATGATGAACCCACGAACGCGGCGTGGGTCGATGGCGATAATGAACCGACAAACAGTGTCTTGTTTTATCCAGAAATGATGATCCCGCGCGGTCTACCGTCCCTCCTCAGCCCATTCGTTGCCACCGCTGGCAATCTCAAGGATATAGGCGAGTATCAGGCCGTTGAGGCGGCTCGGCGACGCATTAAAGATAACCTCTCGCCGATTATCGAACGAGTCTACGTCCACTTCGAGAACGGCAACATTGAACTGATGGGAAAAAACGCGGTCGAACTCACAGGGGGCACAGTTCCAGATCTTTCAGATGAGGAGAACCGTGCCGGCTGGCTCATGGCGGCTACAAGGCACTTCTTCGACTTCTTCGTGGCGTCCCCGTCGATGAACAGCGAAGCAGCGAAGATAGCGGCGACAGCCGTCGTAAAGCACCAAGCTGCTGTTCGAGATTTCGCGGCGCAGTACATCTCCTCTGGGCGAATGGCGGCACTCTGGAAGGAGATTAAGTCGGTCCGGAGGCAATTCATGGAGCTCTACGAGAGCCTTCTGCCCCTGTTGATGGTGAGACGCTATTGGCGCGAAGAACACCAAAACATCACCGCATACGACCTGTCGGTAAAGAACTTCGAAGACCTGAAAGGATTCTACATCGATTGCGTTGAGACCTCCTTCAGGCTTCTAGTCATCGGCCTCGGATTCGCGTTGATTGGCGATACCGGTTTTACCGCAATAAACACCAGGAAAGGTGATAAAGACATTTGGTGGTTCGAGCAGATGAATAACGGAATCAAGCATACACAATTGGACAACTACCCTGTGTTTGCGCCTATCGTGTCAGCGCTGGACCTAGGACTCAGAAACGGAGTGGGGCACCATTCGGCGCATTACGAGGTAGATTCCGACACGATAGTGTACGTAAAGGCTGACGACGCAAGCCTCGCAACCACGTCCATACAATACACAGTTTTCGTCGATCAAGTATTTCGGGCGTACTGCGCCTTTGAGGCGGCAACGATGTTTTACCAGTTTCTTTTTGTCGCCGGTCGTGGCCGGTTAAAGTGGAGTTGAA
>DATIMM010000179.1:0-12836 GCA_035475295.1 Bryobacteraceae bacterium
TTCTGCGCGGTGCGCGGGCGCGACTCCGACCGGCGCTGGAACGCGCGGTCGCTACCGGACTGCGCACCATCACGGCACAAAATGCGAAAGGCTGGTTCCGTCATTGTGGTTACCCCGTATGATCAACGGAAAATTGCTGTAAATCCAACTGCACGAGCGCTGCGCCTGGATTACAACGGGTTGAAGAAGCGAATGGAAGTGCCTAATCGCCCGAAGCGCCATCGAAAAGAACCCGCGGCGGCGACATTCGTGGAACTGGTCAGGCCGGCGCCTGGCGGTGTTACTAACTGCAGCGTGGAAGTGGAGTCGGGACACGGCGCGAAGCTACGCCTTGATCTGAAAGGCGTCGCGACAACCGAGTTGGCTGGCCTGATTCGCGCGTTCATCGGACAGTAAGCGAGTGCTTCAGATCACGCCGCAGATGCGCATCCTGGTCGCCCTTGAGGCGGTCGATGGACGAAAGGGCATTGACTCACTCGTTCAACTCTGCCGCGAGAGGCTTTTGGCCGACCCATTCTCTGGCTGCCTGTTTGTGTTCCGGAGCCGCAGGGCCACATCGATTCGGATTCTGGCGTATGACGGCCAGGGGTTTTGGTTAGCACAGAAGCGGCTCTCCAAAGGGCGATTTGTGTGGTGGCCGAACGGCGCTGGACCGGCCCGTGCGATTGAAGCGTATCAAGCGCAGTTACTATTGGCCGCCGGCAATCCGGACACGGAAGCGACGCCGATGTGGCGACGAGTGAGTTAAAAGTTTTTGAAAAGAAATGAGGACTTGCGTTCGAACAGCTTTTCTGTCACACTGCTGCTGTGCCAATCGAGTATCGCTACCGGGGCCGCACCATCAGCGAGGCAGAGATTGCGTTCCTGCGGCAGTTCATTGCCGAACATCCGAAGCTGAGCCGCTGCGCCTTATCGCGGCACGTTTGCGAAGCATGGCAATGGAAGCAGGCGAATGGCGCGTTGCGCGAGATAGTGTGCCGCGGCTTGATGCTGGCGCTCGAACGAGCCGGACACATTGAGCTGCCGCCGATCCGGTTCAAAGTGCGGAATCACCTGGCCGAGCGCGCGAGGCCAGAGCCGGTAGTGCCGGACAACCGTCCCGTGAATGAGCCGCTATCCGAGTTAGGAAAGCTCGAGTTTCAGCAGGTTCGGCGGACACCACAGGAGGCCTTGTTCAACAGCCTGATCGAGCAGTATCACTATCTTGGTTACGAGCAACCCGTAGGAGAGCATCTAAAATATCTGGTTTCCGCGAGAGGTCAGGTGATTGCCTGCCTGGCCTGGTCTTCGGCGCCGCGTCACCTGGCGTGCCGCGATCGCTTCATTGGCTGGAATGCTGATGCGCGGAAGCGGAATCTTCATCTGCTGGCGTACAACACGCGCTTTCTGATTCTGCCCTGGGTCCAGGTGCCTCATCTCGCTTCCCACGTTCTGGGACGTATGGCGAAGTTAGTCCCACGCGACTGGCAACAGCTCTATGCGCATCCGGTGTGCTGGCTGGAGACGTTCATCGACCCAACTCGTTTCAAAGGCACGTGCTATCGCGCGGCAAACTGGCTGTTGCTGGGACGCACTACAGGCCGTGGTCATAACGCACGCACGAAGAAAGCGACGCAGCCCGTGAAAGAGCTATTCGGATTGCCCTTGACTGCTCGCTTCCGTCACCTACTGAGTGAATGAGATGAAGCGTGCCAGACGGCGAGTCGATGTAAACCTGCAGGAACTGGATGAGGTTCTGGACCAGGCGCGGCAGGCGCCGGTCAGTGAACCGGATTACCAGAAACTTAAGGAAGCCTTGCATACGCTGGTCGAATTGCTGGCTCCCTCGCGCAGCACCGAAAAAACAAGCACAGTGCTGGTGGAAACTCCAGGTGCGACACCGTCGCAGGAGGGCAGTTCCGAAACACAGCAGCATCCACGGGCTGGACACGGACGCAACAGCGCCGCCGCCTTTACGGGGGCAGAGAAGGTTTCGATTCGACATACGAAGTTGCATGTCGGCGACCGCTGCCCCGAATGCGAAAAAGGGAAAGTTTACAGCCAGAAAGAGCCGAAGGCTCTGGTGCGCATTGTGGGGCAAGCGCCACTAGCGGCTACTGTGTATGAGCTGGAGCGGCTGCGGTGTAATACGTGCGGCCAAGTCTTCACTGCTGAAGAGCCAGAAGGGGTGGGACCGGAAAAGTACGATGAGAGCACCGCGGCGATGATCGCGCAGCTCAAGTATGGCTGCGGTGTTCCGTTCTACCGGCTGGAAAAACTGGAAGGCAGCCTGGGCGTTCCGATGCCGGCCGCGACCCAGTGGGAGATCGTCGAGGAAGCGGCGATGATTATCAAGCCGGCACTGAAGGAACTAATCCGGCAGGCGGCCCAAGGGGAAGTATTGCATAACGACGACATCAGCATGCGGGTGCTGCGGCTGGCACGCGAGCCATCCGATAAACGCACCGGAGTGTTTACCAGTGGCATTGTCGCTACGAATCGGGGACGCAAGATCGCCCTATACTTCACCGGCCGCCAGCATGCGGGCGAAAACCTAGCCGAAGTGTTGAAGCAGCGGACGGCAGAACTGCGTCCGCCTATTCAGATGTCCGATGCATTGTCGCGCAACGTGCCGAAACTGCCCGGCGGAGTGGAGATCATGGTTGCGAACTGCCTTGCGCACGGCAGACGGCAGTTTGTCGAAATCGTGCAGAACTTTCCCGTCAATTGTCGGTACGTACTGGAAATGCTGGGCCGCGTGTATAGTCATGAGGCGGAGGCCCGCGAACGCGGATTGACCGCCATGGAGCGGCTACAGTTTCATCAACAGCACAGCGGGCCGGTGATGGACGAACTGCATCGTTGACTGGAAATGCAGCTTTCGCAGAAAAAGACGGAACCGAATTCCGGCTTGGGCCAAGCGATCGCCTATCTGCTTCGACATTGGCGTGGATTGACCGCCTTCTTGCGAGAGGAAAACGCACCACTCGACAACAATGTCTGTGAGCGAGCATTAAAACGTGCGGTTCTGCATCGCAAGAACGCCCTGTTTTATAAGACTCTGACTGGAGCACAGGTCGGTGATCTTTTCATGAGTCTCATTCATACCTGCGAATTATGCGGTGCGAATCCGCTCGAATATTTAAGCGAATTACAGAAACATGCTAGTGAGTTGGCGTTGAGACCGGCAACGTGGATGCCCTGGAATTACCGGGAGACACGGAACTCGATATGAATGACAAAGACAATAACGAACAATCACAGCATTTGCGAGCCACAGACGAGCAAGCGATGGAAAAGATTTACTTTCCCTATTCAGCCTCATTGCGCATTTTTGGCATAATCCCAGATCTCGAGGAAATCACACAACATCTCGGAATTGCACCAACCCGCGTCTGTCGCCACGGCGAAGCTCGGCACGCCGGTTCGCCTCCCTACGAATACGATATGTGGATGTACACTGCTTGTGTGCCAGAGAATGAGCCTCTTCACGTTCACATCGACGCACTCTGGAGCGTTTTCGGGGAACGCGAACAATATCTCCTTCAACTCAAACAGAACCTGAAAGTAGATGTATTCCTTGGCTATCGCTCCAATTGCGATCATGCCGGGCTCGAAGTACCTTACGACAGTCTTCAGATGTTCGTGGAACTACAAGTGCCACTTGGGCTTTCAGTTATTGTGATATAACCCATCCCCAAACCACGCCTTCGACTGCGACAAATCACAAATCTTCCATCTAACTTCTTCATGTTCAAGTAACCCGAATTTACGCACCGTTGCCGAAAACTCACGATGCAGCGCTTATCAATTGTGTGGTACAGCTTGCGCACGGCGGAGGAGTGCCCCTACGAACTCGTAGAAAGACCTCTGCGGCGCCCAACATGCCCAACGTTGGTGCAATGAAATAGATCCACAGCGCATGCCAATAGTTGGCAACAAGTGCTGGGCCAAAGGCTCGCGCGGGATTCATACTCATTCCTGACAGCGGTGCCTCAATCGTTATATAGGTAGCGACCAGAGAGCCTGCGATATAAGGTGTGTATCGCGCGCTTCTCTCACCATTAGCCACAAACAAAGCGGTCGACATCATAACGAATGAGATTGTCACTTCTGCGAGAAACGCAACACTGTTGCCGTACTCACCGGGTGCTGTCACCGCGTAATGTACCGCCCCGTTGTTTAGGGCGCCCAGAAACACATGCATAGCGAGTGCAACGCCAGCGACAGCGCCGAAACACTGTCCGGCAATGTAGAATAACGCGTCCCAGAACTTGACCTTTCCCAAACGATAGAAGGTCAACGTCACAACCGGATTGAAATGCGCTCCGGACTGTTTTCCCCATGAAGACATGACAATGGCAATCACTATCCCGCCCATCATCATTCCCGTGAGTAGTCGTCGCCAGATGTCGTTGGCAAGGAAATGCCGGACAGGCGATGCCGGGTGCTGGAACAAGGTCGCAGCTGCGCAAGCAAAGAACATGTACGAACCGAGTTCGCCAGCCTCCATCAGATACTCCGGCCAGTGGAGGCGTAAGCTGCCGATGGCGTCGGAGGTGCAACGGCTAATCCTTTCGAAACTTGCTATATCATTCACGGCCAAACTCGAGACCAAGTAATCATCAGCAGAACAGAATTCGGCGGTAAGTAGGAATGCCGCTTGAGGGCAAATGGTCCAACCTGCTTCCGGTGGCCGGACATTAGCGGCGATGGTGTCGCCAAGAGCTGCTTTGAGCGCCCGTGCCTCGGAATTGAATAACGCCAAACCAACCACTGCCTATAAACGATTGCTAAGGAGGTCGGCGTTTGCGTGCTCGATCGGGACAAACCACATTTTGGCGTTAGCGGCCCAGTACCGTTCCCTATGGCCGCCTGCGTGTGGTTCATTGTTGAGACCTCTTTCACGAACATCTTGCCTTCGGCAACTTCTCCGCAATCGACCTACAAGACCAACATATTGTCTTCAAGTCGTCTAAGGAAGGCCGATCAGAAGCATAGAAGCTATTCCGCTTGAGAATAGATTTGGGTCTTGCCTCGCTCGCAAACCTGGGGCACGGTCAAACGGCATGAAGTTTACCTGGGACGAGTATCAGGATTTGTGACCGAGGCCGAGACTAAAGGCCGTCACTGGCGAACTCCCGTCTTCTTTCCGCCTCGTTCTATCGAAGTCGTACACTCTGGGGATCACAGAACTTCCAAGTAGCAGCTGGCATTAACATCTACTCACTGCTTTTTTCACCAGATCAGGGCTTTGGTAACTCAGATGCATTCGCGAAACCATGCGGATGAAGAAGGAAACAGCGTTGTGATCTCGGGCGTGCGCGATTGCGTCAACTCGGCCCTTCGCGACTGGGCTCGGTCCGGCGTGTGGCTACATGGAGGCGATTGTGCGTCCGCAGTCTTGGGGATCCTTGGGACAGGATCGAACTGGAAATGGGTCAAAGGAGATAAATAATGGGATTGTCTTGGCAGCAGGGACCGCTCTCGATTGGGTCCATTGGCAAGTTCCTTGTCCCGGAGGGGCTTCCTAAAAGGATGCTCTACGTTGAACCACTACGCCGGCGGATGCGTGTGCGGTTTGGTGGTGCCTGGATCGCCGACAGTGAGCGTATCCTTCTGCTCTTCGAACCCGGCCATTACCCGATGGCCTATTTTCCGCTGGCCGACATCGCCGCAAACACACTGGAGCGCATTGAGCAGAAAACTCGACACCGCGATCTGGGTTTTACAGCCTGGTACAGCGTGCATGCAGGTGATAAGAGTACGTCTCGAGGCGCATGGGAGCACATCGAATTGCCGTATTACGCAACCGAACTGGAGGGCCGCATCGCTTTTGCGTGGCCTGCTATGGATGCCTTCTACGAGGAAGACGAACGAATTGTCGGCCATGCCGCCGATAGCTATCATCGCATCGATATACGTCAATCTTCGCGCCAGCTTGTCGTACGGCATCGCGACCGTATCATCGCCGACACCAAGCGGCCTTTGGTTCTCTACGAATCGGGCTTCGCGCCGCGGTGGTACGTTGCACGCGCCGACATCGATGAGTCCCTACTGACGCCCGTTCAGCATAGGACCTTTTGTCCTTACAAAGGTCTGTGCAGCTACTATGACGTCGGCGAGGCCCACCTCGCCGCATGGTCATATCCTGCCGCGTATCCTGAGGTCGGCCGAATCTCGGACTTTGTCTCATTCGAGCCTGACATAGTCTCGGTGCATTTAGATGGTGTTCAACTCCGCCTTGAGCCGGGTCAGACAGTGATCCCGCACGGCCCCGATCGCGGCCTAGACGTTGCCGAGGCGTCCAGCAGACAATCTTAGACGATTACTATGGCTCGACTTCTCTCCGTGAACGTCGGACTTCCCCGAAACGTCCAGTGGAACGGGCGGACTGTACACACCGCCATCTGGAAGGAGCCCGTCCGCGGCCACTGCCGAGTCGCACGCTTGAATCTGGACGGAGACGCTCAAGGAGACCTTGCCGGGCATGGTGGTGAGCAGCGCGCAGTCTTCGTTTACCAGATCGAATCGTACACGTACTGGCAAGAGCGACTGAACAGGAAAGACTTCGTTTACGGGCAGTTTGGGGAAAACTTCACGGTTGAAGGACTGCCAGATGACGTCGTATGCATCGGAGACCGTTATCAGATCGGCAGCGCGGTTCTCGAGGTCACTCAACCTCGCGTTACATGCTATCGCGTCGGTATCCGGATGAACGAGCCCCAGATGCCGGCGTTGCTGACCTCAAGTGGGCGACCGGGTTTCTATTTTCGGGTCTTACAGGAAGGCGAGGTCGGAGCCGGCGATAAAATCATAAAGGTAGGAGAAGCAAAGGAGCGGATGGCGGTTGCGGCGATCAACGCGCTCCTCTATTCACGCGATCATTTCCCCGATCAGCTGAAACGCGCACTTCGGATCGAGGCGCTTTCTCCCGGTTGGCGACAATCGTTCCAGGCGTTGCTGCGGAGTCAAAGCACTCCGATGGGAACTGGAAACGCCGGGCTAGCTCCGGCGCCAGCCGCGTGTCCGGCCGCACCAGGATTTCGGCCACTCAGGGTGGTGTCAGTCGAACAGGCGTCCGCTGACGTCGTCTCATTGACTATGCACAGCACGGATGGCCAGCCGCTGCTACCGGCCCTGCCTGGCCAGTACGTAGTCCTGCGTCTTCGACCAAACTTGGGCGACCCGCCACTCTACCGCAGCTATTCGCTGTCAGGTCCCATCTCGACGGAACGCTACCGAATCAGCGTGAAGATTGAACCAGGTGGGATGGCCGGAACCCATCTGCGGAATGATATTCACGAAGGGAGTTCCATCGATGTCAGCTCACCCCGCGGAAGTTTCATCCTCGAGTCCGGGAATCAGCCCATCGTGCTCGTCAGCGCTGGAATTGGTGCAACGCCCGTCCTCGCGATGTTGTACGCCTTGGCGGAAGCGCAATCAACGCGCGAAGTGGTCTGGCTTCAAGCCGCCCGAGATCGGGACCATCATCCGTTTGCTGACGAAGTCCGACGCCTCATGCTCGCGCTCGCGCATGGCCGTCGTTGCATTTGCTACAGCAGGCCGGGCCCATGTGACCGCATGGGTAACGATTATGATGCTGTCGGTCATATAACTCGATCGCTCTTAGAAAAAATTGGGATCCCGCGAGACGCACAGGTTTATCTGTGCGGGCCCCCTCGCTTTATTGCCGATATGAAAGACGCGCTTGCCGAGCTCGGCTTGCCGCCAGAGCGGATCCACGTAGAGCTCTTCAATGGCAGTGAATCGATGGCGCCTGGTGTCGTCCGCGAACCGCCGCCAACTCCGCACGTGCCGGCGGACGACGCCAACTTCGGCCCACTAGTATCGTTCGCCCGGAGTGGGGTGGCCGCTCACTGGAAGACCTCGACCTACCAAAGCATTCTGGAACTGGCCGAGGCGTGTGGCGTCCCAGTTCGTTGGTCCTGTCGGACAGGTGTTTGTCACAGTTGCGAGAGCGGTTTGGTGTCAGGATCGGTTGTCTACGGGCCGGAGCCGCTCGACCAACCTGGCAACGGCAATGTTCTGGTGTGCTGCTCACAACCGATTGGCGACGTCGTGATCGATCTGTGAACGCATGCGCGTGCCGATCACTAAAGGCGCATCGCAGTCAGTCGGCGCGGAGATCTGGTCGCAAGTGGAGAATCAGGGCGGCACATATCAGGCCGAAGCCGAGGAGAGGGTTGAAAAATGCGAGCACCATGGCTATTGCAAAGCTCGCGAGAACCACGAGTGATCGGCGTCTGGCTAAACGTTGCATTCGAGCCGATACCTGCGTCGAATCCGCACGGGCCAATACCTGGTATTCGAAAACGTTGTACGCGATATCGATGCACACGAAGAGCCCTGCATAGAACATCACAGGGGGCGATGCGAGCCGGGTCCGTGCAATCCATGAGGTTGCAAACGGTAGTAGGGATACGAGGAAGAGATGAATGAAGTTGATCCATATCAATCCCAGCGTTGGCCGTCCTACGAACCGCCAAAGATGGTGGTGATTCATCCAAATGATGGCGATGAACAGGTAGCTGACGGCATAGCTGATGGCGGTGGGCCACAAAGGCCAGAGATCTGCGAATGCGGCTTGTTCGGGTGCCTTGAGTTCCAACACCATTATCGTTACGATCACGGCGAAGACCGCATCGGAATATCCTGCGGGTCGATCTGCAGTTTCCTTCTTTTCAGACATGGCGCTCCTTGAACTCGTCAAATGTAAGCAACTTAATTAGGGTACGCGAAGTCGGAACCTCTCGCGGTACCTGTGCCGCGCTGCAAGATATAGGAAGCTTTGCCCGGCGAAAGAATAAACGGAATTCAGTCGTAGCGGAGGAGAAGTGATGATGGAAGAACTAACACTTTCAATTGAAGTGATCACATTGCCGGTGAGCGATGTTGACCGAGCACTGCGATTTTATGTCGATCAGGTTGGATTCACGCTGGACGTCGATTATGCTCCGAATGAGGCATTCCGGGTGGTGCAACTCACACCGCCCGGTTCGAGTTGCTCGATCCAGATCGGTACCGGACTTACCGACGCGCCTGCAGGGTCAGTTCGCAGCGTGCACCTCATAGTCACGGACATAGAGGCCGCACGTGACCGACTTGTTGATCGTGGTGTTAGCGTCAATGAGATCCGGCACAAGACGCCCATTCGAGCTTGGGACGGAAGTCTCGCGCCCGGACTCGACCCCACACGCGGAGACTATGCCAGCTTCGCCATCTTCTCAGATCCGGATGGCAACAGGTGGCTACTACAGGAACGAGGCCACTGCAATGTGTGACGAACTCTACGAACTTGGCGATATCAACAATCCCCGACACAGCAGAGGAGCCAAAGAAAATGGAGGATTCTATCAGCTTTGAGCCAGGATTGCCGGAGCAGGAGCAAGTCAAGCTTCGGCTTGCTCCCGCAATCCCGGCCCGGAGTCGGCGCTCGACATCAGGATCGAAACCTCACGATCGGACATGCAACTGCTGGATTATTCGATACCTTCAATTACCCGAGTGGAATCGGACCGGGCGTTTACGACTTCCACTCGCCCAATGTGTCGACGGAACAACAGATCGTGCAGCTCATGCGGAAGGCAGCTGAGAAGATCGCTGTCCGGCGCCTCTGGGTCAATCCCGATTGCAGGGTAAAAACGAGGCAGTGGAATGAGGTTGCTCCTTCGCTAACCAAAATGGTGGCAGCAGCAGCGCTCTTACGCGCAGGCGGATGAGGAGATGACAACTGAGCATTCGCAAAGACGGGATAGATCGCGCGTGACGGCGTACCGTTTGCCAATCCGTCTCGACCTGAACAATCACGATTCATCGACGTTCGCTGACTGGTCAGGGAGAATCGACCTGGTTCCAGCCGCCTGACTCTTGCGTTGCCCCAGTAGGCGACCCGAGGACCGAAGCGAGTCTCGATACTCCCTCGAAAGGCCGACTTTCGAAGGCATCTGCACCACTTGCGCTAGATCCGAGGAGTTGAGAAGGCCCAAGTCCTGCGGAAGACCAAAGGATCGCATCTACTAGCCTCGTTACAATCGCTCTACGGAGGCGATCATGTCCGAGCCTATTCGGCAGTGGTGCAGAGAAAATAAGGTAGGCTCACGAGCATGGATGGTGGTTGCAGCTGTTCTGTTGGCTCAGGCACAACCGGCATCGACCCCAGTCCTGCGTTCTTTCGATCGCGTTCTGCTGCTTGAACAGAAAGCTGAAACCTCGGCCGGCGTGAGCCTGGGCGAGGTCAACGAAGACGGCCTGCCGGACATCATTCTTGGCAAGGGTCGGCATTGGCCGCTCTTCAATCGCGTGCTTTTGAACGATGGCCGTGGCGGCTTCATCGCGAGTAACCTGGGGACTGCGCCCGACCGCACCTATTCGGCGGCGCTGGCCGATGTCGATCGCGACGGTCACCTGGACATCGTGGTCAGCAACGATGCGCCCGATCGCAAACTTGTCTACCTGAATGACGGCAAAGGACACTTCACCGAGGCCGGTACAGTTGGTAGCCCCAACTGGACGACGCGCTACGTGACCCTGGCCGACCTGAACGGCGACGGCTATCCGGACATTGTGGCCGCCAACCGAGGTGACTATCCGGACTTGATGGACGGAAAACGCGGTAAAGGCCCCCAACTCCCCACTCCGAGTTACGTCTGCCTGAACGACGGCAAGGGCCACTTTCCTGCATGCGAACCGCTCCCGACGGAATCGGCAACGTCTATCGCTGCGGCGGATTTCGACGATGATGGCGCGCTCGACCTGTTCGTGCCTCATCGCGACGGTGGCCAGAGCATCGTGCTTTGGAATGACGGCAAGGGGCACTTCCCGACCTCGACCAAGGTAGGCGCAGCCGAGGCCTGGATTCGCATGGGCGCGCTCGGCGATCTCGACGGCGACGGGCGGCCGGATCTGGCGTTCATCGACGAACGCCTCAAGTCTACCTTCGTGATCTTTAATCGCGGCGGACGCCAGTTCGGAGAACCGGTCAGACTTCCCGGCCTGGAGCGGCCGCCGTACTGCGTGGCGATCGCCGACCTGAATCGCGACAAGCGGCCCCACATCATCGTGGGCTACGTGGAGTTGCCCGGATCGGTGTACTTCAACACCGGGCAGGGCCGCACGTTCCACGAGGTCCCCTGGAACGACGGCAAGGGCACCGTGTACGGCTTGGCCTTCGCCGACTTCGATGGAGACGGTTGGCCGGATATCGCAGCGGCGCGATCGGATGCTCCCAACGCCATCTGGTTCAGCACGAAACCGGCCGCGCGCTAACTCCTCCGCGACAAACAAAGACCGCAAGCTCGCGAATCGCTTGTCGATTTGTTTTGATGCTGGCAGGTCGAATTGCGTGTGGCGCCAGCGCCAACAGCACCGCCGATTAGCCCGACAAATTGGCTGCATCCAGCAATCTTCAATAGCTGCGAAGCCGTTGGCAACCCCTCCATTCCCCGCACCGATCGGGAAGTAACGGCGTACCGTTTGCTAATCCGAGGTGCCTGAGATTCGGACCGTTTCTCTAGACGTGGTGATTGCTCGTTACCGATCCCGGCACCCAAACCAAGGCTAGGTCTGGACGGGGCGCCCAAAGCATAAGACGTATCCGTTGTTGTCGGTGATCTCGAAGGCTCGCAGTCCGTCGCCCGTCGTCGACAGTGGCCGATGGATGGGAACCTTCTTCAGAAGAAACTCCGCATAGAGAGAATCGGTCCCTGGTAGAGACATAAGCATCCCGGGCGGCCCAGTCATGCCGCGAATGATTCGGCTGCGGATGGATACCAGGCGCGATGTGCTCCAACATGAGCGTGATCTGGTCTCGCCCGACCATCGCCCAAAAGTCCCTGCCTTGCCCGTCGCCGCCCTTATGGTGCACGTGAAGGCCCAGGGTCTTGTAGAACTGGAGGGTTTCAGCCAGATCATCCACGATGAAGAAAGGAGTAATGCTGTTCAACATGCTCTTGGCTCTCCCTGAAGTACTGAATTTCCTACTCGCTTCGCAACAGTGACCGTAGGTAGTCTCGCACCGCGGTCTGCCCGAAGTAGGACGCAGAGCCTTCAGGTGTTGCGTTGTAGAGGCCGTCTTTCGCCGACAAATCGGCACCTCTTTGAACAAGGAACTCAACCATGGGCATGTGTCCTTGCTGCGCCGCAAGATGAAGCGCGGTGATTCCTTTGCCGTGGGTCAAGCCACCGAAGGTGCCGTTCTGGTTGACATCGGCACCATGATCTAAGAGCCACGCCGCCGCCTCGATCCGATTGCAGAACGCCGCCCAGATGAGAGGAGCACCTCGATAGGGATCGGCATGGATCCGGGCTCCGGCCCGGAGTAACCGATCCAGCACAGCTACCCGATTGACCTTGCAGGCCCACACCAGCGCTTCGTCGAGGATTTCTTTGGGATCAACGGAAGGCTTCCAATCGGGGAAGCCGCTATGTGGACGGTAGAAGCCACGGGCCATGCCTGCCTCAGGGCGCAAGGTGCGCACACTAGCAGGTTGCGGAAAAACTCCCTGAAACAAGTTACGCCGGGAATGTCGTGGTCGTCCTTACTGCATGCGCGGAAACGACCATCAGCAAGCCGACATGTACAGTTACCTTTCACCCGAGGACCGGGTGCAAGCGAACCATCCGCTGCGGGCGATCCGTGCCATGGCTGATGAGGCTTTGAAAGCGATGTCGGCGCGGTTCGACACGATGTACGCCAGGACGGGACGGCCTTCGATACCACCGGAGAAACTGCTGCGGGCGCAGTTGATCCAGATGCTCTACTCAGTGCGCAGCGAACGGTTGCTGATGGAAGAGATCGACTACAGCCTGCTGTTCCGGTGGTTCGTCGGAATGAA
>DATIMM010000180.1:0-34354 GCA_035475295.1 Bryobacteraceae bacterium
CGTCGTACGCGATAACGACAAGTACGCCGCGCTTCATGGCTTGACCCGCGCGTTGGCCGCGAACGCGGTGCAGGGTGTTTCCGCGGGATGGACCCGCGAGTTGGATGTGGTGGGAACCGGATACCGTGCCGAAATCAAAGGTAAAGTGGCGACGTTCTCCCTGGGATATTCGCACCCGATCGAGTTCATAATGCCTCCGGGAGTTGATATTAAGGTCGACCGGCAAACCCACGTTATCGTCTCCGGCCACGACCGGCAGGCGGTCGGCCAAACCGCGGCCCTCATTCGAGGTCTGCGTCCGCCCGATCCGTACAAGAACAAGGGCGTCCGCTTCACCGGCGAAGTGCTTCGCAAGAAGGCCGGCAAGACGGGAGGTAAAGGCAAGTAATGGCTCGCGATTCCAGAGACGAAATTCGTAGACGTATCCACAAGCGCATTCGGAGCCGGGTGTCAGGCACGCAGTCGCGCCCCCGGCTGGCTGTTTTCCGTAGCGTAAACCACATTTATGCGCAGATCATCGACGATGGGCAGGGGCATACCTTGGTGGCCGCTTCCTCCACCGAAAAGGATCTGAAGGCAACCGGCGGCAACGTCGAAGGCGCCAAGCTGATCGGCAAGGCGGTGGCGGAGCGCGCGAAGGAAAAAGGTATCAACAAGATCGTGTTTGACCGTGGTGGGTATCTGTACCACGGACGTGTGAAGGCGCTGGCCGACGCGGCGCGAGAAGCAGGACTGGAGTTTTAACGGATGACATCGAACAGCACGGCCAAGCGTGTAGACACGCAAAACCTGAACCTGAAAGAACAGGTTGTTAGCATCAATCGCGTCACCAAGGTCGTCAAGGGCGGCAAGAACATGAGCTTTTCCGCTTTGGTCGTCGTGGGAGATCCGGGCGCGAAGGTGGTGGGCTACGGGACCGGCAAGGCCAAGGAAGTGCCTTCCGCAATTAAAAAGGGTATCGAAGCCGCTAAGAAGAACCTCCGCAAGGTGCACGTTCTCGAGACCACCATTCGCCATCCTGTTCTCGGGCGGTTCGGCAGCGGACTGGTCCTTCTGAAGCCCGCTCCCGAAGGTACTGGCGTGATCGCCGGTGGTCCGGTGCGCGCGGTCATCCAGGCGGTGGGAATTCCGAATATCTTGACCAAGTCGATCGGTTCTCACAATGCCCATAACGTCGTGAAGGCGACGATTGCGGCGTTAGAGCAGCTGTACGACAAAACCGCGATTGCGGACATGCGTGGGCTGCCCATCGAGAAGTTGTAGGAGCGAAGCAATGGCTGAAGGCAAAATCAAAATCAAGCTTGTGCGCAGCGTCATCTGCACGCCCCAAAAGCACAAGGACATCGTGAAGTCCTTGGGGCTTCACAAAATTAACCGCGTGGTGGAGCGGCCCGACACGCCGGGGTTTCGTGGCATGGTCGCCAAAGTGCCCCATCTGCTGGAAATCGTAAAGGAATAGCGCGTCCCTCAAGGAAGCAACGAACGAAATGAATCTCAGTAATTTGCGGCCTCCCAAGGGCCAAAAGCACAAAAAGCAGCGCATCGGTCAGGGTATGGGAACCGGTCGAGGTAAGTACTCCGGCCGTGGTGCGAAGGGCGCCAAGTCCATCTCCGGCTACAGCAAGATGCGCGGCTTTGAGGGCGGCCAGATGCCGCTTCATCGCCGCTTGCCCAAGCGCGGCTTCACCAACATCTTCCGGAAGGAATACGCCATCGTAAATATCGCCACACTGGAGAAGTTGGAAGGCGATAGCTTCACGCCAGAGTCTCTTCTGGCTGCAGGCGTCATCAAAAAGCTGCAGTCCGGGCTGAAGATTCTGGGCAATGGTGAGTTGACGCGGAAAATCTCCGTGCAGGCGCACGTCTACTCCCAGTCAGCGCTGGACAAGATCCAAAACGTTGGCGGAACGGCCGAGGTTTTGGAGAAGGTGGCTCTACCGAAGAAAGACGATGCGGGCCAAGCCGGGAAGAAGTAAACTCAAATCGAACTACTCCCAGTTTTCAAGTGTGAACTGATACATGACTAAGTTCTTCGAAGCTCTTGCCAACGTATTCCGGATCCCCGAACTGCGGAAACGTGTGTTGTTTACGCTGGCGTTGCTTGCTGTGTACCGGATTGGTGCTTACATCCCCACGCCCGGAATCGACACGAATCGGTTTGAGCAGTTCTTCCAGCGAAATGCTGGCGGTTTTCTCGGTTATTTCGACTTGTTTAGCGGCGGCATGCTCCGCCGCATGACCATCTTTGCGCTGGGAATTACGCCTTATATCACGGCCTCCATCATCCTTCAGCTGTTGACCGTCGTCATTCCGACTTTGGACAAGCTGCAGAAAGAGGGTGAGCTGGGCCGCCGCAAAATCACGCAGTGGACGCGCTACCTTACTGTGGGCTTAGCAATTGTTCAGTCCATCGGTATCGCGCTCGCGCTGCAAAATTCCGACGGCAACTTCGTTTTGCATCCAGGGTTCTGGTTCATCTTTATGACCACCCTGACGTTCACGACCGGTACCGCGTTCATCATGTGGCTCGGTGAGCAGATTACCGACCGCGGCATCGGAAACGGCATGTCGCTGATCATTTTTGTCGGTATCGTGGTCGGCCTGCCCGGCGCCGCCATTCAGATTTACAACAATACCTTTGTGACGCACCAATGGAATGCGCTACAAATGGCAATCATCCTGGCCGTGATGGTGGCGGTGGTCGGATTTATCGTTTTGGTGGAACGTGGGGAGCGACGTATTCCGGTGCAATATGCGAAACGCGTGGTTGGCCGGAAGATGATGGGCGGCCAGTCCACCCACCTGCCTCTCAAGGTGAATGCGGGCGGCGTTATCCCGATTATCTTTGCTTCCTCGCTTCTGGCTCTGCCGCAAACGGCACTCCAATTCGGAGTCGTGAAGAACAGTCCATGGCTGAGCGGAATGCTCGGTTCGCTCGGTGGAGCTGCTCCGCTCTATTACTTGGCTTATGTGGTCCTGATTATCTTTTTCTGCTTCTTCTACGTGTCGATCATTTTTAATCCGAATGAAGCGGCAGACAACATGCGGAAGTATGGGGGCTTTATCCCCGGTATTCGACCCGGTAAAAATACCGCTGAGTACATGGACAAGATCCTGTCGAAGATTACCGTGGTGGGCGGCTTATATCTCGCCATTCTCTCGCTGATCCCGCAGATCATGATTCAGGGGATTAAATTGCAGCGGCTGCCGCTGGTGGGTAACTTCATCGATGCGCATTTCCCTCGCTTTCTATTGGATGGCTTGGGCGTGAACTTCTTCTTCGGTGGTACTTCGCTGCTGATTGTGGTGGGCGTGGCCATGGATACTGTAAACCAGATTGAAGCGCAGCTCATCATGCGGCATTACGAAGGCTTTACTCCGCGGGCCGGGCGTATTCGAGGCCGCCGGAGCGCAACGAGTTAGGACGCTTTTGCAACAAACGACAAGCAAATCGGCTCCGGCGGTGATTCTGTTTGGTTCGCCCGGTTCAGGCAAGGGAACCCAGGCAAAGCTCCTCCGGCACTGCTTAAAGGGCCCTCATATCTCGACCGGCGACATGCTGCGACAGCATATCCAGCAAGGCGACGAGATCGGGCGAAACGTTCAGCAGGTGATGAAGTCGGGCCGGCTGGTTCCTGACGAGCTGGCGAATCAGCTGGTAGAGGAGCGATTGCTCCAGGAAGATTGTACGTTGGGCGTCATTCTGGACGGCTACCCTCGTACTTTAAACCAGGCCAGGGTGTTGCTTGAGACGCTGAAGCGTCGCCATTTCGAGCCTGCCGTGGTACACTTGGTGGTTGACTACGAAAGAATCGTAGCTCGTCTCAGTGGCCGCCGGCAGTGTCCTGTTTGCGGAACCCTCTACAGTTTGACCACGAATCCTCCAAAGATTGATGGTGTCTGTGATTTGGACGGCGCTGCATTGATAACGCGCGAAGATGATCGGGAATCGGTGATTCGGGAGCGGCTGGAGCAGTATGAGCTGCGGACTCAACCCCTTCTGGAGTATTTCCGCGAGGTGGGTGTGCCGATGATCGAGGTCGCTGGCCAGGGCTTTACGCCCAACGAAATCATGCAGCAGGTTTGCACTGCTCTTGCGGCGTCTGGCCTGATCGCGCTATCTGAGGCGAACGTCGGGCAATGATTGTGCGGCGAAGTGGGGCGGAGCTCGAGAAGCTTCGTCAAAGTGGTTTATTGGTGTACCGGATACTCCAAGAGTTGAAGGGCATGGTCGGCGAAGGAGTGACCACTCAGGATCTGGAAGTAGCGGCGGAGAAGATGATTGCGGAAGCTGGAGCAAAGCCCGCTTTCAAAGGCTACTATTCGCAGGCGGCGGGGACGAAGTACCCGTACACGCTCTGTACTTCGGTGAATGAGGAAGTTGTTCACGGCATGCCATCGGCCCGGCGAAAGTTGAAGTCCGGGGATATCGTTTCTATTGACACCGGAGTGCTGCTGAATGGCTACTACGGCGATTCCGCCTTAACGGTCCCGGTGGGCGAAGTGAACGATTCGGTGAAGCGGCTTTTGACTGTGACGGCCGAGAGTTTGGAGCTGGCGATTGATCGCGTGCGCTCCGGCAACCGGTTGTTCGATGTGTGCGGGACGGTGGAGAAGCATGTGGTTTCCCAGGGCTTTTCGATCGTGCGTGAGTTTGTGGGGCATGGGATCGGGACTTCTCTTCACGAGGAGCCGCAGATTCCGAACTATGTGGACCGGCGGGGAGAGAATCCCCGTCTGAAGCCAGGAATGGTTTTGGCGATTGAACCCATGGTGAATGCCGGCAAGCCGGAGACGAAGGTGTTGTCCGACAAGTGGACGGCTGTGGCGAAGGACGGGTCTTATTCTGCCCACTTTGAGCACATGGTGGCCGTTACGGACAACGGGCCTTGGGTGTTATCCAGGCCGTGAAGGATTTTGCGGCTGAACGGGAACGGACAGCCGAAGGGACAGTGGTAGAACTGCTGCCCAGTGCGCTCGTGCGGATTCGCTTGGAAGGTGAGCACCAGTTACTTGGCCATTTTCCCAGTGCGCAGTGGGCGAATTTTGTGCGTTTGCGAGTAGGAGACCGGGTGCGCGTTGCGCTTTCGGCTGCTGACCGGACGCGCGGACGAATTATTGAGCTATTGACGAAAGGGTGAATGTCGTGAAAGTGCGGGCATCGGTAAAAAAGTTGTGTGACAAGTGCAAAGTGATCCATCGCCATGGAGTGGTGCGTATCATCTGCACCAACCCCAAGCACAAGCAGCGGCAGGGTTAGAAGGAAATCGTATATGGCGCGTATTGCAGGCGTTGATCTACCAAATCGAAAGCGGGCGGCCATCGGGCTGACCTATATCTATGGCATCGGACAGACTCGTGCTTTGTCGCTTCTACACCGTGCCAATGTCGATCCGGAAAAGAAGGTGGCGGACCTCAGCGAAGAGGAAGTGAATCACCTGCGTAACCTGATCGAAGGCGAGGGTGCGATTGAGGGAGACCTACGCAAAGAAGTCTCCATGAACATCAAGCGCCTGATGGAAATGGGTTCGTATCGCGGACTCCGCCATCGTAGGGGTTTGCCTGCACGCGGGCAACGCACGCATACCAATGCACGTACCCGCAAAGGGCCGCGCAAGGGCACCGTGGCCGGCAAGAAAAAGGCAACCAAGTAGGTAAGTAGGCAGGGATAAATGGCTAAGGCACCGGCAAAATCGACTAAAAAGAAGACGTTTAAGAAGAAGGAAAAGAAGAACGTTCCGTTCGGAACGGTGCACATTCAGGCTTCCTTCAACAACACCATTGTCACGTTCACTGACCCTATCGGAAACGTATTGGCTTGGTCCAGTTCTGGCTCGCTTGGCTTCCGTGGTTCCCGCAAAGGAACCCCATTTGCCGCTCAACAGGCTTCTTTGACCGCAGCAAACAAGGCCAAAGAGTCTGGCCTGCGTACGGTCGAGGTACGGGTTGCGGGTCCAGGATCGGGTCGTGAATCGGCTGTTCGTGCGCTGTCTACGGCCGGAATCGAAGTCCGTTCCATCAAGGACGTGACGCCGATTCCTCACAACGGCTGCCGCCCGCCCAAAAAGCGCCGCGTTTGAGTTTTTCGTATTAGTTTTAAGTTTCTGGAGCAAGCGGGAAGAAGGCCTAAACCGGCCGTAAACCGCACCTCGAGTTTCATCATTGGAGGTTTGAAAGATTGGCACGTTATAGTGGCCCCGTTTGCCGGCTTTGCCGGCGCGAGGGCATGAAATTATTTTTGAAGGGCGAGCGCTGCCACACCGAGAAGTGTGCGATCGAGAAGCGCAACTTCGCCCCCGGACAGCATGGCAAGGACAAAAAGCCCAAAGTGGTGGGCTACGGTCTGCAGCTTCGGGAAAAACAAAAGGCCCGCCGCTACTACCAGGTTCTGGAAAGGCAGTTCCGGAATCTTTATGAGAAGGCCGTTAATCAAAAAGGTATTACCGGCGAGTTGATGCTCGCCATGCTCGAGCGGCGTCTCGACAACGTGATGTACCGGATGGGTTTGGCTACCAGCCGCGCTCAAGGCCGTCAGTTAGTCCGCCACGGACACGTCACGGTTAATAACCAGAAGGTAAATATTCCGTCTTACATAGTGCGGCCCGGCGATTCCATAGAAATCCGCGAAAAAAGCCGCAACAATGCTCAGATTCTCGCCTCGCGCGACGCTACGGCGCATACGCCAAGCCCGGCTTGGCTGGAAGTAGACCGCGAGGCATTGAAGGCAAGAGTTCTGCAGCAGCCCAAGCGCGAGGAGTTGGTGCAAATTCAATTGAACGAACAGCTAATCGTCGAGCTGTACTCCAAGTAAGTCATTCCATAACCGGCGAAAAGGATACATATGTTTAAGGGATTCCAGAAGCCTAAGCGTTTAGTCGCAAATACCGAGACGCTCACTGAGCGCTTTGGTCAATTCACAGCCCAGCCGTTTGAGCGTGGATTTGGGTCCACCATCGGCACGGGGCTGCGGCGTGTCTTGCTCAGTTCCATCGAGGGCGCTGCCATCACGGGCGTGCGCATCGAGGGCGTGTCGCACGAGTTCAGCCCCATTCCCGGCGTTGTGGAAGATGCTACCGACATCATCCTGAACCTCAAGCAGGTTCCCTTCAAGATGATGACCGAGGGCATGCGCATCGCGCGGCTCCGTGTGGAGACGCCAGGCGAAGTGATGAGCAGCCAGATCGAGACGGATGCAGATGTCGAAGTTTTGGATCGAAATCTTCACATCGCCACTGTCGGCGAAGGCGGCAAGCTCGACATCGAGATGCGGATCAAGAGTGGCCGCGGCTACGTTTCCGCCGACCGCAACTATGACGAGGACCTTCCGATCGGCTACATACCAATCGATTCGGTCCACTCGCCCGTCCGTAAAGTGAATTACACAGTCGAGGCGGCGCGCCTCGGCCAAAATACCGATTACGACAAGCTCACGATCGAAGTCTGGACGAACGGAGCTATTTCGCCCCAGGACGCGATCGGGCAGGCTTCGAAGTTGCTGAAAGATCACATGACGATCTTCATTAACTTTGAAGAGACTCCGGAAGTGGCGGAAGAGCCGACCGAACGTGCGGCCAACCAGATGAATGAAGTGCTGAACCGCTCGGTCGAAGAGCTGGAACTCAGCGTTCGCTCGTACAACTGTTTGAAAAACGCGAACATTCAAACGATCGGCGATCTGGTGCAGCGGTCCGAATCCGAGATGCTGCGCACGAAGAACTTTGGACGAAAGTCGCTCAACGAAATCAAGGAAATCCTTTCCGGTCTGGGCCTCGCGTTCGGCATGAAGTTCGATGCGCAGGGACGATTGGTTGGATCGGCGCCTCCGGCCTCGCCTTCGGATTTCGGGGCAGACGATAACTACGCGGGAATGGATGAATAGGGATGCGGCATCGTAAAGCTGGAGTAAAACTTAAACGTGATATCGGAGCCCGCCGTGCGCTGCTCCGCGGCCTGGTGACCAACGTCATCGAGGAAGAGCGGATCACCACGACCATTCCGAAGGCGAAGGCGGCGCGGCCGCTCGTCGAAAAGATGATTACTCTTGCAAAAGAGGACACGCCGCACACGCGCAAGCAGGCGGCGAACTTCATTCTGAAGCCTGAAGTGGTGGAAAAGCTGTTCGATAAGATCGGTCCCCGTTTCAACCAGCGCAATGGCGGATACACCCGCATCGTGAAGCTTGGTTGGCGGAAAGGTGACGGCGCCGAGACGGCCAAGTTGGAATTGGTTGGTTCAGAACTGGTGAAGCGCGCCGCGGACCGGGCGGTCCGCCGTGAAGAACGATTGAAACAACTTCGTGGCGGAGAGAATCCAGAAGGCAACGAGTAGAACGAGTCAATACTTGTGTTATTGGCCCGGAAGCTGGGCAAGCTTCCGGGCCTTTTTGTTTTAGGTTTGAGGCTTCAGCTTGCTCAGTATTCGGTCATGGATCCAGTGTTCGTCCCACCATTCTTTAGGGTCGATCTGAATGCCCTGCACCAGCATGCTGAAGTGGATATGGTCGCCAAAAGCCATCCCGGTAGCGCCGCTGACACCGATGTGCTGCTCTTTCTGGACCATATCGCCCACTTTTACGTCAATTTTGCTCATGTGGCCGTACAGCGTCTGGAGGCTATAACCGTGGTCGATGATGACGCAGTTTCCGTAAATGCCAAGCCGGTCGGCATAGATCACCTTTCCTGAATTGGCAGCGGTGACCGACATGTTGGTCGTTTGGGCCAGATCGTAGCCTAGATGCACCTGTTCATCGACTTTCCGGCCCTGATAGTAGTAGCGGCGGCGGTCTGCAAAGTAAGATTCGCGGGTACCCTTGATCGGGATGAACGGGCCGGACCAAAGCATCCGGTTGACGGTGTGCGTCCGGAGTTCATAGATGGTCCGGGCATTGGCGACACGCAACTCGCGATTGATCTTTACGAAGCGATCCACCAGGCTGCCGGTACCATCAGGGTCGAGTTCGCCGACCACCTTCTGCAGATTACGGTCGTTGAGCTGAATATTGCTTTCGCGGAACTTCTTCGGAAAGATCTTTGTCCAAAACGTTGTGGTCACTTCCGTGCCAGCCGCGTTGCGCACGAAGGCTATGGGAATGGTGTCGGGATTCACATCCCAGGGATAAGCAAAGAGCGAGAAGCGGTGATTGCTGTTGTCCGGCTGGCCGGGCATCGGAAATGTGCCCGAGACGTACTTTGCGACACGGATGCCCGCATCGGTCCAGGAGCCGCCCAGGTCAAGCGTGACAAGCTCCGATCCGCCCTGGTTGATGTAATGCTGGCGTCCGTCGGCCACGATGGTGGGCGGATGGAGTACTACTTGAACGTCCTGGGTTATTTGCGCCTTCTTGCCCCGGTAATCGTTCGCCTTTGCGGAAAAGATCAGTTTCGCGGGGCCTTCCTTTAGAAAGGAAGCCTCTTTCTTGCCGACCGGGAAGGTATAGGTGCGGCTCCGTTGCTTGGACTTGTTGTTGTCGGTGAAAACGGTCTGGCTTTGACCGTTTTGTTCCAGCGAGGCCGTAAATAACTTCAGGCCGTGCTCACCGCTAGCGTTTACGGTGATGGGAGTTTCGCTACCGATAGCCACAACGGGCTTCGCCAGCGTCAACTGAACGGCCTTGCCGGAGAACCAAACGAACCCCAAAGCGGCAAGTGCCAGGATCAGAAAGAAGGAAAAGACGTATTTCAACATCTGTGCAAAGAACTAATGTGGGAAGAACTAGGTTTTAATCACGCGGCGTCCTTCGATGCGGTAATTCCCCCGGAGTACCCAGGCGATGGCCTCTGAATAGATGCGGTGCTCTTCGGCCAGGATCCGCGCCGAGAGGGTCTCGGGCGTGTCGCCATCCTCAACGGGGACGGCAGACTGTATAAGAATGGGGCCACTGTCGAGGTCCTCGTCCACGAAATGAACAGTGCAGCCGGTGATCTTCACGCCATGCGCAAAGGCTTGGTATTGGGCGTCGAGGCCGGGAAATGCCGGGAGGAGCGACGGGTGAATGTTGAGGATGCGCCCGCGAAATTGCGAAACGAACTCACCGCTCAAAAGGCGCATATAGCCCGCGAGACAAACCCAATCGATACGATGCTGCCTTAACAGATCAACAACTTGCGAATCGAACCGGGTCCGCTCCACGCCTTTTGACGAAACGAACCCACAGGGAAACCCGAGTTCGCGGGCCCGGGCGAGACCGGGCGCGTCTGCTCGATTTGAGAAAACGAACCCAATGTCGCAGGCCAGTTTTCCCGTAAGGACATTCTGAGCGATGGCCTCGAAGTTCGAGCCGCGACCGGATAGGAGAACGCCCAATCGAGGCCGGGAAGAATCACTCACAGGTAGGCGACCCTCGGCTGCTTCTTCGAGCGCCATTCGACAACACGGCCAATTTCGAAGAACGGCTCCCGCAGCTTTTTCAACTGCTGCGAAACGAACCCAAGTTTTTTGGGAGAGACAACGAAGACCATGCCGATGCCGAGATTGAAAGTCCGGCGAAAATCGTCGTCAGGCACATTGCCGAGATCCTTCAAGAGCTGGAAGATGGGCTGGCCGGGCCAGGATCTGTCATTAATTTCCACAGCACAGTCAGAGGGAAGGACGCGGGGAAGGTTGTCGGTCAGCCCCCCTCCGGTAATATGGGCGGCGGCTTTCAAGAGCTTTGCGTCGTGGAGGATGGTGATCGGCTTCAGATACGATTTGTGAACCCGCAGCAGTTCTTCGCCGATGGTCTGACTCAAACCGGCGACGCGGCTTTCTGGCTGGTGGCCGCCGATCTCAAAAAGGACTTTGCGGGCCAGTGAATAGCCGTTGGTATGGAGTCCATTGGAGGGAAGGCCGAGCAGAATGTCACCAGGGACGATCCCGGCGCCTGTCAGCATGCGCTTACGCTCGACCGCACCGACGATGAAACCGGCCAAGTCGTATTCCCCCGCGGCATACATACCGGGCATTTCAGCCGTTTCGCCACCGATTAGAGCGCAACCGTTCTTCTTACAGCCTCGCGCGATGCCAGCCACAACGTCTCCGCAGACCTTGGCGTCCAGTTTGCCGACAGCAAAGTAATCCAGAAAGAAGAGCGGTTTTGCCCCCTGGACGGCTATGTCGTTTACGCAGTGATTGACGAGGTCTTCCCCAACGGTATCGTGCTGGCCTGTCAGGAATGCGACTTTAAGCTTGGTACCGACGCCGTCCGCGGAACTGACAAGGACAGGATCGCGCCAGCCTTTAAGGGAGAAGCCCGCTCCGAAGCTGCCGATCGAGGTCAGTACGCCATCGGTTAACGTTTTCGAAGCATGGCGCTTGATAAGCGCAACGGCGCGATCGGCTTCGTCGATATTTACGCCCGCGCCAGCGTAACTTGTTTGTTCCTTCACTGCTGAAGGTTCAGTTTAGCGGATCAATCGGGAAATAGGAAAACTGGCGGAGTCGCCCGCCAGTTTCTATCTATCTCTGCGGAAAGGTGCCATCGGCGTTATAGCCGCCGCCCGCATCCTGATCAAGCTCGGACGCCTGTGGGCGCCGAGATTTGATAGACACGTCGATGGACGCCGGTTTTGAATTCGACAGGTGCAGATCCATCAGTTCTTTCAAAAGAGGTTTGGTGATGGAGCCGTCTTGAGGTGTGTTTTGCTTCTTCATGGCAGGGAAAATAACATGGACGATACGGCAATAAGGTCCGAACGCCTAGTCCCCCAAAAAGTGGGGTGAGCTAAGTGAGAGTCTTTAAAAGACTTTCACATATCCAGGCGAGTCCAGGAATTTTTTCTACTTTTGTGATGAAGGTTCATTCGGGGTTTGGGCCGAGAACAGATATTTCGCGACGATGTATAACAGGCCAATGACGTTGATGGTTGTGGTGCCCAGGAGGGCAATCAATACGTCGTTTCCCAAGCTAAAGAAGTGAGTTGTTCCTGCCGAGAAACCTTGCAGTAGCAGGATAGCGATGACAGCTCCTAACCAGCAGCAGGTGAGAACAAAGAGCCTAGGGGCGTACTGTTTCCGCTGCGCCACATCCTGCTCAAAGCTGTCGAGTTCGGCTCGCAGCTTTTCGATTTGAACTGCGAGGGACGCGTCGTTGAGCTGCTGAAGACCGAGGAGGGTAGCGGGGTCCGGCTTATTGTCAACCGGGACGGCAGGAGAAGAGACGTTAGCAATGCTGAGGTGAGGACGTGACTTATCCGGCGATAGCGGCATTCTGGGAGGCTTGCGCCTGAAAATATTCCTCTATGAGAGAGTTGTCGATTACGGCTTCACTCTTCTCGCGAGCAATGGTCCAGGGAGAATCGGGTAAATGGGTCAGGTTAGAGAGTTGAATGCTGCTGTAGTTTTTATAAACACTCCAAACGCGGTTTAACAAGGCCCGTGTTTCCTTGGTTTCTTCCGTGTTTTCGATTTTCGGCGGCACTCCGCCTTTCGTGGCGGGCCGTTTGATCCAGTTGGTGCCGAATTCTTTAAAGCACTGATACAGGTCGCGGATCACGGGGCCATATTGCCATGCTTCGATCGGCTGCTCCAAAAGAGGTGTCTCAAAAACGGCTAAATGCCAACCGTGGGCGAAATACACCAGCTTTTCTATCCCCATGGGGTCGAGCGACCGGCCCTCACTACTTGCCAGATCGAGAAAGTAGTTTGCTACAGCGCGCGCGTCGTATGGCATATCGTTACTACCTTGCCTCAAGTTCAATCGTAGCGGCTTCGAAAGAAGGAATGCAATGTACAGAGCTGGCCGGCGGGCGGGCGCCCGACGGACAAGCCGCCACAGACCGGAGAAATTGTCTAAGAATCACAGACAAATCTGTAAGTACCTTATCAAGATAGACTAGAAACTCGCCAAGAAGGACAATTGCTTATGTTCGCAGGGTGAGAACTAAAAGGTACTCAATGAGAAAGACGCGCTGATATGAAAATGGGACCGGAGCACTCAAGACACGGATCAGAGCTTTCGACGTTTGCTTCGTTAGCCACGATTGGGCTCGTGATTTGTGGTCTGTATTTCGGGAAAGAAGTGCTGGTACCTTTTGCGTTAGCGTTACTGCTGACGTTTCTCCTCACTCCGCCCGTCACCTGGCTTGAGAAACTGAAATTCGGCCGAGCCCCCTCCGTGGTGCTGGTGCTCACTCTGGCTGTTGCGACGGCTTCGGGAATTCTTTGGGTCGCGGCAACCCAAGTAACAGAAGTAGCGAGTAACCTCCCGCATTATCAAAGGAATATTCAAAAGAAGATTGCGGCGATGCGCAATCCCGCCGGCCACAGCTTGGAGCGGGCCAGGCAAAACATTGAGCAACTGCGTAGAGAGTTGGCGGGGAAAGCCGCTTCTGACGAAAAGGCTAAGGAACGCCCCTCGACCAAGGCAGCGGGAGGAGCACACTCGGTGACGACGCGCGTAACTCCGCCCGTGCCGGTGGAGATTGTGAATCCGCCGAGCAGCGTGGACTTGCTGGACTCGCTTGGAGCTCCTTTGGTGCGGTTTCTGGAGCAGGCGGGAGCCGTACTGATCTTCGCATTGTTCATGCTGATGCAACGGGCTGACCTTCGGAACCGATTGTTCCGGCTCTTCGGCTCGGGAAACCTGAACACCACAACGACGGCCATGGATGATGCAGCGCAACGCGTCAGCCGTTATTTGTTCACGCAAATGATTGTGAATGGGTCGTTCGGATTCTTGCTGGGATTGGGTTTGCATTTCGTGGGGGTCCCGAATGCCCCATTTTGGGGCGTGCTGGGGGCTATTCTCCGGTTTATCCCGTACGTTGGAACCCTTATTGCGGGACTGTGCCCGCTCGTTTTAGCATTGGCCGTCTTTGAAGGTTGGGCAAGACCCCTGCTGACTTTTGGAGTGTACGCCACGATAGAGTTGACAATCTCGGTAGCTATCGAGCCGTGGCTTTACGGCGCGCACACCGGCATTTCGGCCTTGGCGATTCTGGTTTCCGCCGCATTTTGGACTTTGTTGTGGGGCCCTATCGGCCTTGTCATCTCCACGCCCATGACTGTTTGTCTCGTCGTTCTAGGACGTTATGTGCCACCGCTGAAATTTCTCGGGGTGCTGCTAGGTGACGAACCGGTTCTTCCTCCGGAAGCCTGCTATTACCAGCGCTTGCTCGCGCTCAACGAAGAGGATGCACAAGAGGTGGCCGAGACCTATTTGAAAGAGCAAGGACTTCTCCAGCTTTATGACTGTATGCTTTTACCGGCGCTGTCGCTGGCTGAGCGCGACCGGCACGAGCATGCGCTGGAGGAGGACCGGGAGCGACTCATCTATCAAACCACCAAGGATTTGATCAACGAACTTTCCGAGCAAACGGCTTATCTCCCGCTGAAGGAACGCTTTTCTATCCTTTGTGTGCCCGCAAGAGACGAGGCTGACGAGTTGGCAGGACTGATGCTAGTGCACATCCTGCGGCAAGCAGGGTTTCCTTCCGACGCAATTGCCGCGGGTAATGGGGAGGCTATGATCAAGTCAATTGAAGAGCGCGCTCCGGACGTTCTTTTTATTTCGGCTCTTCCGCCCTCCACGATCGGCCAAGCACGATCGTTATGCAGGAACGTTCGTCACAGATTTCCCAGCCTCAAGATCGTGGTGGGATTCTGGGACCCAACGGCAGAGGTCGGCAAGGTTCACGAGCGTTTGGGAGCACAGTACGTCGATAAAGTCGTTACCACACTTGGCGAGGCTGAGGCGCAGATGAAGAGATACGCGGGATCCGGTGAGGTCCAGGAAAATGCAACCCTGAGTGGGCTGCACGACACTCCCCTTGTCGTCAGCTAAGCACCCGATTGATCCCGCTGACAGGGGCGGGGCTGAGTAGCTTTGGGATTCGCCAGCAAGGGCGAGATGGCATGTTCTTGGGGAAACCTGATAGCGGGAGACCTCAGAAGTTGATCGCGGCTCCAGCGCGAGATGCAATCCATGTCGGCACGTGTCAGCAGTCGTTCGCGATCCTTGCTGAACACCGCGTGGTTCCACACTGGTTCATCCATTTCCAGCCCCACAAACCATCAGAACAACAGGTTATAGTTCATCTGCTCCATCAGCATCCGCTCGCTGCGGACCGAGTAGAAGATCTGCAGCAGCGCCGCGCGGAGCAACCGCTCGGGAGGAACCGAAGGCCGGCCAGTCTTCGCGTACAGGCCCTCAAACTCCTTGCTCATGCTCCGCAGGATCTGGTCCACGCCGTTCCGGATGGCGCGTAGCCTGGAACATCCAGAGTGTTGTAGTTGCAGGATTCGGCTCGGACTAGTGGCGTGCGATCCGGCTGACTCAATTTGGATAGGCAGCTGCTGCCCGTGATCGAAGACGGAGATACTTTACCAGTGCCCAGGTTCTAGAAGTCCAAAACGTCCTATCGTCTCTGTGCCGAATAATGCTCTGATCGAATACGTGTTGGCTCCCTTAAGCGAAGCCACGACCAGCCCCAGCGAACGTCTGATTTTGAAGTTTGCCGCAGCACTGCTCAAGCAGCTCGGTCCCGACTACGACATCTTGTGACTTGAACTTTAATTCAACATCAACTTGAACCTCGACAGGACTCCCGCTGAGGAAGCCGAATTGCCGCAGCCTCTCGGCGCCTCAGCCATTGCCTAACGGATGGCCGATGAAATCGCCCGGACCGGACGCCTAGCTCACGCCAAGGCGGTCGCAGACATCCGCAGCGGATCGGCGAACCGCCAGAGTAATCCTCCGTAGCATCCTACAGTAAGTGCTTAATTGCGGGGTGTGTCCTCCAACGTGGGCGCAAATGGGCCTGAATGGAGCCATTTACCTTGTAAGTGAAGCCGGAGCGAAGTACTTGATCTGCAGTGGCTTTGCCAGCCAGGTAAACCAATAAGTACAAGTTAGTTGGTTGGGCGGCGACGTTACTTTACGAACTAGCCAGATAAGCTTGTCTACGGGACATCTGAATTCCTAGCATGCAACCGAGCAGATTTGCCGGCAGGCCGGTGAAGAGGTGGCTCGTTATCCCTCCAGATCCGAGCGATCTACGACAATTCCATCCAAGCTTTCTTCTTGCGCCTGTTTTGCCGAGAGTCCGAAGCGGTCGGCCACATCCGGGGCATACCGGACCAGATCCTGACGCAAACGGAGGAGCGCGAGGTCCTTCGCTTTTGCTTCCAGCATCACGTCGAAATCGAGATCAGCCATGTTACGGCAGAACGTAATGAATTCGAATGGATGGTTGAAATCGGCGTGGCCGGTCCAGATGGGCTGCTGGAGCACAATCTTCTTCTTGCCGGTTTTGCGGTCTTTCCGGGCTACTTCGCGCATTTCGGTGCGAGGTGAAGAGAAGTGCATTTTGGGCTGCTGACCGGCGGGCCAGGTGGACAGGAACCTTTTGAACGTCGGTCGTAGTGGGAGACCTTCGGGATTCAGGCACCAGAAGTGCTGGACATCAAAGATGAGCCGTACACCGGTACGTTCCTGAATGCGAAGGATGTCAGCCGCGCTATAGCGAGTGTCGTCATTTTCCAGAACGAGGCGGGTGCGGACACGTTCGGGCAGGCGGTCCCAAGTCTGACACCAACGGTCGATGCCGCTCGCAGTGTCGCCGTAGGCCCCTCCGGCATGGATGACCATCACGGCTTCGGGTCCGAGTTCCATGTTGTCGAGAAGTTCGGCCTGGACGCGAAGATCCCAGATGCTTTTCTCCCGGATCGCCTCGTCCGGGCTGTTGAGAACGATGAACTGGGAAGGATGGAGCGAAAGGCGCAGGTCCAGAGCTCGCGCTTTCTCACCCAGCTGGCGTAGTTCCTTTTTGAATTCGTTCAGTTGGTTGTGGAATTGAGGAAGGTCGGGGTGAGTGGCGTAAGGCACCACGTCGGAGGACATCCGATACATGCGAATGTCGTGCCGATAAAGGTAATCGAAAATGGCATCGAGATAGCCGATCGAAACACCCAGATTCGGGTTGGACTGCCATCGCCGCGAATCGTTGCTTTTCAGTCCCGGAGCGCCCAAAATTTTGACGGGAAATCCCAGGCGTGACTTAGCCATTTATGAAATCCATAGATATTTGATTTGCGCGGGGGCGGCTTGGATGTGAATAGTACCAGAACGGCGGCTGCCAGACAGTACCGAAGAATTTACAGGAGCCCGGAAAACAAGAACTTGATTAGTCTAAATCGGGCCCAATTCTGTCTATAAAACGTTCGAACAGTGCCTTATCAGGGCCGCAATACCTAGATAGAGACAGGAGTTGAAGCTTAATGAAAATGTCGAGTGCTTTTTTAAGGGGAACTCTTTTCGCGTTACTTGCCGGCTTGGCTGCCGCACAGTCCGGGAAGGCAGACACGATCATCAGTCTCAGTGGAGTGATCAACGGGGCTCAGGACAACGTGAATACGCCTTGGACCGGTACTGAGACCGCAACACTGAATACGACGACGAACCTGTTCAGCTGGAACGTGGGGTTCACTTATTCAGACACGGCGGTTTATGGTGTCCCGATAATGGCTCATTTTCACGTAGGCCCCCCGGGCGTTGATGGTCCCATCGTGATCGCGCTCGCCGACACGTCGACGACGAGTCCACTTACACCCATTCCCACCTCGTTTGTCGGATCTCAGACTGTCACGGCCGCACAGGCTGACCAAATTGTTGCCGGTGACTGGTATGTGAATGTCCACACGAACGTTCATCCGGCGGGAATTATTCGCGGTCAGTTGACGGCGACTCCGGAACCAGCTTCGTTGCTTTTGATGGGTGGAGGATTGGGCTTGCTGGGCCTGGCGAGGATGCGGAGATCTCACAGGGCTTAGGCGTGGTGCGGCGCCGGAGGGATTCTTTTCGACGCCGCTGTTTCCTCCATTGCCTAGAGGTACGTGGGGAGGATTTGAAGTTCGGGGACAGCCGCCCTGGCAGGAAGCTTGGCGACGGCTAAAATGGCTTCGGCTACGTCCTCCGGCTGGAGAGCTTTGGATAAGGTTGCGGCATCGGGTTTCACGGGACGCTTTTCGAGGATTTCGGTCTCGACAAGACCGGGGCAGATAGCACAGGTGCGGATACCATTTTCCTTTTCCTCAACGCGAATGGCATGGGCAAGGCCCAGCATGCCTCGCTTGGAGGCCTGGTAGGCGGCTCCGGAGACATCGGGAAGGATTCCCGAGATGGACGACACGTAGATGAGGTGACCGGACCTCCGTTCACGCATGGCCGGGAGGACGGCACCTGTGGCGTAGTAGGCCCCGTTGAGGTTGACCGTGATGAGTTCGTTCCAGACCGGCGGCGTCAGGTTGCGAAGGGTGCGCTGCTGGGTGTTGGTTCCGGTGGCATAGACGAGGATGTCAATGGGACCCAGAACCTCGCGCGTGTAGGCCGCCAGTGTTTCCATCTGATGCGGGTCCGAAGCATCGGCGGGTGCAATCTCCAGCGAATGCCCCTGGCGTGTTAACTCATCCTGAAGACCGCGCAAGCGATCTTCCCGGCGGGCGGACGCCATGACTTTCGACCCTTCCTGTGCAAATAAAACAGCGGTTGCACGGCCAATCCCGCTGGAAGCGCCGACAACGAGGACGACTTTATTTTTCAGTGATTCAGGCATAGTTTTAATGAGCGCCCGCGGGAGCTCCGCCCTTGACTCTCTTGAGAAGCCATACAAGAGGAATGCAGAGAAAGCAGGCAAAAGCAAGATAACGAAAATCGTCGACGTAGGACCAGAGGCTGGCTTGCTGATTCAGCACCTGATTCAGCTGGGCTATCGCCATGTGCTGCGCATCGGGCGGGCTGGCGTTTTGCGAGAAGAGATTCGTCAGGGAGTCCAAGGAATTCTGGACGGTTGGATTTGAGCCGTACAGATTCCTCCCAAGTTCGTTGCGGTGGAGTTGCTCGTGCCGGAGAACGAGGGTGTTGACGATGGAAATTCCAACGCTGCCGCCGATATTGCGGGACAGATTGTACAGCCCGCTTCCATTTCCCACCTGTTCCGGCCGAAGACCTCCGAGAGTGGACGCGGATAAAGGTACAAAGACGAGGCCCAGAGAGAATCCGCTAATGATGATGGGCCACAGGAGCGACCAAGGGCCGATTTCCATCGTGATATTGCCGTACAACAACGAGCAGATGCCGAAGATCAGGAATCCGAGGCTGACCATGATCCGCGTATCCAGTTTGCCGACCAGGAAACCCACAATGGGCATGGCGAGAATGGCGCCGACACCGCGGGGGGCTACTACGAAGCCGGACGCGACGGCGGAGTAGTCGAGCAGACTTTGGAGAAACAGCGGAAGAATGGAGACGATACCGTAGATTGCGGCTCCGAACATGAATATGAGGCCGGTGCCAATGGCAAAGTTCCGGTTCTTCAAGATTCTGAGATCGACGAGGGGCTTTTCTTTCGTGAGCTGGGTATAGATAAAGCCCAGGAAAGAGGCAACCGTAATCACGAAAGTCCAGCGGATCCAGGTAGCTCCGAACCAGTCGTCGATCTGACCACGATCGAGAATCAACTGCTGACCACCGAGCCACAGGGACAGGAATCCAAGGCCGACGCCGTCGAGTTTACCGGGATCGGCATTTTTGATGTACGGCGGGTCTTTAATGAACTGGTTAATGAGGAACAGCGCCAGGATACCGATCGGGATATTGATGTAAAAGGCCCAGCGCCAGGAGTATGCATCGGTGAGCCATCCGCCGACGGTGGGCCCGAGAATCGGGGCGACCACGACGCCGAGACCGAAGAGGCCTTGCGCGAGGCCTCGCTTTTCGGCGGGAAAGCTTTCGATGAGAATGGCTTGAGAAAGTGGTTGAAGAGCACCGCCGCCAGCACCTTGGATGAGGCGGGCCACCAGGATCAGAATTAAGCTATTCGCGGCACCGCAGAGGAACGACGCAATGGTGAAGATAATGATGGACACCATCAGGAAGCGCTTGCGGCCGAAACGGAGAGAGAGCCAAGCGCTGGCGGGCAGAACGACCGCGTTCGACAAAAGATAGAACGTAAGAACGTAGCTGGCTTCGTCGGTGGAAGCTGCCAGACTTCCGGCTATATAGGGAATACAAACAGAGGCAATGGAAGTATCGATGACTTCCATAAACGCAGGCAGAATAACGGCGACAGCAACAAGCCATGGGTTTATTCCGGGCTGAATATTCTGGGCACCTGGGTTTTTTGGGTCTGCCATGCGGATAAGGGCCTACTCGCTTTAGTTAACAGCTTAACTTTCTTATTAACCAGATGCCGGGCGCAGTCGAAAAGTTTGCTGGATTTTCTGTCCGTGTTTAGGAAACCGGGTTTACTGAGCGAAATCCCGGATCCGCGCAACGGTCGGCGCATCAAGATGCTGCAGGAGGGCGACGAGCAGGTTTACCATCCGATCGAAGTCCTGGCGATTCATGATTCCGTTGTGAGCGTGCGTGTACCGAACGGGAACGACGAGATTGACCGTGGGGACACCGCCATTACTCTTTTGAATTTCAGCGGAATCGTCGCCGTAGCCTGTCACGAGATCGTATTGAAGCGGCAGGTTGGCGGCGGCGGCCGTTTCCTTGACAAACCTGGCGAACTTGCGATTGGGGAGTTCGGAGGCGTCATATAAGAACAGGCCAGGACCTTCACCGAGCTTTACTTGCGATTCCTCCGGGTGACCAGGGAAGACGTCGCCGGTAACACCAGCTTCGAGAGCGATGCCAATATCCGGTCTAATGACATCGGCGGCGGTGTGCGCGCCGCGGAGGCCGATCTCCTCCTGGGTGGTGATGGCGTAATAAAGGTGATTGCTATGAGGTTCCTTAGCTAAGCGCCGCATGGCCTCGATAATGGCGGCACAGCCGAGGCGGTCGTCCCAAGCCTTCCCCAGATAGTTGTCCGTTCCATTGAGGACGCGGAACGGAGAATCCGGAACGATGGGGTCGCCGGGGCTGATGCCCATCTTGCGGACGTCGTCAGCGGTCCTGGCGCCCACATCGAGAAAGAGGCTGTCACGCGGGAATACCTGATTGCGGTCACCAGGCGGAACGACATGGATGTCCCGGATGCCCGTGATGGCATAGACCGGACCTTTCGAGCCGAGAACAATCCAGCGCTGATCGACCAGGGCCTGATCGAACCATCCGCCGAGCATCTGCATGGTCAGAAGGCCGTTGGGGGTGATGCGGCGCACCATTCCGCCGAGTTCATCCATATGCGCATCGATCATGACGCGCGGGCCCTCAGACCCCTGCTCGGCGATGATGGAACCCATGCTGTCGAACCGAAGGGAACTGGAGTAGGGCTTCATCTCGGCGACCATGAGTTTGCGAACAGGCTCTTCGAATCCGGAGGGGCCGAAAGCGTTGGAAAGGCGCTGGAGCAGGCCGGTGGTGCGATCTTGCGCCTGCAGAGAGTGGGAGGCGAAAAGAGAGGAGAAGGCCAGGGCGGCGCCGAGGATGCGTAAGCGGAGGCGAAAGAATCGTAGGGGAAATTTCATGGACGGGTGGACCGACTAGTTTACCAATCCTAGGGAATCTGGTACTCTTTAGATGTATTTGTTCCTTCCGACTTCCTCGAGTGCCCTTTCCGATCAACACATCCTCGCGTTCCTCTGGCTTTGGTTCTCAGCACGGTGAGACAAAAACGATAACCCTTTAATCCATTTGGAGATATATATGACCAACATCTTTGTGGGAAATCTGAGTTACCAGACTACCCAGGACGACCTGGTTGCAGCGTTTTCCCAGTACGGCAACGTTGAGCGGGCCACAATTGTAACGGACCGAATGACCGGACAGGCACGCGGTTTTGGATTTGTCGAAATGACAAATAAGAATGAGGCTGACAGCGCGATTACAGCCCTGAATGGCGCGGAATTGAACGGCCGGGCCATGAACGTGAATGAAGCACGTCCGAAAGGCGAAGGCGGCGGCTTTGGTGGCGGCGGTGGAAATCGTCCCCGGAGCGGCGGCGGTGGCGGTTTCGGCGGCAATAAGCGTGGTGGCGGTGGCGGCGGTGGCCGTAACCGTTGGTAGATTTAATGAAGAATTTTTCTGAACTTTCGCTCCAGCCTGTTCTGCAGGCAAATTTGGCGGCGAATGGTTTTGTAGAGCCGACGCCGGTACAGGCCGAGGCGATTCCTCCGGCATTAGCCGGATCCGATGTAGTAGCGACAGCACAGACAGGTACAGGGAAAACCCTGGCCTTCGTGCTGCCGCTGCTGAATACTCTCAGCGAAAAGCGAACGAAGGGGATTCGGGCCTTGATCCTGAGCCCCACTCGTGAACTGGCGCTCCAGATTCACGAAACGTTTGCCAAGCTGGCGATCAACACGGGCATCCGAGCAGCGATTGCGGTTGGCGGTCTGAATGAGAACGCGCAGCTACAGCAGATCAAGAAGGGCGCGGAAGTTCTGATCGCGACGCCCGGCAGACTATGCGACTTTATCGGCCGCCGGCTAGTGAATCTCAGCGGCGTGCAGGTGCTGGTTCTTGACGAAGCGGACCGGATGCTGGACATGGGCTTTCTGCCTTCGATTGAAGAAATCATCGGGCAATTGCCGGTAGAGCGCCAGACGCTTTTGTTCTCGGCTACGATCGAGAAGTCGATTGCGCATCTTATTAACAAGCATGTTCGTAAGCCCGTACGGGTTGCGATCGGTGCGACGACGACTGCTTCCGAGCAGGTGGACCTTCACGTGTACGAGGTCGATGCAACGCGGAAGTTAGGACTGTTGCGTTTCATGCTGGAGCAGGAACAGGGATCTTTTCTTGTCTTTGCACGAACGAAGCATGGTACGGACCGGCTGGCCCGAAGGCTTTCGGGAGCTGGGGTAAAGGCGGTCGGCTTGCACGGTGACCGTACGCAGAACCAGCGGAATCAGGCGCTCAAGGGATTCCAGCAAGGTTACTACCGAGTATTGGTGGCGACCGATGTAGCGGCGCGCGGCATTCACGTGGATGGCGTGGCACATGTGGTGAACTTCGATCTGCCGCAAGGGCCGGAGGATTTCATTCACCGGGTGGGACGGACGGGCCGCGCGGGCAACCGCGGAGTGGCTTCGACGTTTGCGGCTCCGGGAGAGCGCGGGAATGTCCGCGTGATCGAGCGAGTTTTGAAGACGCGTTTGCAGCGCCGCGACGTGCCGCATGAACTGCCGCAAGACCAGCCGGAAGTGAAAGAGTCCGATAACAAGGTCGTTGTTCTTCGTCCGAGCGGGAACGGCAAGGCTTTCTCGAAGAAGAGTTTCTCTCCGAGGAAGGAAGCAGGTTCCGGTCCAAAGAAGCAGTTTCGGCATGCTTCACCGTCTTCCAAAAACCAAGGCCCTCGGCGGGCGCTAGTCACACGATAGCTTTACCTGTGGCGGAGGTGTCATAACCTCCGAGCGCAGACAGGCTGCGGCGAAGAGTGCCCTTCGTCAGCATGTTGAAGAAGGATTGCACCGAAGGCGAGATTAAGAACTGCCGGAAGGTAACGAAGTCATAGCGTTCTATCAGCAAGGGGATAAAACCCAGTCCGAGAGCCCTGGCTACGGCGAGAGGTGCGATGCAGCAATCGGCATTGCCCTCCGCCACCTGGCGCGCGGCCGATACGTGGGCATGCACCATCCGATCGTAGCCGGCAACCTGGCGTGGCAGAATACCCCGCTTCTTTAATTCCACGTCTAAAATCTTGCGGCTTCCAGCCCCTCCTTCCCGGTTGATAATCTTCACATCGCGGCGAGCCAAGTCCTCGATGCTCTGAAGCTCTTTGGGGTTTTCCGATGCCACCACCAACCCTTCCTCCCAAGAAGCCAGCGTCACTACCGCAACGTCAACATCTCTGAAATGCCGCGAAATGGACGGGATGTTCGATTCGCCCGTTCGCTCGTCGTGAAGGTGACAGCCAGCGATATGAACCTTGCCTGATCCAAGCAGGTCCAGAGCTTCCGAACTGTTGCAGTACCAGGGAACTATGTGAACACCTGCTTCCGCCGCATGCCGGGAAAGAACAGGAAGAGCAGGATCGCAGCCCGCAATCAGCAAGTTGTGCTCCATACTTCTGCTTCCCACTAACTCGAAAGAAGCCCTGCGGCTGTTTCGGCGAGAGGGGGCAACGATGGCATCGGCGGGACCAATGAAGAAGTCCGAGTGATTAGAGGGTACCGCGATGGTCCTTTCTCCCACCTGACAAAGTTGAACAAGATTGCCGGGCCGCATGTGCGCGGACGCGATAAGCTCGGCTTCCACCTGTTGTGGAGCGTCTTCTTCCTCCAGGCAGAACAGTCCTTCGACAGTGAGGTCGAGGGTGCGGGCGAGGCGCAGGGCGACAGTGGTATTAGGGACATAAGTGCCGGACTCAATGGCGTGAAGCGTTTGGCGGCTAATGCCCGCGCGGCGTGCAAGTTCACTGGCACCCATACTGCGTGCTTTGCGCGCCGCAGCCAGATGCGTTTTAACAACCATTTCGTGTCGTTCAGCCTAGGCGGAAAGCGGCTCTTTGGCGGCCTGCTTCTTATCGGTCCGCTTGGCGAACGGGAGGATCCGGCGCGGCTGGTTGTCGATCATCGGACGCACGCGCAATGGCCGCTCCTGGAGGATCAGCTCGCTGGCCTGAACGAGAGGCTCGGTGTGGAACCATCGCTGAAAAACATCGTTATGAAGGACGTCACAGAAGGCAGTGAGGCTCATGCCCTGATGATGGGCCATCCACTCGCGGACGAGCTTGTATTTGCGGGGGAAGGGCCAGTGGGAAGGCGCGTCGGTGAAATCGGCCGACTCATAAAAACCGCAGTTGCCGACCCAGCCCTTGCGCGCCATCTTTCGCAAGTTTTTCATAGCGGAAGCGGTGTTGACCAGAAGAGCCAGACACGAGGCATACGGCGCGATGACAAGAAAGCCGGTACGTTCTACGTGCAGGGCCAAGCCGGGAACCCCGAACGCCTGATACTGATAGTTGTTCGAATCATCGAGCTGGCTATAGGCCGCTTCCGAGATGCCCCAAGGCACGCGGCGGTTCGTACCGTAAGCTTCTTGCGCGTGCACGGCCCCGCGTGTAGCCCGGTCGAGCAGTGTTTCCGGATGCGATTTCATCCAGATGACCGGCATGAGGTATTCGAACATGGTGCCGGTCCAGGAGATCAATACGTTCTGGTGTTCGCAGATGGTGTGACCGCGCCCGAGACGAAACCAGACGTCTTGCGGCGCTTCGCCCTTTGCTATCGCGACAAAGGTGGCGACCCGGGATTCCGAGGCAAGGAGGTCATAGCAAGACTTTGCGAGCTGCCCGGCCGAGACTTCGTAGCCTATCGACAATAATTTGCGACGTTTGTCCACCAAAGGAGCGAAGGTCATTTCTCGGACCAAGCGGTCGGCTTCATCCGCAATGACCTGCAGGCGGGCGGTCAATTCGCCGAGACGGGAGCGGCAATCAGGCAGCTCCGAGCGCAGACGGGATGCGGCAGACAGAACATCCGCAGAAGCGGCAGAGGAACTCAGGGCGTTTAGCCTGCGGTCAAACTCCGCGTAGAATGCATCAGCACCGCGCGGCGTCAATGGTTTTGCCGGGAGCTCAAAGTCTCCCTTGGGCAGCTTGCGGAGAGCGTCATAGGCCGGCAGATTCCAGGGCATGAAATTCTGTACGTCATCGCGCAAGGCGGCGATGCGCCGAGTCAGCTCTGATGACCATGGGGTGCAATCCGGCGTGGCGGTTTCTGCAGGTATCCGAGTGGACGGGGCGTCCGGGATTTTTAAGCTTAGGACTTGCGGAAGCCAATCAGCCGGATTCTTCAGTTTGAAAAGACTAGAAGGAAGGAAAGCCTTTTGGCGGGAGCCGCGATGGAGAAAGCCTGAGCCGCCGGCTGGTTTGCAGGCTAAGCTCTGGTGATCTGCGAGCCCGTTAAGGGCATTTTGCCGGATTACAGGCTGGTCCAAGAGATCGATACAGCCTTGCTTCAACGCCCATAAGGATGCAGCAAGATTGCCGCTGTCTACAGTAGAGACAAATTGAGGCTCCAGCGGCTTTAGCGTGATGTTGTCGTACCAATTGACCCAGTGCCCGAAACGGCGGGGCAGTTGAACAGCGGTCTGAAGGGTCAGCTCTGTCAGGGACGCTAATTCGCTGAGAGTAATGTAGCCGAATTCGTGGGCGGCCTGGCGGACATTCAACAGAAATCCAAGGTTTGTTGGGGATATCTTGTTGGCGATGCTGACCGGATCCTCCTGGACAAAATCGGGGATCAGCCAATGATTGGCTTCGGTGCAGTATTCGGTAAAGTAATGCCACGTTCGCAGCGATAACTCTCGAAGGAACTGGCGATCACCAGCGGAGAGTTCTTCTTCTTCGGTGTGGGGAGAACGATTGAGCCATTTCGAGATTAGTTGAGAGCAGCACCATGTGATGATAAACGGCAGCGCGTAGGGAGCGGCATGGGGGCGGGCAAAGAGGCAGAGTCCGAGTGCGATCGCCAGTAATGGAATCCAGTCCAGATAAGTGTCAACCGGGGTGCGCTTGCGAATACCCAGCTCTGCCTCGGTGGCCGTTTCCCACTCCAGAAGGCGGCTATGCGTGATGGTGCTGCGAACGATGGTGCGAATAATCGCATCAATCGCAACCAGGGTTTGATGAGCTACGAAGGCGATGTTCAGGACAATGCTGACGTGCGCAGTGAGAAAGTCGGTGACTGCATCGCGCGTGCTCATCCAGTTTTTCTCCCAGGTGGTGCGAATCAGCGTAAAGACGAGCCGGAAATAGATAGGCAGGAACAGTAGGGCCAGATTGACGATTGTCCAGAAGCGGGGTCCGCCGGGCAAGAAGAACCAGCCTGCCACAAAAAGCAGGAAGGTAGCCGGTTCCACGAGGCTACGACGCAGATTGTCGAATATCTTCCACCGGGACACCAATGAAATGGGGTTGCGGACCAGGTGACGGGATTCGTCGGGAACCTTGTTAAAGATCCAGCGGACGATCTGCCAATCGCCACGGAGCCAGCGATGTTTGCGGCGGTTGTAGGCGCTGTAATGAGACGGATAATCGTCGATGACCTCAATGTCGGAGGCGAGGCCAGCGCGCGCATACGAGCCTTCGATGAGGTCGTGGCTCAGCAGGGCGTTGCGGGGGAATCGATTTTCGAGGACCTGCCGCAGAGCATCGACATCATAGATCCCCTTACCGGTAAAGATGCCCTCGCCATAGAGGTCCTGATAAACGTCAGAGACTGCGCGGGAATAGATATCAAAGCCGGTCTGACCGGAGTAGATGCTGGCGAGACGCGAGCGACTGGCGGATTGAACGCTAATGCCGACGCGAGGCTGAAGAATGCCGTAGCCCTCGACGACGATATTGCGTTCGGGGTCGATGATGGGACGGTTTAGCGGATGAGCCATGGTCCCGATCATGCGCTGAGCCGAGCCTCGAGGCAGCTGAGTATCCGAGTCGAGTGTTATGACATAGCGGATACGCGGCAGCAGAGAAAGATCGCCCGCTTTCACGGGGAAGGGATCGAGCGCACCACGGAGAAATTTGTTCAGGTCGAGAAGCTTGCCACGCTTGCGTTCCCACCCCATCCAGGTGCGTTCGCGGGGGTTGTAGATCCGATGACGGTGGAAAAGATAGAAGTGACCGTAGCCGTCCTGACCGTACTTGCGGTTTAGACCGTCAATCAACTGAATCGCCAGGTCGATGCGAGGATCGTTTTCGTCGGCGTGTTCCGCAGAGTCTGGCAAGTCGGTCAGAAGGGCGTAGTGGATGTTCGGATCTCGATTGACGAGATAGCGGACTTCAACATCGTCGACAAGCTGCCGAATCTGCTTTTCGGTAATGAGAAGCGTGGGTACGGCGACGATGGTGGCGCAATCGGGGTCTACGGCATTGGAAAAGTCCAGTTTCGGCAGCGGGCGGGGCGAGAGGACGGCGGTAACCAAATGATTTACGAGTTCCACCGCGGCTTGAGTAGCAGGCAGGATCAGCAGAAGGGCGCTTAGAATGAGGCCGCCCGCTTCGTGTGTCTCGACGAGGCTCATGATGAGCGCCACGACCGTGACCAGCGTTAGAATTTCAATGCCGATGATGTAGACTTCGTCGGGATTGCGACGGAAGAAGTTCTGAATGCGAGTGGCAACGGGCGCTCGATAGCAAATGCGATCCAAGAGCGGTTTAGATCCCGTGTCGTCGATCAGGTAGTACCCGACGTGGTGGGTTCTCTCACGCAAGGCCTCCGGCGCGAAGGCATTCGTTTTTGCCGTGCGAGCCATTTCGAGGGCACGGCGGGCTACTTCAACTTCGCCAGCTTCGGAGTGCGCGGCGATTTTTGCTACAGCGCGACGGTAGAATTCGCGGCTGTCATATTCCATCCGGGCATAGACGTTGGCCGGATCGAGAGCGAGAATGTGGTGAACGACGGAAAGTTCTTCGAGGGTTTCTTTCCAGTCGAGTTCACCGATGAAGCGAAGGCTGGTGATAATGCGGCCGATATCGAACGACGGAGCCCGGAGGCTTTGGGCTTGGAACGCTTTGAGTGCCAGATGGCCGCGTTCGGCAAGGGCTTCGAGGAGAACCAGTTTGAGGGCTCCCAGCATTCCAGAAAGTTCGGCCAGCCGCAACGGTTCGGTCTGCTGAACGGCCTTGATGAAGCAAGTAAAGATGGGCTCGTTCAGGCGATAGTTCGTGGCCGTGAGCATGGCCTTGGCAAGCACGATGCAGCGCGGCATCGATTCACCGGTGGATGAACGGGAAAGAGGGAGCTTGGCCAGGAGCTTCGTAGAATCCTGGAGGTCTTGAATGTCTGTCCGAACAAGCCGCAGGTTATCGTAGAGCCACTCGAGATCGTTGGAGGGCTCGGGCGTCCTAAGGTTATAGAGCTCACGTTCCAGCTGCGACAGTGACTTCAGATGCTTGCGGAAGAGTTCACGAGGCTTAGTGGAGGACTTGCTCTCGGGTTGCCAGACGCCTCCCCGGACGGCGCGGGCCGCCGCAGCGTGAAGTTCGGCCTGTTCGGCCGCATCTAAGTCGGTGCTTTGCCGCTGCGCCAGGTCGTTGTTGGTCTGAATGGTTGGCTCCGACATCTTAGAAAACCTTTATCGATAGCTGGAAGCTTGTAACTCAAACATGTCGGCGTATCGCCCGTTTAGGGCCATAAGCCGGTCGTGGTTTCCCTCTTCCACGATCGCACCATTCTCTAATACGATGATACGTTCCGCCATACGGACCGTAGAGAAGCGGTGAGAGATGAATAAGGCCATTTTTGTTTGCGTCAGTTCATTGAAGCGCTCGAAAACCTCATATTCAGCGCGGGCGTCGAGGGCGGCAGTTGGCTCGTCCAGAATCAAAACCTGCGCATCGCGAAGATACGCACGGGCGAGCGCCAGCTTTTGCCATTCTCCGCCGGAAAGGTCCACTCCGCCTTCGAAACGACGCCCGAGCATCTGTTCGTATTTACCGCCGAGACGCGCGATGACACCATCCGCCAAGCTTTTTTCTGCTGCGATCTGAATGCGGTCCAGGTTATCGAGAAGTTCGATGCGGCCGACTCCGATGTTTTCACGCGCCGTCATTTCATAGCGCATGAAGTCCTGGAAAATAACGCCGATTTCTTTACAGAGGTCTTCGATGTTGTACTCGCGAAGATCAATTCCGTCGAGCAGCACCTGGCCTCCAGTAGGGTCATAGAGGCGAGCCATGAGCTTGACGATCGTGGTCTTGCCCTGGCCATTTTGGCCGATGAGCGCGATTCTTTCGCCGGGCTCGAGGCGAAAATTCAGGTTTTTTAGAATGATTCGATCCGAGCCGGGGTATCGAAAAGAGACATTGCGGAACTCGAACCCTTCTTTAATGGGGCGAGGCGCAGGCAGCGCATTCGGTTTGGAGACCACGCTGGGCTTCATTTCGTAGAACGCGATTAGATCCGTAAGGAAGAGGGCTTGGTCGGCAATGCTGGAAAGAGTCGAAAAGATTTGCGAAATGTTGCTCGAGGCATTCAGGATATTTGACGTGAGAAAGATCATGTCGTCGTACCTGAGTTTGCCTTGAACTGTCTGCCAAATGACCCAGGCGTAAGATGCGTAATAACCGGCGGTGCTGAGAATTGACAAGAACGACCCCGCAATGAGGCGCCTACGGGAGAGTGCGAGATTTTCGTCCAGTATCTGATTCGATAGGGTTGTGAAGCGGTCCGTAAAAAACCTGCTCAGCCCGAAAAGCTTCAACTCCTTAGCAGCCTCTTTGCTACCCCCGACTTGGCGAAGGTAGTCGAGTTGCCGCTTGATCGGAGTTTGGCGAAAGTTCTTCGCATAGTTGAGAAAGGCGAAGTGACTCTCACCCAAGAACGCGGGAAGGATGCAAGCGACCAAAATGAAGAGAAGCCAAGGGGAGTACCAGAGAATAGCGGCCGAAAGCGACGTAGTCGCGATCAGCAATTGGTAGAGCCGGCCGATTGCCTGGATCATGACGAGACGGTCAGTTGCCTGAACGCGCGCGCGCTCCAGACGATCGTAATAGACCGGATCTTCGTAAGTCTGCAGATCGAGCTGCGACGCATGATCCATCGTTTGGACGCTGACATATCGCGTGTAACGGTCGGCAAGAACCTGGTCGAAGTAGTCGATGCCGCGACTCAAGATACCGATCACGATCATGATCCCGGCCTCGACGGCGACGAGAATCCAGAGATAATTTTGGTCGACGCTTTGGTGGTGAACGATGTTCGCCACCATGCCAATGATCAGACTGGCCACCTTGTAGGCAGCCAGCGGCAGCACCGCTACGATCGTACGTAAAATAAGGCCGGCCGTAACGACCCAGCGTCCGGAGTTCCAGACAATTCGTAGTACTGGTGGTACATTTTTGAGCGCACCCAGACGCTCGCCCCAAGCGCTCAAAAATACCTGATTGTTCTCTTGTGTCACGCGTTGCCGGATTAGATAAAGTGGCACGCCTTGAGGCAGGTTAAGCTTCGGGCATGCCGCTTATCCGTAGATACTCGTTGGCCTAATAATATTACGTATTAATTATCTAACTTGCCGCAACGGCGACTGGCGATTTGATGTAAGCCAGTGACGAGCCGACCAAATCAGTAACGGGCAGATTGCGTTCTTTTACCTTGGCGGTGAGTTCAGGGCTGAGCTTCTGGGCAATGACGAGGTGGTCTGCCCATTGTAGTGTCTGGTCAATGGAGCTATCGAGAAGCCGGCCAATGTGCGGGATCTGTTGCAGGAGGAAATTACGGTTGCTGCCGTAGATCGATTCCATTTGAATGTGGGGATCGAAGATGCGGACGTCCTTACCTTTCCCGATCAACTGTTCCAAAAGCGTGACGACGGGGCTCTCGCGAAGGTCATCGGTGTTTTCCTTGAACGCGAGGCCAAGTACGCCGAGCCGTCTGGCGGGCAGGTCGAGAACGGCGTCTATTGCACGTTGCAGATGGTGATGATTGCTGGGCAGTGCCGATTCAAGGAGGGGCAGGCGAAGGTCGAGCCGATTACCGCGGTAGTTCAGGGCGCGAAGATCTTTCGGAAGGCAGGAGCCACCAAAGGCGAAGCCGGGTTTGAGATAGGCCGGCGACACGTTCAGCTTTTTGTCTTCACAAAGAGTGGCCATCACTTCGCCGGGATCGACGCTTAAGCGCGAACTCAGCGCACCGATTTCATTAGCGAAGGCTATTTTCACGGCATGAAATGCGTTGCAGGCGTATTTGATCATTTCCGCCGTGCGCACGCCTATGAGGCAGGGTGGCACCTGTAAGGATTCATAAAGCGAGGCCACACGGGCGACAGCGGCCGCGTCCGTGCCGCCAACAACGACCAGAGAGGGCTCCATAAAGTCCTTTACGGCCGTTCCTTCCCGCAAAAACTCGGGATTTGAAACGACAGAGACGAGCGGATTCCCTCCGAAAAGGGGGGCAACGACGTCCTCACACGTACCTGGAAAGACGGTGCTGCGGATCGCGACGGTGAGCGGTTTAGAGCGACCGGGAAGGGTGTCTGCTATCTCGCTAATCACGCGCTTCATTTGATCCAAGCCAAGATTGCCGTTCTTTTCCGACGGCGTGCCAACACAGATTAGAGCGATATCGGCATCAGCGATGGCGGCGATAGAGGTGCTGGCTGTCAGGCGACGGGCGCTTACGTTTTCACGAACCAGTTCCGCTAACCCAGGTTCAAAGAACGGAGCGACGCCGTTCATCACGTTTCTCACCTTGTCGCTGTCGCGATCAATGCCGGTAACCCGATTCCCCAAGCTTGCCAGGCAGGCGGCCGATACGCACCCGACGTAACCGAGGCCAAGTACCGCGACGTGTTGCTTTTTCGCTTCTGAATTCATGTTCTCTCGTCCTAGTATGTCATCGGCAGGAAGGGGGAAAATCTTTAAGGTTTGGGTTGTTTTCTCGCGGGTGTGCCGGGGGATTTGCAGCGGAGCGGAAGGAACAGCTATAAAGTTGTTGAGACCGGGCGCAAAGTTGTCAATAATCACTTAAACCAAGCAAGCGCATCCGCCCCGCGTCGATCGCGCGCACCGTTCCTCCGCTCCTCGGCTGAGCCGTGCTCCACACGAAAGTGGAGAACTGACTTGTCGCGGAGGCTAAAATTTCTACTGGTATTTCTCTGTTCTCTTCACTGGTACTGTTGTTTGTCGCAATAGGGCAAGCGCAGAATCCCACGGCCGATCTATTGGCGGCCATTCTCAAGGTTAACAATTGCAATCCGCCGGGAAACGAAGGCAAGCTCGACGACTTTTTGGCACCCAAGCTACGAGCTCTTGGCCTTCAGGCGGATATTATTCCTACGCCGCAGCCGGGGAAGTCACATCTGATTGCCAGGTTGAGGCGACGGTAGCGAAAGGCCAATCGTGCTTGCCCCACACGGAGACACCGTCGGTGTGGAACGTGAGAAGTGGAGCGTGGATCCTTTCGCGGGCCTTGTCAAGAACGGCTATGTGTATGGCCGTGGCGCAATCGACTTCAAAGGGGGAATTGCAGTATTCACCCAAGCGGTGATGGAGCTGGGGGAGCACAAGGTTCCATTGAAGCGCGACATCATCCTGCTGATTGAGGCCGATGAGGAGGGCGGCCAATATAACACTTCGTGGCTGGCCGATTCCAACTGGAGCAAGATTGATTGCGAATTCGCATTGAATGAAGGCGGGTGGACCATGAAGCGCCCCGACGGTAAAGTTCGCTACGTCAGCATTTCCACTGCGGATAAATCCAGTGTCACGCTGGTGGTGACGGCTCATGGAACATCCACACACTCGTCGATGCCCAGGCCGGACAACGCGATATTCCGGCTGGCTAATGCGCTCGAAAAAATATCGCGTTACGACACAAAACCCGAGTTGACTGACAGCACAAAACAGTTCTACCTGACATTGGCAAAAACAAGTGAGCCGCCGATGTCCACTTATTTCTACAACCTTGCACGTAGCAAACATCCAGCGCTGGTAAAACAAGCCGATGACGAGATCAGCAAGAACGTCCTGCTTCACGCCATTATGCGGAATACGATAGCGTCTGTTTTTCTCCAGGCGGGGTTCCGAGGTAATGTCATTCCCGGTTCGGCGGTTGCCCCGCTCAACTTCCGTACTGTTCCGGGAACAAAGCCGGAGGAGCTTATTGCGGAAATAAAGCAGGTCATTAATGATCCTCAGGTGGATGTAGGTCAGCCGCCCGCAAACGCAGGTGGGGCGATGCTCGCCAAATATATGAAGTTGATGCAGGGAATAGAGGAGTCGCCACCCAGCACGAAGCTTTATCAGGCACAGGAGAAGAATGCGGATTCACTTTGGTCGGCTCCTGTTACGACTACCTGTTTCAAGCCGGAACTGATGCTTTCGCCTGACGGAGCCACGGTGTTCCTGTGTACGGTGTGTACCCTTACCCAATCACGGACGACGATCTTACACGAATGCATGGCAACGACGAGACGGTGCCGGTGGAGTCCGTGGAAGAAGGAACGAAGTGGATTTATAACACGCTAGTGGAGGTCGCCAGCAAATGAAGCTACATGCTGCATGTATTACTCTGGCGAACCTGTGTGCGGGATGCTTACCCATCCGGGCACAACAGACGGGCGTTACGGGTCGAGGTACTGAACCATCAAATCTGCTAGTGGGCAACGTAGCTGTGACGGCTACAAGCCAGGACGGCTCGAGGTTTCGTACGCTCACCGCCGGCAATGGGCTTCATCAATTTCCTGCTCTCCGGGCGTCTACCTATGTGCTCCGGTTCGAAGCTCCGGGATTTGCGCCGGCAGAGCGCACCGTCTCATTGCTGGTAGGCCAAGTATTGAATGCGGATATCACCTTGCAACTGGCTACCATTAGTTCTGCGGTCAATGTAGAGTCCACGGTTGCCGATGTGGATTCTTCGAGTTCTACCGTTGCAGGCGACGTCAGTCCCGCTGAAGTGAAAAAGCTGCCGTTGAATGGACGCAATTACCTGCAGTTTGTCATGCTTGTGTCCGGTATCACCAGTAATGATGTGACGAATTCGC
>DATIMM010000181.1:0-51456 GCA_035475295.1 Bryobacteraceae bacterium
GTCGATATCGCCCACGTCTTTCCCCCGTAACAGATCCGCTACCTCCTCTGCTTCCAAAGTCGATAACGGCTTGGCCTCTACTTACGGGTGGCCACCTTCTCAACTGGCATTATGGGAATTTTTGCACTGGCGCTGACATAAGCAAGGCCACGCCTTCAGGAGCCCGGAATTCTATGTCTCGTGCGTAGCCCAAACCCTGTCCGTAGTTGAGTGACGTTAACGACGCGGAGACGCACTCCGGGCTGGAGACCGTCCGACGGAGAAAGAGCAGCCGAAAGATATGCCAATCGTGCGAGGTTAGTCATGGCACGAAAGATGGTGGCACATCTGCTCGCCATGAATTGCGAGCACCGAGCCTTTGTGCCCGGCAGAAAATTCTGGCATCGCATTCCCCCAAGGTTGCCGCCTGCTAGGGAACAAGGAATCACAGGGTGCGAGGCCGCGAATCATAGAGTGGGCCGCCTGAGCGATGAAGAGAAATTCCCGAGCTTTCATTCTGGACCGTGCCGGAACTGGCAGTGCATACAAGCTCTCAATCATCCGTGACTACCTGAAAAGGTTCGAGACAGAGAATGGATGTCCGGTGCTGCGAAGGCAGGAAGCAAGGCCGAGAGACGTATAGGCGGGTGCAGGCCTGACATAAACGTTTTGCACGCTCCTTGAGTTAAGTAGCGCGCGAAGAAATATGGGTCTTCTCTTTACGATCGGCTTGCATGGACGTCGGCCAATCGGAGTGCGCCGAAATGGGCCGTCGGGATCTATGCGGGGGCAATCAGCACAGGATTCTTCACCCGTTGTCACGCCGCAGAAAGGCGCGACAACAGCTCGCGTTCGGAGTCCACAGGTTAGAACGCACCGACCTTCTGTCATTCATTTCAAACATAATCAAACAGCGTCATGAATCCGAAATCCATATGTAGCTGCTGGTGGCAATGGAACAGGGTCAGGCCCGGATCGTTCGCAATAAAGTCGACCTCCACTTCCTGATAGCCGCCAACCATCACTACATCTTTCAAAATGCCCGCCGTATTCTGGCCTGCCACGCTGGTCAGTTCGAAACTGTGCCGGTGGAGATGGATGGGGTGGATATCGTCGCTGCCGTTCCGCATGTGAATGCGGTAGCGCCTACCCTGTCTGAGGTGAAACGAAGGCGGAGCCATAGCCATCGTGTTCGGGTAGGCAACGCCGTTGATCTCCCAACGATTGAATCCGGCATCAGCAGCGTTCTGCTTTGTGAACATCATGGGAATGGTTTCTTCGGGATCTCGTGCCGGGTGGGACGTCTTGCCGAAACGGGCATAGTTCCATTTGAATGGCGGCGGCTCTATCCACTGCGCCTTGCCGGTCCGGTTCGCATACTCAACGACAATTCCCATGCCGTGGTTCCGGTCATCATCCGCAAGGTCGCCCATGATCCAAACGCCCGGATGGTTCATCTCCACAATCGCCGAAATGCGCTCCGCCGTGCCGAGCCATAATACGGGAACTTGCACGGGAGTGGGAACAGGGTTGCCATCGAGAGCAACAACTTCAAATGAATGTCCAGGTAAAGCCAGGCTTCGAATCTCTGTCGCGCTTCCATTCAGAACATGGAAAAGGACGCGCTCACCCTGCTTCACACGCACCGGTTCTCCATGATGAAGCATTCGACCATTGATCGTGAAGGAGTTGTAACCCACTTCGTAGCCGTGCGGCATACCCTTGGCGAGTGACGCTTTCATCGCCGATTCACCTTGCGTTTCAAGTTCCTTGACCTTAGTGGCCGGAGAAAGGAAGTCCTGCGCCATGTCGCCGCCGCGGCTGAAGGCTGGCTCAAATTCCTTAAGAACGAGAAAGACCTCCCTGTCGTATCTGCCGGGCTCGTGCTTCGGCTCTATGTACACCGGACCGACTTGGCCGCTGTATTGTCCAGCCGAAAGATCAGCACCCGCACGATTATGGGTGTGATAGAAACGAAACCCGGCGGGACGGGGTGTAAAAGCTAGTCTCCGCTTTCCGTGCGCCGGAACGTAAGGCGTTCCCTCTTCCGCCGCTCCATCGATGCTGGTCGGCACCATTTGGCCGTGCCAATGCAATTGCTCTGGAGTGTCCGTATCGTTGAATACGTCTACGGTGACCTCCTGGCCTTCTTTGATTCGCAAAAGCGGCCCTGGGAACTGCCCGTTATATGTCACCGTCGAAATAATCCGCTTGGGTGCAATTTCAATTGGGCTTGCACCGATACGCAGAGTGTAATCAACTCGGGTCGATTTCACGTCCTGGAGTTCCGGCTCATCCGCATTTTGCGCCTTTGCGAAATCCGGAGAGAGCATCAGCGCTCCAGAGACTCCAGTCGCAGTCTTCAGGAAGTGACGCCTTGAATCTACAAACTTGCCCATGACACATTCCTTTCGATTTGGCTACTGCTTGCTGCCTTTCAACTCGGACCCGTCACGGATCTCGTCCGTACCCCGCTCCACGATCTCATCACCCGGCCTGAGATCGCCGCTTACCTCTACCAGATTGCCAGCGGTTGGTCCGCGCCGCACATCCACCCACTCGGCGTGCCCGTGATTGTTGCGGATCACGAAGACTCGTTCGGTTGTCGTCACTACACTCGTCGGCGGAACCAGCAGGGAGGCCCCCGAGCGCTCGACCGGCCACAGGACAGACGGATACATGCCGGGAGCAAGCAGCCGTTCCGGGTTTGCTAAATCGAGTTCAACCGGCATAGTGCGCGTTTTCATATCCAGAGCGTGAGCGGGCCGCGCAATGACGCCGGAGAACGTGCGACCCGGGTAGGCCGGCACTTTAAAGCCAACTTTCATTCCCTTCATCAACCCCGCTACGTCCGATTCCGGTACGGCCACAGCAAGCCGTAGATGTGAAATCTGGTCCAGTTGAAGCAGCGGCACATCGGAGCCTGGACCAACGAGCGTCCCGGGGTGCACGTAACGAGTGGAGATCACGCCATCGAAAGGCGCAGTTACGCGCAAGTAAGAAGCCAAATCCTGCTGCGATTTCAGATTGCTTTTGAACGACTCCACCGTTCTCTGTCGCGAGCGAACTAAGGCCTGTGCAGCTTCACTCTGCTGCCTTGCCTGAACGATATCGTTTTCTGCGACGGCGCCCGGTGTCTTTGAGGCTTCTTCAATTCGTAAATAGGTGCTATGTGCGGCCGCAAGTTGGGCTTCAGCCTGTGATTCGTCCGATTCAGCAGACGTCACCTGCGCTTCGGCTTGACTGATGTGAGCCATCATTTCCGGCGCACTCAACTGAATCAGCAACTCCCCCGTTTTGACAAAGCTCCCGCGATCCACCAGAACCTTTTCCACGTAACTGGGAACTTTGGCATGGAGTTGCACAGTGAGAAAAGGGTAAATCTCTCCTGGTAATTCAGTAGTGCGCGCGACCCTTTGTGAGACTACCTTCGCGAACTTAAGCGACTGAGCGGCTAAAGGCATCCGCATGAAGAGCAGGACGGAAATGGCGATGACTATGAATCTGGGAGTATTACGGCTGTTCATAATAGCGACTCGATGGATCGTCGGGATTCAATGAGGGTGAGTAAGTCGAAGCCTTCTGTTGAAGGATCGAATAAATCGCCGGCAAGAACGTTAGGGTAGCGAATGTGGAAAGCACCAGCCCTCCGATCACGGCGAGGCCCAAAGGTGCCGTTTGGGTGCCGCCCTCGCCTAAACCGAGGGCCATTGGCAGCATTCCGAAAATCATGGCGCTGGCAGTCATGAGGATGGCGCGCAAGCGGCTTGCGGCACCCTCCCGCCCTGCCTCCAATGAAGACCGACGCTGTTCCAAGCGGCTGCGTTCCGCAAATGAAAGGAGCAGAATCGAGTTAGCTACTGCGATTCCAATCGCCATGATTGCCCCTATGAAGGACTGCACGTTCAGTGTTGTTCCAGTTAGCCAGAGCATAATCAGCACTCCGCAGAGGACGGCTGGGGTGGTCAGGATCACAGCGAGCGACAGGCGGAACGACTGGAAATTGGCAGCCAACAGAAGAAAGATCACTACGATTGCAAGCAGGAGCCCGATGCGCAATCCGCGCAATGTCTGTTGTAATCCTGGAGCCTCACCGCGCATCTGAACGCTGACGCCTCGCGGTGGATTGCCCGCTTTTTGAAGAGCTTGTCTGATCGGCTCAATCGCGTTTCCCAGAGGAACCTCGTGCAAATTGGCTGTTAGCGTAATTACCCGCTGTCCGTTGTAACGGTCAATTTCCCCAGCCATCTTCGGGCTCGTGATCGTGGCGATGTCGCCCAGGTATGGCTGCCTCTGACCCGGCATCATCACGGGTATGGATTTCACATCTTCGAAGCTTTGCATACGGTGCTGGGGGTATTCGACTTGTATCTGAAACGCGTTGCCGGATTTCGGGTCACGCCAGTAGTTCGGAGTTGTGAATCGAGACGATGCCGTCGCTGCTACATAGGATTGCGCGATGTTCGACATAGTCAGTCCGAATTGCCCGGCGCGGTCGCGGTTGATGTCAGCATGTACCGTGGGATAATCCATCGCCTGCGCAAATTGCAGATCCCGTAGGAATGGCAGTTTCTGCAATTCCGCTTTTACCTTTTGCGCAAATGCGTAATCATCTTCCAGCGCCGGCCCTTGTACCGCCACATTGACCGGCGTCGGCGATCCAAAACTCATCACCTGGCTGATGATGTCTCCGGCTTCAAACGAGATCCTCATCTGAGGAACCGATTGATGAAGTGCGGACCGGATGTGCTCACGTAGCGCCTCATCTCCCTTGACTCCTGCCTTCAGAGCGACTCGGACCACGGCCTCTTGTGGGCCCGCGGTGAACAGATAAATCAGATCAACCGGATAACTGGCGGGCTGCGTTCCAATGTAATCGCTGGTAATCGTGACGTTATCAGGGCCGACCGTTTGTTTGATGACACTAATCGCCTTTAGAACCAAAGGTTCTGTTTGCTCGATGCGCGTTCCCGTGGGAGCGCGCAGCCGAATCTGCAGAAGCGGCGCTTTCACGTCCGGGAAGATTTCAGTTCCCATACGGGGCAAAACGATCCAGATGAATAGGATTGAAAGCGCCAGATACGCAATCGCCAGCGGCCACCGAAAACGCAGCGTTGCGTTCAGATACCGGGTATACCCGTCGTGAAGCTTGCCAAATAACCCGGCTTTCTCTTCCTCTTCACGCTTTTCTTTCATGATCCAGGCAGACAGCACGGGAACCAGAGTGCTGGAGAGAAGAAAAGACGCGACCATCGCAAATGCGACGGCAAGCGAAAGCGGCACGAATAATTGCCGGCCCACCCCGGCTAGAAAGAACGACGGCAGGAAAACCGCCAGAATGCACAGCATAGATAGGAGGCGCGGAATGACGGTTAGACGTGTTGCTTCCACAATCGCTCGAGCGCGAGGCACGCCGGAAGCCATGTGGGTGTGCAAATTTTCTATCTCGACGGTAGATTCATCCACGAGAACGCCGACAGCCAAAGCCAATCCACCGAGGGTCATGATATTGATCGTTTGCCCCGCTGCCCAAAGCAAAACAACTGAAGTAAGAATCGCAAAGGGAATGTTGATGACGACGATAACGGAACTTCGCCAGTCGCGCAAAAACAGCAGCACCATGAGACCTGTGAGGAGCGCACCCAGGGTTGCCTCGAATAGCAAGCCTTTGAGCGAATTTGTAACATACGGCGATTGATCGAAGTCAAGCCGGATATCGATATCGGCTGGAATCAACTTCTTCAAATCCGGTATGGCTGCCTTAATCTCATCGATCACAGAAAGAGTGGAAGCGTTGGCGCGCTTTGTTACTGGTATGTAGACCGTCCGGCGGCCATTTACGTGGGCGTAGGCGGTGAGGATGTCCGTCGCGTCCGCAATTGTGCCGATGTCGCGAAGATATACGGTGGGTCCGGCTACGGTTCGGATAGGCGTCCCCAAGAGCGCGTCGAGATTGCCGCCCAAAGTTGCATTACTGGTTGCGAAGAGATTCAGGTCTCCGATGCGCACATTTCCAGAAGGCATTACGAGGGTGGCCTTGTTTACCGCCGTAGTCGCCTCATCCGGCGAAACCTGATATTCGCGCAACTTGTCCGGATCCAGCGTAATGACGATCGACCGTTGATTTCCACCGAACGGGGGAGGCGCTGAAACACCCGGCAGCGTTGCGAACACCGGGCGCACGCGGTTCAGTGCCAAATTTTGAATTTCAGCTTGGGTACGATTCGGGCCAACAAAGGTTAGTTGACCCACTGGCACACTTCCGGCATCGAATCGCGTGATGAACGGCGGTACAGTCCCTGGAGGCATAAACGAACGGGCTCGGTTGACGTATCCGACCGTTTGCGCCATCGCATCCGCCATATCAGTGTCAGGCTGAAACACAAGCTTCATCAGCGAGGCGCCCTGAATGTTTCTGCTTTCGATGTATTGAATACCCGTGATGTACAGGAAGTGATATTCGAAATAATAGTTCAGAAATCCTTCCATCTGGGCGGGATCCATTCCGCTGTACGGCTGCGCCACATAGATTGCTCTTTCGCCGACAGTAGGAAAGATGTCGACCCGCATTCGGTTAATCGCGAGAATCGAACAAAGCGCGAGCGCAATGACAATAACAACGACCGTTAATGGCCGGGTGAGCGCAGCAAGTACGAGTCGCATCCGATGCTTTCCTTATCTACTCGCTTGCGCGAGGAATGAGGAGATGTCTCCTTGTGCTGTCTGAATTTGCAATAAAGCTCGCCAAACGCCGAGCTTCGCCAGTGAGTCGTCGATTTCTGCCTGCGCTAACAGCCGCTGGGCTTCGGCCACAGCAACGATTGTGGTAAGTCCTGCTTTATACTGTGCATTCGACTGCTCGAAGCCTGTCTTTGCATCGGCTACCTCTTTCGGAGTTTCGGCGGCGATCCGGCGGGCTTGCGCGAACGTGGACTGAGCAGCGTTCAATTGCGCTTGCACGTCGGCGAGCACTTGGCGATACATTGCGGATGCGGAGCGCCCGATGGCCGACTCCTGCGCTTCTTGTGCCCGGATAGACGGCAGGGCCAGCAGGGGGAAATTCACCGTGAACCCCGCTGCCGTATTGAAGTAATTCGGGCCGAGCCCATTCCATCCGCCCAATGTCGAACCGTTGGTCAGTGCTCCAGTGCCTCGCGCATAAGCGCCTGCTTGCAGGACAAACGTGGGCCGATACGTTCGTTGCAGGACTTTCAATCGTGTTGCCGATTCCTGTATCACTCCAGCTTGTTCTTTCGCTGCCGGATTATTCGCCAAATCCGCTGTTCTGAAGGTTGGCTCGGGCGGCAACTGGAGAAGGTTGCCGGGTATGACGTAAACAGTATTCACGTCCATACCTGTGTACTCGGCAACCGCCGCCTTTGCAACGCTGACCGATTGCTCGGCTTGCATTAGTTGTGTTTCGGCGGCATCGAGTTCTGTATCGGCACGGGACAAATCCGCGCCTGGCCGCAGTCGAGCATTCACCGATGCCTTCACGGACTGAACCAGCACTCGTGCACGCTCGACAGCAGCTTGTGCCGCACGGACTGTTTGCTGACTGGCCAACAACGTCAAAAAGGCCGCCGCTGTTGTTGTTTCCACATCGAACCGAGTCCGCTTCCTCGTCAGTTCCGCGCGTTCCTGCGTGGATTGTGCCGATCTCACCAGTGCGCGTCGGCGGCCAAAGTCGAACGGCTGCCACGAAACCAAAAGGCCCGCGGCGCTACCCCATACGTTGCTGCCGTTGTCCGTGCCGAGTACCGGACCGGAAATATTTGGTAGAACGGCTTGGGGCAGAAGCAGCCCAAATACATTGTTACGCGTGGACCGATTTATTTGGCCGACCATATCCACGCTGGGCAGATAATTTGTCCGCGCTTGTCGAATGCCTGCGGCTGCAGCATTCACTTGCTCCTGCGAAGCTTCGATGGAGGGAAACTTCTGAGCGCGCCCGACGGCTTCTTGAATGGTTAACGACGTGGTCTGGGTTTCTTGCGCCCATATGGTAGAAATCAGGAGCACGGCCAGAGATGGAGTAAGAGATCTTCTCAACGTCATTTACCTTTGATCAACTCCCCAAACAATTCGCGGACTCTCTGCTTCGCGGCTTTTAGCGCTTTACGACCAGAGGGCGTCGCCTTGTACACTCGGCGGCGTACTCTTCCGGACCGAAAGGCGGTCGACTTCAGATACCCCCTTCTTTCAAGGCTGTGTAGAATCGGATACATCGTTCCTGGGCTCATTTTGTACCCATGCCGCGCGAGTTCTTCAATCATGTCCAGGCCAAAGATCTCGCACTCACATGCATGATGGAGAATATGCAGCCGGATCAATCCGGAATATAGATCCTTGTCTTCCACGTAATCGGGTTTCGTAGACGAAAGCTGATAGTATCACTGCAGATGCGAAGAGCCCAAATTGGAGGAGAGTGAATGATTCACTTCTTGTCGGGAGCATAGGCGTTCCAGAAGTATCTTTTTCGGGGACGTCGCTGATTTCTATGTCGACGAGAACAGAGCAGTGACATCAAGTTGAGCAGGCTGAGCCAGGAGACAACCTCAGCGACCAGCCTCTTGTCCACGAGTTGAACTGCTGTCTCCAGAGGCGGTCAAGTCATCCGCCGGCCGGCCCAAAGAGGGAGCAGACTGAGTCCTCGATGGGTTTCTCACCCGCCATACAATGCTGCCACTTCATAATCGTTGACGCGAGGAATCGTGAACGAGACTACACCTGCAGCAATCTCATACGGCAATGTTTTCTCGGCACGGAGCAACTGCACTCCTGAGATCTTTTGCCCTTCGGGCAACTTCATTCGGACTGTTTGGGGTCCAATTGGATGGAAGTCTCGTAGCCAGCCTTTGTGGGCGGCCGGGTTGGTGTAGTTCAGAACGTGCACCGCGAACCCGGGTTCCGTCTCCCAGGCAAATGTCTCAATGAATCCTGCGCCTTCGATGACCACGGGCAATTCATCACCAGAAATCCATCGTATGCAGTTCTTCAAGAGCGCCGCCAAGTCTCCATGACCGGAGCGCCACAACGTACGATCTACGTCACCCGGAAAATAGACGAGTCGACTCTGGCCCTTTTCACGTACAACCACGGCAGGCTCGTTTGTCTGGGACGGATCGGGGTAAGACAGTTCCGGTGGATAAGCGACTGAACCTGGAACTACGGTCAGAATGGGGGAATCCACCGGTGTGAGTGGAACCCGATACTCCGCTCCCGCTAACCAATTCGTATTCCTGAAGCCCTTGAGGATATCGTGTGGCCGCTCGATCCGTGCACAATACGCATTCCCGGTCGTGCCTTGTACCTCGCGTGCCTTGCGGATTCCAAACACGTCGGCAAGACCAAAATTCGGCCGCCGCCGATTACGCTCGTCATACAGACTCGTCTCGAACGTCGCCAGCACAGACCCGCCGCGCCCCACGAAGTCTGCAATTTGTTGACATTGCTGGTCGCTCAGCAGCGCCACATTCGGCAGAATCAGCGCTCTGTACTTCCGGAGTTCCTCTGCCGATAACTTCTCCTCATGCACGAAGTCGAATAGGAACCGCCCTTCCAAAAGCGCAGAATATAGCCCATCCATGTAGTGTGTCGGCGTTGCACCGGTCGGCGCCCTGTAAAACAGATTCGTGCGCTGCCCCATGACCACGGCGACATTGGCAATCGATCGTTTATTCCTGAAGTGCGGATCGTGTCGGGCCGTCCACTGAAAGAACGCGCGTGCCGGCTCCAGGGCTCTGCGGTCCTCGCCCAAACCTTTCTCCGCGCCGATGATGTGATGATAGGGCACCATGCCGCTTGCGACGGTCTCGTTGAACCACATCCGCTGTTCAGGTTCCGACTTTGCAACGTTGCGCCACCGAACCGGTCCGGTGGACCAGCCGCCAGTGACATTGGTTGCCATCTTTCCCTGTTGAACGCCGTTACACACGCGACCCTGCGACGCACACGCCCAGATCGGCGTATCATCTCCGCCGCGGCCCTGGTTATCACATTGAAACCATTCGCTTAGTTCACCCAACGCGACCAGATTCGCCGACGATCGGATTCCGCCGCCAAGATTGGCGAAATAAAAGTTGGCCGCGCGCTTCTCCTTCGCAATCGAATCGTAGAATTTCCAAAGGAACACCGTACGCTCGTTGAATCGGTCCCAATACTCCACCGTTCCCGCAGGCGGGAGCCGCTTGCAAACCGAACAATGGCACACGGGCAAGTGCCCCAGTGGCGGCCAGGCATTCGTGAACAGCGCGTCAACGTCATACAAGGAACTAACTTCGCGCATAATCGCCGGGACGTACTCGGTCATATAGGTACTGAACATGCACGTCCGGAATAGCCGCGCGTCCTCGGTGTGAGACACCGGCCTGTCCTCCGCGTCGCGCTGAAACCACTCCGGATGCGCCGCGACCGCGTCAGCCCAGTTCAAATCCGGGCTCATGCGTCCAACCACGCGCAGCCCGCGCTTCTTTGCTGCCGCACAGCACTCGCCGAAAAAATCCCGCTCGCCCAGATACTTGCCCTTGCGATGAAACGGCACCTTCGTCTGGTAAAACGCAAGGATGCCCGTCACACTCACTTGCACGGCATCGACCTTGAGACTGGCCCAATAATCTGCCCATTCCTCGATATCCATCACGACCGGATCGTGCTCAGTCATGTTCAACTGACCGAGACGGCGAATCCGCCGCTGCCAGCCAAGTTCGCCCTGAGAAGCGAACAGGGAACCCGCGAGTGTAGCGGCGGCCGGGACCACGAGGAAATCGCGCCGGCTCATGTCCGTATTAGAGCGACTGTTCTCGGTCATCGCCGATTCCTCGGACTCGCGCACGCGGCGCACGTTAGAAGGAAAAAACGCTTCGTCATCCTGGTTCCCCCGCATTAGGAGTGAAAGTCAGATATTAACCGACCGTAAGCGGCGGTGCCAGCATCGGTCCGGACTCTCGGATCAATAGACTCGACAACAAGACTCTGAGCAGGCTGATAAAAGGCACTTGCGATAGCACTCTGATAACCGAGAGAGCTTAGACCTATTTAAAGTCTGCTTGGCCGGCAGGAATGGCAATACTCACCTGGCAAGGAAATTCAGCAGTTGGAGCAACTGGCAACCCACCTGGGATCGGTGGCTCTGCACCACTGCGACATCAATCAAGCGGAGCGGTTTCACGTGTTGTAAGGAGTTCAATACAGGAATCCACTCCCATCTGGAATTCGGTCTCGGTAAATGGAGCCCAAGCCGTGATCTACAGGGTTCGCAGGTTGAGACCGCCAAGGTCCAAGGGCCAGCCCTATGGAGCGGCGCGTGATTTCTGGAACATTGGGGAGCTTTCGGGTTTGAAGCCCATCACGGTCCTATCAGACTCCGCACTATCAGACCCCAAGTTCGATACGTCTTGGGCCTTCGCTCCCGTAAGACATCCTGCTTGTGTTATTCTGGCCTCTTCAAGGTGCTCGCTTTGACGCGAGTGAAAAGGGAAGCGGGTGGGAATCCCGCACGGTTGCGCCACTGTGAGCAGCGAGTGGGCCAGCGAAGGAACCACTGTTCTAACAAGAACGGGAAGGTTGCTGGCTTGCAATGACCTGTTAGTCAGGAGACCTGCCTTGGATCGCAGTTTTACGCCGCGCTTCGCATGAGGGTGATTGGTGTACTGGGTGGGGCCCTTGGCTCTCACCTTTCCAACCTTCTTCTTTCGGTGTGTGACGGACCTGCGGCTGCAGTTTGGAGGCGCGGAATCCTCGTTCATGCTGACACTCATCACCGGCGGCGCTCGAAGCGGTAAAAGCAGCTTTGGGCAGTCATTATGCCAGGAAGGCAAGCAGGTCGTTTACATCGCAACGGCGCTCCCCTCCGATCAGGAAATGCGTGCGCGCATCAGTAAACATAGGTCGTCGCGGCCCGCATCCTGGCTCACCGTAGAAGAGCCGATAGCCGTGGCCGAAGTTGCCGGCCGCCACGCATCTAACACAGACATTGTTTTGATCGACTGCCTCACGGTCTGGTTTAGCAATTTGCTTTTTGAATGGCGAAACGATGCCCCCCACACAATCGAGCGAAAGGCTCAAGAGCAGATCGCCGAGCTGATCTCGATATCGAAGCGCGGCAACGTGATCGCAGTCACCAATGAAGTGGGCTCGGGCATTGTGCCGGAATCCTTTGTCGCGCGGCAATTCCGCGACATTCATGGCTTCATTAATCAGCGGGTCGCGCAGGCAGCCGATGCCGTGTATCTCCTGGTATCAGGAATACCCCTGCGAATCAAACCGTCCCCCGGTGTGCCGCAATGAGTTCAGTTCCTTGTCTGGTTATCAGTGGCACTCACAGCGGTGTTGGAAAGACGACGGTAGCTATAGCCCTGATGATCGCTTACGTTCGGCGTGGTCTGAAAGTCCAGGCATTCAAGATCGGACCTGACTTTATAGATCCCACGTTCCACCGTGCCGCGACGGGACGCGCCAGCCACAACTTAGACGGCTGGATGCTGCCTCGTGACGCGAACCTTGCGTTGTACAGCTCTGCTTCTGAAGGCGCTGATCTGTCCATCGTTGAAGGCGTGATGGGCCTCTTTGACGGGCGTTCGGCGAATGAGGGGTCGGGCTCTACAGCTGAGATGGCGAAGTGGCTCGGAGCACCGGTTGTACTGGTGGTTGATGGAGCGGCGATGGCCCGTAGTGCTGCAGCGTTGGTCCACGGCTTTGAGTCCTTTGACCCAGACCTTGGCGTAGCCGGCACTATCTTCAATCGTGTTTCCAGCGAAAACCACTTTGCATACTTGCGCGATAGCCTCCGAAGCAGCTGCAATGCCACACCCCTGGGTTACCTTCCAACGGAGCCTGCCATAACGCTGCCCGAGAGGCATCTCGGATTGCACCTTGCGGACGAAGTCTTGACCCCGACTTTGCTCGCAGCCCTAGCCGATTGGATTGAACGAACGATCAATCTGGACGCCGTCTTAACGCTGGCTCGCAGCACAAGATTGCCACCCCAGGTTCCCCGGTTTCCCGAGAAACTCGCGCGTACCGATCGAGCACGCATAGCTGTCGCAAAGGATCGCGCGTTTCAGTTCTACTACGACGAGAATTTGCGTCAGCTTCAGGAGGGCGGCGCCGCCTTGGTCGAATTTAGCCCAATTGATGCCCCATGCCTCCCCGACGGCGTCGACGGCCTGTATCTGGGTGGTGGCTATCCCGAACTACATGCTGCTGCGCTGGCTGCGAACGCGTCCATGCGCCAGAGTGTATGCAGCTTTGCGAATAGCGGAGCTCCAGTATATGCGGAGTGCGGTGGATTCATGTATCTTACCGAAGCCATCGTCGACCTGGACGGTCGGCAGCATGAAATGTGTGGCATCTTCCCGACCCGGGCACGCATGCAGCGGCGGCTTGCCGCCCTGGGCTATGCAGAGCTAGAAACGTTGCAAAACGCCGCCTGGCTGCGAGCCCACGAACGAATGCGTGGACACGAGTTTCGATACTCCACCATCGACGAGATGCCCGCAAGCGTGCCGCGTATCTACAACGTTCAGACTACCCACGGCAGCAGACTGGACGGATTTCTAGCCGGTGCTGTTCTCGCCAGTTACCTACATGTCCATTTCAGATCGTGTCCGGCGTTTGCGGAACACTTCATAGCTGCTGCAAACGCCAGACGCGAACAGGCAACCACCACAGGAACTTAATGTCCAAACATCTGCGCGTAATTTTTAAACTCTCAGCCCTTGCGGCAGTATGCGCACTTACTGCCTTCTCTACTGAAGGAGGGGCTTCAGTGGCGGGCAAGGTATCGGACCCACAGGCCGGAGGAGTACCAGGGGCCGCCGTCAGACTATTCGCAAAGACAGGTAATGCTCAACTGAATACGCGGTCCGATGAGTCTGGCAGCTACAAGTTCGTCGACATCAAACCAGGCGATTATCTCTTGGAAGCCCATGCTCCGGGCTTCTCCTCCTACCACGTGGAGAACGTGCACCTTGAGGCGGGCAAAAACGTCCAATTGGATTTGCCTTTAGGGCTCGGCACCCTCGAACAGGAAGTGTCCGTGACGGCATCGAGTACGCCGCAAACAGTGGATCAGATCTCAAAAGCTCTTACGATTGTTGACCATGCCTCCATTCAGGAGCGTCAGGATTACTCACTCCTCGATGCCGTCCGGCTCACCCCGGGAATGCGCGTACAGCAATTAGGCGGCCCGGGTGCGTTCAGTGAAATACGGATTCGAGGTTTGCGTCCCGAGGATACGGCTGTTCTGGTGGATGGAATGCGGCTCCGCGATCCTTCAGGGACGCAAGGCGACGCTTCCGGCCTGCTGGAAGACTTCGTTATGACGGATGCCAGCCGCATTGAGATTCTGCGGGGCTCGGGCTCATCTCTGTATGGTACCGACGCCATCGGAGGTGTGGTAAATGTCATCACAGACCAAGGCGGCGGCGCAACTCACGGATCTGTTCTTCTCGAAGGCGGCGGTCTTGGGCTGTTTCGAGGTTCAGCGCTGGTGGCCGGCGGAACAAAGGATGATCGCGTTCAATACAGTGCCGGCCTGACGCACTTAAATGTCACCGAGGGGGTCGACGGCGATGACCCGGCACGAATATCGAGTGCACAAGGACGAATTGCCTTCCGATTCTCGCCCGGCATTCAGGTCATCGCGCGGTTCCTCGGATCGGATAGTTTTTCTAAGCTCAACAACGGTCCACAAGCGATTGCTAAATATCCCATCGGACTTATTCCTGCAGTCCCCTTGACCGGTTTGGGACTCGCCCAGTTCAACGCTGGCACGCCGCTATCAGGGATTACCCTTGGATCGGCAACCTACATTCCTTCCATTGACGATCCGGATTACACACAGCACAGCCGGTTTGAGACCGGGGCTCTAAGTTTACTCGGACAGCCTTTATCGAACCTCGGCTATGTCGTCGACTATCAGATCGTGGATTCCACGCGAAGCTATGGAAACGGACCTGCCGGGATTGGCTACCAGCCAGATGAAAATACACGCTCTGATTACAACGGCCGTATTCAAACCGTAAACGCCCGGGCGAATTATCAGCCTGGCAAATACAGCTTACTCACTGCCGGCTATGAATACGAAAACGAAAATTTCAGCAATGGATCCAGCACGATGTTCTCGGCGGACCCGTCATTCACCAACGTAACTCAGACCAGCAATACCGTTTTCGTCCAAGATCAGGCGCGATTCTTGGGCGACCGCCTGTATGTCAGCGGGGCATTTCGGGCGCAGTACTTTTCACTCCAGCCGCCCTCTTTCTTTCCGGCAGCACAGGCTCCTTATCAAGACCTCCACTTCCCCTCTCCGCCCGCCGCGTACACGGGAGACGGCTCTTTCGCGTACTTCGTCCGCCGCAGCCAGACGAAAGTCCGTGCACATGTAGGGCGAGGATATCGCGCCCCGTCTCTGTTCGAGCGCTTTGGCGCGGGTTATGATTCCTTTTTCGGCTACTCCGTGTACGGCGATCCGGATCTGAAACCCGAACAGTCGATTGCCGTGGATGCCGGCATTGACCAAGCCCTATTGCACAACAAGCTTCGGCTCTCAGGCACCTACTTCTATACTCGCCTGCAGCGCGTGATCACATTCGACTTCTCCGGACTGATCCGCTCCGCGACTGACCCCTTTGGCCGATCGTCCGGATATCTGAACACCCGAGGTGGCTTCTCAAGGGGCATGGAGTTCAACGCGGATTGGATGGTAAATGCCTCACTCAGCGTTTCCGGATCATACACCTACACGGATGCACGTGAGCGAATGCCCCTGGTTCCAAACGTATACCGTACTTTCATTACGCCACAGCATCAGTTCACTGCGTTCGCCGTGCAGCGGATCGGTAAAAGGGCATTTGTTGACTTCGCCCTGAACGCATCGAGTAACTACCTTGCCCAACTATACAGCGACTTCAGCAGCGGCGCATACCGGTTTCCCGGATTCAAGAGAGCGGACGCGGGGTTGAGCTATCGCATACCGATAAGTGAGAGCAAGGCCCTTAGGCTATTTGGAAAAGCTGAAAACATCTTCAATCGTGAGTACTATGAAAGTGGATTCCGGACAGCCGGCGTGAACGCGCGCGGCGGCTTGCAGTTCGAGTTCTAAAACGGTCAGCATGGGAACGCTACGCCGCCTTCTATCTGTTTTCCTCGTTGCTGCCCTGGTTACCATGGCAGCAGATCCCGTACCGCATCGAATTGCGTCGTTATCGCCCAGCACCACGGAAATTCTGTACGGAGTGGGTGCGTTCCCGCGCGTAATTGCCGTTTCGCAATACTGCTCCTATCCTCCAGAAGTAGCAAAGCTCCCGCGTATTGGAGGCTGGCAAACAAGCGACATTGAGAGTATCGTTGCCATTCATCCAGACCTTGTAGTGCTGACCAAAGCCCAGGAGCCATTTATCGTCGATCGCTTACAGGCCTTCGGTCTACACTGGATCGCCGTGCCATCGGAAAGCCTTGCTGATGTATTTACGGCCATAGACACAATCGGCAAAGCAACTGGGAACTCTAAGCAAAGCGCAGACCTCATTCGCCAAACACACGCGTCTCTGGATAACATTCGGAGGGCTACAAAGGTCCTTCCACGCCGCTCAGTCTTGCTGAGCGTCAGCCGTACACCGGGCACCTTATCTGACTTGTACGTCGCTACGGAAGGTAGCTACCTCATTGACCTGGTTGAGATCGCTGGCGGTCGGTCCGCGGTGGCTCCCGCGCGCACTGGTTACGGAAAAATCAGCAAGGAAGCCATCCTCACGTTGAATCCCGAGGTCATCATTGATCTCGTACCGGGTTCAAAGTCGAAACTAGCCGAGCATACGACCGACGTCTGGAACGACCTTCCCGAATTGCGAGCCGTGCGAGAAAAGCATGTCTACGCCGTGGATGATCAGTTTGTCCCACATCCGTCCCAATTCGTGACACATACGGCCGAGATCTTTGAAAAAATTCTCCATCCCGAAGCACTTAAAAGAGGTGGGCATTGACAATCCTGGAGGCACGCGAGATTGACTTCCGGTATGAGGCCCATCGTCCGACCATCACTGCTGCGTCAGTAGATATTCAAGCTGGATCTATGACGGCTCTCATCGGCTCTAATGGGTGTGGCAAATCCACGCTAATTCGTCTGCTCGCAGGTTTGCTTCTGCCTCAGAAAGGATCCGTCCGATACTGCGGAAATTCATTCGCCAGCTATGATCGCCGGGAGCTAGCTAGAAAACTGGCTTACGTACCTCAGACAACGTCGCGAGCATTCCCATTTACGTCACTTGAAGTGGTGTTGACCGGACGTACTCCACACACCTCACCGTTCCGGCTCGAGAACAGGGACGATGTGCGACAAGCGATGGAAGCACTGGAAACGGTTGGTGTCCGTCATTTGGCTAATCGCAGAATCACGGAACTCTCCGGAGGCGAGCGTCAGCTTGTTTCTGTGGCGCGCGCGTTGGCACAGGAACCGGACTGCGTATTGCTGGATGAACCCGCCTCCTCGCTCGATCTAAAGCATCGCGCGGGTTTGATTCGCACCCTGACCGAACTTAGGAAACGTACGGGGCTGACGGTCGTGATGGTGACCCATGACCTAATGCTGCTCGACCCCGGCTTCGACTGGGTTTTTGCGATGCGATGCGGCAGTATTGCAGCTTCAGGCCCTCCAGCGAACGTCATCCGCGATGGCATTCTTGCGGACATATATGACGATCCGTACATTCATGCCCGGCGAGTTGAGGGGCAACTCTGTGTGTGGTCAGAGGTTCATCCGTGACTGTCGAAACGATCGGGAGCTCGCAGTCCAGCGCGGCAGTAGGAAGCAGGGGAAATTCGGCAGAGCGCCGCTTCGCCCGTGCCCTCTTTCTCCTGATTCTTCTTCTCGCAGGTTGTTCGCTGGTCGCACTCTGGGCGGGATACGAGCCAATAACCCTACCCCGACTGCTTACTGACGAGGTCACAAGGTCAGTATTCTTTCGGTTGCGCCTACCGCGAGTTGTCATGGCAGGCATTATCGGCGCAACTTTGGCCGCGGTCGGCGCCGCACTCCAAGCGATGTTTCGCAACCCATTGGCGGAACCGCTCACGCTGGGAGTGTCGGGGGGTGGGGCACTCGGCGCGAGCCTTGCCATCGCTTTTGGTTGGGGCCTGCGGGTCAGTGGCACGCCAATCGTGTTTGTAGCGGCTTTCGCCGGAGCTCTGCTTTCCGTGTCGATTGTATATCGCTTGGCTCGCACCGGAGCTGCCATAGCTCCTGGATCTCTTTTGTTAGCCGGCATCGTCGTGAACCTCATCGCAAACGCGGGAGTATTGACTATTCAATACACGGCGGACCAGTCCCGATCTCTGCAGATTTTGCGCTGGCTGATAGGCAGTCTGGATGTAGTTGGCTTTTCTCTTATCTGGCAAATGCTGCTGTTTCTCGTTCCTGGCTGGATCGTACTGCTGCTGATGGCTCGCGACCTGCATTTGTTAGCTGTGGACGAGGAGGCCGCTGCATCCCTTGGGGTGAACGTTCGCCGCACTGAACGGATTATCTATTTGGTATCGTCTCTGCTCGTTGGAGTCACCGTGTCAGTAGGCGGTAGCATCGGATTCGTTGGCTTGATCGTTCCCCACATTGCCCGTCTGCTATTTGGACAGGATACTCGCTTTGCTCTGCCTTGCTCTCTGCTTCTAGGGGCCGGTTTTCTGATGTTGGCGGATGCTCTGGCCCGTTCCGTCCTAGGCCAGACGGAACTGCCGGTTGGGGCAGTCACTGGTGTCCTTGGAGGTCCGTTCTTTCTGTGGCTGATGAGGCGCCAGCAGCGCTACGTCGCTTTCTAGAGGACTTCGCGGATGATCCAATTAATGCAGTTCCATGAGATTTCGACATATCCCCGCCGTATTGTCTGTTTGACGGAAGAGACAACCGAGACCATCTACCTCCTGAGAGAACAACACCGCATCGTTGGCGTTTCCGGCTATACGGCACGCCCGCCGGAAGCGCGCCTGAAGCCGAAGGTATCCGCATTCACCAGCGCCAAGTTCGACAAAATCATGGATCTCAATCCTGATCTTGTGCTCACGTTCTCTGATCTGCAAGCCGATATCGCACGTGAGCTGATAGTGCGGGGCGTTCCGGTTATTGCCTTCAATCAGCGAAGCGTCTCCGAAATCTTCGAGATGATCCTCACGCTCGGACGGGTGCTCGGATGTGAAGGCAAAGCTCGCATCTTGTTAAACCGGCTCACAGCAGATCTGCAGGACATCGCCGCCTCGGCCCACAAATTTCCGTACCAGCCGAAGGTGTTTTTTGAAGAATGGAAGGAACCCCTCATCAGCGGCATTCGGTGGGTGGAAGAGCTCATCGAGATCGCAGGGGGCGCCCCTGTTTTCCCGGAATTAAAAGCTGGACGTCTCGCCAAGGACCGCATCGTTGACCCTCGCCAGGTGAGAGAGCGCAACCCCGACGTAATCATCGCGTCCTGGTGTGGCATGAAGGTAAACAAAGATGCCATTCGCACGCGGCCTGGTTGGGACAAAATCAACGCCGTGCGCCATGGTCACATCTATGAGGTTAAATCGACTTACATTCTCCAACCCGGTCCCGCGGCCTTGACCGAAGGGGTGCGGCAACTCCATGCAATTCTTGCCCACGTTTCTGGTGTACCAATCGGCCGTGAAATACAGCCGGTAGAGCGTTGCGATGCCCATCCCCCGCCGAACTTTGATACCGGATTGACAACTAAAGGACAGAAACTATGAGTATTGCGACGAAGCGAGGCGACGCGGGGCAAACCTCGTTACCGGGCGGCGTTCGAGTCCCCAAGAATAACTTGCGCGTGGAGTGCTATGGCACAATCGACGAGCTAATTTCGGTCATCGGATTCGCCAGATCCATTGCAGCGGATGCGGAAATGAAGGACCTGGCGAAGAACGTCCAGCGCGAGTTGTTTCGGGTGGGTTCGGCTATTGGCACACATCCCGACCCAAAGAAACCGGCGCCTGAAATAACAGAGGCGATGGTTGACGCGCTTACCGGGCACGTTCACGCAATGGAAGCCGAACCCGGAGTCCTGAATGACTGGTCAATTCCGGGTGAATTGCCGGACTCATCGGCCTTCGACATTGCACGCACAGTTTGCCGGCGAGCCGAGCGGTTAGCTGTTGGGCTTCGCGATGCAGGAGACCTTCCGAACCCCCACATTCTGTCGTATCTCAATCGCTTGTCTGATGTCCTCTGGCTGATGGGCAGGATTCTAGAGCACCGCGCCGGAGTGGACGCTTCCTTGCGCGCCAAAGATCAGCCAGGCCAGCGCTGGTCGCGTGCTTGGTGACATGTTGAGTCCAAAAGCAGCAACGTCTAACTTTTCTGACGAGGATTGCAGCGCTATTTATCGGGTGATCCACGAAAGGCGAGACGTCCGCTCTCAATTCATAGAAAAGCCGATCCCTGACGCCGTGCTCGGTCGGATTCTGGACGCGGCCCATCACGCGCCTTCGGTCGGCCTTATGCAACCGTGGGATTTTCTGTTGATCGAAAACCCTGCTGTCCGCTCGCAAATTTGTGATCACTTCCGGGAGATGAAAGAGCACGCAGATATATACAACGGTGAACGTCAGGCTTTGTACCGGTCGCTTAAGCTCGAAGGGATTCTAGATGCTCCTCTGAACGTTTGCATCACCTGTGACCGCCAACGTACTCAGGGTTACGGGCTGGGCCGGCAATCAGATCCCATGACCGATCTCTATTCCACGGTCTGCGCCGTTCAAAACTTCTGGCTCGCGGCGCGCGCGGAGTCAGTTGGGGTGGGATGGGTCAGCGTGATTGATCATGACAGGGTCAAACGCATCCTCGCTATTCCCTCGCATATTCATCTCGTCGCCTACCTCTGCGTCGGGTACGTCTCGGAGTTTCGCAGTCGGCCAGAACTCGAAGAGACAGGCTGGGAATCGAGAACACCCCTCAGAGAACTACTTCATTTCGATTCCTGGACGAATCGCTGTCAGGCCCGGGCTGATGCGATTTGCGCCAATGACCTAGGTTTTCCCAAACGTCCATGAACGCACGACCTCTCATGGTTTTAGGAACCGGCTCGCATGTTGGGAAGTCTGTTTTGACAGCCGCCATTGGGCGCATACTCTCCGACGACGGATTTCGGGTTGCTCCATTTAAGGCGCAAAACATGTCGCTCAATTCAGCGGCAACGCCCGATGGCCGTGAGATTGGCCGTGCGCAGGCACTCCAGGCAGAAGCATGCCGCACCGCCCCTCGCGCTGAGATGAACCCGATCCTAATCAAACCGTCTACGCATACCAGTTCTCAGGTTGTGGTTCTCGGGCGCGTTTGGGGGCAGGTAAACGCATCAGATTACTACCGCAGCCGGGTCGAGGAATTGTTTCCGCTGGTCCTCGACAGCTATCGTGCACTTGCGGCCGAAAATGACGTTGTCGTACTTGAGGGCGCCGGATCGCCGGCTGAAATCAATTTGAAACCGCGCGACATAGTAAACATGCGAATGGCCATTGCTGCGGATGCGGCTTGCCTGCTGGTTGGTGACATCGACCGGGGTGGAGTCTTCGCGTCACTCCTGGGTACGCTCGAGTTGCTGGAAAAGAACGAACGCCGCCACATCCAAGCATTTATCATCAACAAATTTCGAGGCGATCTATCCCTTCTGACGCCTGGCATAAAGATGATCGAAGACCGAATCGGCATTCCTTGTGCAGGCGTCATCCCCTATCTCGATTCCCTGGGACTGGATGAAGAGGATAGCGTTTGTATCGAGCAGCGCCCGAACGCAAAAGGCTGGACGGCTCTCGCGGGCACGGAGGACCGCTCTCGCCCGCTTCGCATTGCTGTGATCGCCTTGCCGCACATTTCGAACTTTACCGATTTCGATGCTCTTGCCACAGAGCCCTCAGTCTCGCTTGCATACGTCAGCAGAGCCGAGGAGCTTGCACTTGCAGACGTTGTGATTATTCCCGGCACTAAACAAACCTTGGATGACCTCGAATGGCTCCGAGCGGCTGGCTTGGCGTCAGGTGTTGAACGTTGGTGCTCGGGTCAGGGCGACTTGGGGATCCTGGTCGGCATTTGCGGCGGGATGCAGATGCTGGGCCGCAAGATAGATGACACGGATTGCGTTGAGGCTGCAATTTCAACCGTAGGCGACGGACTGGGTTGGCTACCAATCAATACGCGCTTGCGGACCGAAAAGATGACGCGCTGTGCGATTGGCCGGCTGTCGTCGTCGCTGCTGGGAACGATGCCCCAAGGCACATCGATCCGCGGCTACGAAATTCATGTGGGTGAAACCGAGTATCTACCGGGAGCGAAGCCATTCGCTGACATCGTACGCATCGGCAATCATCACGCGGTCGTCGACGGCGCAGTAGCTGAGGATGGGGTTGTATTCGGAACATATCTCCATGGCCTCTTCGACGACGACCGATTTCGTCACGCGTTCATTCAAGCGGCACGGGCACGGCGCGGTCTGGCGAAAGCTTCCAGGTTATTGCAGGCGCATGCTGAACGAGAGCAGCGCATTGACAGGCTGGCAGCTGAAGTCAGGCGCGCGCTGGATATGGACCTGCTCTACCGCTTGCTCGAAGTGCCGCGCGAGACCTCCCCCGAAAATCTTGTCGCGAATGAGACCCTTTAGCCCGATTAATCCGATGAAACTCGCCGGGGCGTATGTGCTCGACCTGGCGCTCGGTGATCCGCCCGGCATACCGCATCCTGTGCGAGTGATGGGCCACGTTGTAGCCACAGGCGAGCGGCTCTGCAAACCGGGAGCAGGCGCAACTCAAGACCTCTTTAGCGGCTCAGCGCTTTCCGTTTTCGTTGTCGCAAGTTCTTGGGCTGCGGCATGCCTCTTGCTTCGAGTGGCACGGTCGCTCAATCCGTCTCTTGGCACCGGCGCCGAGGTGGCGCTTGGCTGGACGACCCTTGCGACGGGCAGTCTGGTTTCAGAAGCAGGCGCGGTGGTGACCGCTCTGGAATCGGGTCAAATGGAACGGGCGCGGCGTTTGTTATCCACCATCGTCGGCCGCGACACCGATGGTCTTGATCACCCTGAGATGGCAAGAGCTGTAGCCGAAACCGTTGCTGAAAGTTTGTGCGACGGCGTAGTCGCACCGTTATTCTACTTGGTGCTGGGCGGTGTTCCTCTCGCAATGGCATATAAGGCATTGAATACGCTCGACTCGATGATTGGCCACCCGAAGCATCCCTACACCTATTTCGGCCGTTTCGCTGCACGCAGCGACGACTTGGCAAACCTCATCCCGGCACGGCTCACGGCATTCGCAATCATAGCCGCCGCATGGCTGCATGCGAGATCACACCGAAGTGCCTGGCACACATGGCTCAGCGATGGTCACAAGCATCCCAGCCCCAACGCCGGTCAGAGTGAAGCCGCGATGGCTGGCGCATTGCGGGTGCAACTCGGCGGAACAAACTATTATGATGGCGAGCCGTCCATGAAGCCCTTGCTCGGCTATGACTATAAGGCTCCCACAGTGGCTGATGCAAGGCGCTGTCTAACAGTGGCGCGTCTCGCTTCGGTTGTAGCGTTTGCGGCTGCATTGAGCTGGTGTACATGGAAGTGCGGCACGTGAGGTCACAGGGATTGCACGGCGGCGACGTGGCTCGAGTCGCGTTGGAATTGGGGTCCGACCCAAACCTGATCGTCGACTTCAGTGCAAACATCAATCCGCGCGGCCTGCCATCTGGCGCAATCCAGGCCCTCCTAAGGGCTGCCCAAGACAATGGCGAACGGCTGCGTTATCCCGATTGGCGATCGCATCCTTTGCGGAGCACTTTGGCGCAGCATCTGAAAGTGCCAATCGAAAGCGTCGTCCTGGGCGCCGGGGCATCTGCATTGATCACGGACAGCATCCGAACGGTACGTCCGTCCCGTTGCCTGGCTTTCACTCCCGCATTTGCCGAGTATCGCCGCGCATGCGACGCCATTGGAGCCGTGTTTACGGGAGTGCCATTGGGGGTGGACGATCAATTCAAAATCAACATCCCGAGATGCGTCCAGTTGTTGCGAATGCAGCGTCCAGAACTGCTAATCCTCAACAATCCCCACAACCCGTCGGGATCGCTCATACTAGCAAGCGAGATTCGCGTAATCCTCGATGTAGCGATAGAGACCGGAACCAAGGTCCTGATCGATGAAGCCTTCATAGACTACGCTCCAGAAGATCAAGTAACGGCCGAGGCCTCCACACGTCCAGGCGTGATAGCCATCCGCTCACTGACAAAGTTCTATGGGTGCCCGGGGCTGCGTATCGGGTACGCGGTTGCGCATTCTTCGACGGCCAAACAGATCGAACGCCAAATGCCGGCTTGGCCAATTGGCTCTATTGCCCTGGAAACGCTGAGCATTGCCGTTCAGGACCGCGAATATGCACGGATCACCATCGCCGAGAATGCCCACTGCCGGACTTCGTTAGCGGATTCTTTAGTTGAGTTAGGCTTCAGCACATATCCCTCTGCCGCTAACTTTCTGCTAGTAAGGCTGCCCCCCAATCATTTGGACAGCACTCATGTTCGCGAGCAACTTCTCGTGCGACACCACATCCTGGTACGAGACTGTGTTTCATTTGAAGGGCTGCAGGATGGGCGCCACATCAGGCTTGCAGTACTTACGGCCGATCGGAATAGGTTGCTCATAGAAGCGCTTTCGGAAGTAGGAAGCTGTGGAAGATAACATTCTGGCGGCGTCTGGGACCGAGACGGAATCGATGGAACGGTCTCGCCTCGAGAATGGACCCATTTTGATCCTGCTCGTCGGCGTTCCTGGCTCGGGTAAAAGTACCTGGGCCTATCGAAACGCACAAAGTGCCATTATGGTTTCTCAAGATGATCTAATTGACGCCATCACGCCGTCGGGATTTGATGGCTCTGCAAGGCCAATTTATGCAGCAGCCGAGGAGTCGATCGCCAGATCGGCACTCAGCGCCGGACGCACCGTGATAGTCGATCGCACCAATCGTACGCGCACCTTGCGACAACGTTGGATTGCAATTGCGCGTGAAGCACGGCGTCCGGTGGTCGCCATCGCTATGTGCGCTGATCTTGAGACTTGCCGCAGCCGCAATCGCTCGCGATCCGGTTTACGACGTGTTTGTGAGACGCGTATGGAACGGATGATAGAGGCATTCGAAGCTCCGGATGCGGAGGAGGGGCTCGACGCGATACTCGACGACTACGGGTTTTCAACGGTGCTAGATGTCATGAAGGTCCTCCAGCGAGTTAGGCAGCCGTAAGATTAGCCGCGCCTTTGCGTGGGGGCAACCAGAACCGGTGCGGTTACCTCCGGTTGCCCGGGAATGATCGTGCCGTTCAATTCCGTATATGATCTCTACATGCGCCATTATCGGCCGCTCCATCCGGCTCTCCCCGTGGTACGTAACTTGCCAATCCACCCGACAGATACCCAAGCATCCTCCTCAGCTCCCGAGGTGCTGAACCATCACATAGCTCCTCGTTGCTTGCCCAATCTATCGCTCCTGCACCTGCAGTAAGACCACCATGCGAGTGACAGTTTCCCATAACCAGCCAAAGGAGGAGGTCGTTCGGGCCATTGACGGCTCCTTTGATGACTTATTCCGCGGCATTGGTATCGTCCCGCTGCGGATTACAAACGAGAAAAGAAGTTGGTCGGGGACAACCCTAACCTTCTCTTTCGACGCCAGAATGGGGCTGATAGCGGCCCCGATTGCCGGGACAGTGGAAGTCGCCGAGAAGGACGTCACCATAACCGTTGATTTTGGCTGGTTGGAAAAACTCATTCCCGCGAAACAGGCAGGGCCGGCTCTGCAGAGTCGAATTCGTGGACTGTTGAAGTAAATCTCACGCGCTTCCCCGTGGCGACAACGGTATTCTGCAATAATGCGCGTCTCGGTACTGCTATTGGTGTTCCTCGTGATCGCGTGCGCACAAGATGACCCAGGCACCGGATTGACAGGAACCGTACGTGATGAATCCGGAACTGCCGTCGCGGATACCAGGATCGAGCTAAGGTCGCGGACGCTTCACACCTCGGCAAAGACGGGAAGCAATGGCGAGTATCAGTTCCGTTCCATTCCGCGGGGCGCTTATCTCTTATCTGTGTACTTGCCAGGCCACAGGCTCACCTGCCCCCACCCCTTAACACTTCCGGCAAGTGGGACGGCCAATGTCCTCATCTCAGCAAGAAGGTGCGTTTCCGTTGAACTGATAGCCAAAGCAGGAGCGGTTGGCGGCGAAACGCTCTCGGCAAGCGCGGTTTCTGCGATTCCGTTGAACAAGCGGGACTTCAGCCAGTTGGTATTGCTGGCTGCGGGAACCATGACCGATTCGAACGGCGCAACCAACTTTACGCAACAGTTTGCAATCAACGGACAACGCGGCGTCGAGGCTGTATTCGCTATGGATGGCGCTGATATAAGCGATCCAGAGATGGGCGGTGCGACTTTTTCGAACTTTAACGTCGACGCGGTCGAGGAGATCCAATCGTCTTCGGGCTGGATGCCCGCTGATGTGGGTCGAGGAGCTGCCGGATTCACCAACATACATACGCGTTCGGGCACGAACACGATTCATGGGTCGATCTTCGAGTTTGTGCGCAATTCGGCTTTTGACGCCCGCAATTTCTTCGACCGTAGATCAGTTGCAAATCCTGGCCGCATCCCGCCTTTTCGCCGAAACGAGTTTGGGTTCACCGTGGGCGGCCCCGTCTTCTTCCCTGGCATTTACGACGGCTACGGCAAAACTCAATTTTTCGCCGAGTATCAGGGTTTCCGACAAGTCTTGGGAACAACCCAGGTTATGCCCGTGCCTACGGCCAGTGAGCGTAACGGTATCGATACAACAGCTTTTCCGGGCGATACCCTGGTAATACCCGTTGACCCCAAAATCGCTCCCCTGCTAAATCGCTATCCACTGCCGAACGATCCACAAGGTCCATTCGGAGCCCGAACCTTTGCGACTTCCTCGAAAGTAAAGACCGATGCTGATCAATTCTCGTTGCGCGTGGACCACCAGCTATCTTCGACCGATCGGCTATTTGGTCGATTTACCATGGACAATTTGATGGGGCCGACGACAAACCCCGACCAAACTGCCATCGATCCAAACTTTGGAATCTCGTACATCGACCACCAGAGAAATGCAGTACTCACCTGGATTCATACTCCCTCACCTGCTTTCTCCGCCGAATCGTCCCTAGCATTCACGCGGACAACTCCATCCTTTCCCACCTCCGATCACACTGACCCGGCGCTCACCTTCGGGGACGGCCTCTTTGAGCCGTTTAACGCGCCGGGAGGATCCGTAACGGCCTCCCTTGGCAATCTCTTCCAGGCACGAGAGAATCTGGTATGGACCAAGGCAAAGCACTCGATTAAAGGAGGCGCCGAGTTCCGGGCAAATCGCGACACCACTTACTTCGGCACAGCGCCGAACGGACAGTATACGTTCGGTGGCGGCACTGCATACTCTCCCATCCCCATACAATCAAGCAGCGGGCTTAACAACATCGTCGCAGGAACGCCGCTCCCGGATACACTGAGCGCTTTGCTTACGGGCAGCGCATTCTCCTACACACTGGCGGTGGCGCCAGCAAGCTTTCCGCAGGGTGACCAAATTGGAGTTGCGGCAATTTCGCGCTACAACATCAACTTCTTTCTTGAGGACACATGGAAAATTTCCAATCGGCTGGTACTGGACTACGGTTTGCGATACGAACTCTATTCGCCCATCACCGAGAGAGCGCAGCGTACCGCCGGAGTCGCGTTTGTGCGCAATGCACAGGGCATGCGTCAGGACTACTTGATCAACCCGCAGCCCACCTATAGACTCTTTGGAAATAACTGGGGCCCGCGAGTCCGAATGAGTTGGCTGACCGCGAAGAACCTTTGGGTCAGGATCGGCGGAGCAATCACAACCGTTCCGCCCAATATTTGGCAGGACAACCTGCTGACCGGCGCAGCCCCTTACGTCGACTATCCACGCCTGACTGCCTCACCGGGGAATCCGCTGCTGTTTGGTACAAAGATCACTCCGCAAGAGCTTCCAGGCGTTTACACTCCGGCGGGAGCAAATATCCTTGCGTCTGGGGATTCAAAGGCAGTTCCCGCTAATACCGTTTGGGATATTGATCGATTTGAGCAGGGAGTTGCCGCACTTACCGCAAGCCACTTGATAACGCCACTGAACGTCAATGCTATGTCGCAGAATTTTCGCAACGCCTACCTGGGTACCTGGTCTGTGGCGCTGGAGCGTACCTTCGGAAGCTTGGCGGCAACGGCCGCTTACATAGGAACCGCCGGTGTGAGTCTACCGGCTATCAATTTTCCGAACGGCTACCCCGGGGCCACCCCGGCATTCGCTCCATACACAAAATTCAATTCCTCCGGACAAGCAGTCGGGGGCTTCGGCACCGAGATGCTCATGACCAATCGCTCTCACTCCACCTATCACTCCCTGCAGACATCCTTCCAGGGAACAGTTGGCGGGGGTGGCCCTAAAATTCAGGCTAGTTTCACATGGTCGAAGTCTTTGGACGATGCAAGTACCGTGATCGGTGGTTTTGTCAGCGGTGCGTCGGGAGCCACAGCTCCTGCCTGGCCTCAGAATCCCTACGATACGCGCGCGGAGAAGGGGCCATCCAGTTTCGACGTGGAGCGCGCTTTGACCCTGACCGTAATACAAGATCTGCATGCAGACCGCCTTGGCTTTCTGCGCCGACTGGGAACAAAATTCACTGGAGGTTGGCAGCTGCTAAGTGTTTCCACGCTCGGCAGCGGTGCTCCGTTCACCGTCTATTCGGGAGTGCAGCAAACAGGAGTCGGATCGAATGGAACGGACCGGCCCAATCAAATTTCGACTCCCGATTTATCGACAAGCCGTACTATTCGCGAAGATTACTTCGGCCGCGGAGCAGACAACCCCTCGTTCTTTAAGATTCCAGTCAACATTCCAGGCGGCACTGGTCCGAACAGCGGTTTCTTCGGTTCCTTGGGTAGGAACACCTTCCGGGGGCCGGCGCTGTACAATTTCGACTTTGCTCTTATCAAAGACACCAATTTCGAAGCCGGGCCGGGCCATAAACCTGTCGACATCCAATTCCGTTCGGAGTTTTTCAATCTTCTCAACATCACCAATTTCGGCCTGCCTTCCAATACCTTGCAAGGCTCGGGGTTTGGCGAAATCAGTCGAACATCTACGAACTCACGCCAGATTCAGTTCTCCCTCAAGGTGATGTTTTAAACGGCCCACCCTGCCAGAATCGAGTCGTATGCGAAACGTGCAGATCTTCGGTGTGAAGAACTCCCACACAACACGCGCCGCGGAACGCTTTTTTAAAGAACGTGGCATAACCATTCATATGGTGGACCTGAAACAGAAGCCAATGGCTCCAGGCGAAATTAGAAGATTCATCGAACGCTTTGGCCTGGGTAAACTGTTGGACACCGACGGCAAAAACTACATCGACGCTGGACTGAAATACTTGAAGCTTTCCGATTCAGAACTGCTGGCCCGAATCGAGCAAGATCCCAAGCTGCTCCGCCTCCCGCTGGTTCGGAGCGGCAACCAAATCAGCATCGGTCAGGATGAAAACGCTTGGAATGCAATGGCGAGCCTCCCTGTAAAATGACTAATCCCCGCTCGTCTTTCGAGCGCAGTTGAGCATCATAGACATATCTTGGAGGACGCGTGAATCGCAGAACCTTTCTGGCTGGCTCGGCAGGGCTTTCCGTGTTGCTATCCGACAGGCGCCTGAGCAGTGCTGCTGCTGATGCTCCTCGTGCCGACCAGACAGTCCGCCTTAAGGTGGATACAACCCGCGTGCTCGGCACGATACCAGCAGATTTCATTGGGCTCGGCTATGAGATCTCCTCTGTAGCTACGCCGGGACTACTCAGCGCTAACAATCGCCGCTACATGCAGCTGGTACGGACCCTCGGACCGCACGGTGTTATCCGCGTGGGCGGGAACACTTCGGATGACGCCGCCTTCTCACCCGATGGAAAGTCTGTCTCTGCGCCCAAGGGAACTGTCGTGAACGAGGCTAACCTTCAGGATCTGGCAAGCTTTCTTGACGCTACAGGCTGGAAGCTAATCTGGGGTTTGAACTTGGGAAGCGGCAACGAATCAAACGCTGTTGCCGAAGCACAATCCGTTGCCGCCGCTGTGAAGCACAAGCTTCTCGCCTTCGAGATCGGAAATGAACCGGACTTATTTGGGCGGGGCAAAGGGGCCCACAGAAAGGCAGGCTATGGCTACGACCACTATGTGAAAGAATACCGCCGGTATAAAGCTGTTATTCGCGCAAAGCTGCCGGATGCACCCTTTGCCGGGCCCGATGCAGCAAGCGCCACCGATTGGGTGGCTCGCTTGGCAGCCGATGAAGGAAGGGACCTGAAGCTCCTCACTCATCATTACTATCGTGAGTGTGCCGGTCCGGGAAGTACGCTCGACAAGCTCCTGTATCCAGACCCCAAGCTTGCACCAGAGTTGCAGAAGCTTCAGGCTGCGTCGGAGTCCTCGCACGTCCCCTATCGCATTTGCGAAACGAACTCTTTTTGCGGAGGCGGCAAGCCTGGCATCAGCGACACGTTCGGTGCCGCCCTGTGGACGCTCGACTTTATGTTTACCCTTGCGTCGGCTCAAGCAGCAGGCGTCAATATTGAGACAGGCGTGAATCAGCTCGGCTTCGTCAGCTCTTACTCTCCTATCGGAGACGACCAGCACGGCAATTACCAGGCAAAGCCGCCGTACTATGGCATGCTGGCTTTCGCCCAGGCGAGCGAGGGACAGCGCGTCGCAACATTATTCGACGCATCCGGCATCAACCTGACCGCCTACGCAGTAACCAGCACTCAAGATCGGCTTCGGATCACGATCATAAACAAGGATGCATCTCGGGGCGCGGCAGTGAAGATTACCGCTCCACGCCGGTTCGCGAACGCGACGGTATTGCGCCTGACTGCGCCATCCTTGGCGAGCGAGGATGGCGTAAAGCTAGGTGGCTCAACTGTCACCACTAACGGCGAGTGGAAGCCCTGGGTTATTCCGCAATTAAAGGTAAGGTACGGAGAGTGCGAGATTCCAATGTCTGCTGGAAGCGCGGTAATTGTCACGTTGATGCCCTAACTTTCATCTCCTTGCGACAATGAATTCCGAATCACATGCGAAGCCCCCGCGAAATTTCTTTTCGCCTCAAGCAAGAACTCCGCAACATACAGCTTGCCCTGATGCCGCCTCCTTGCGCGTCGCAAGCAACGGCGCCATTGGCCGCGTTTCCTGCGCCCAGCCTGGTGGCAAATCGCCTACGGAACACCGGGTTTGCTGCTGATCTGCTCCAGACCGCCGACCAGATCATAGAGCACAAATTTCCGGTCCTGGGATACGTGCTTGAAACGGGCCCCCACATCGAGTGGCGTCGCGATTACCTCAACAACATCTGTACCGAAGCGAAATATTTTCGGCGGGTGCCTTATCTCGACACGGCAAGGGCTGGCGACCACAAAAATATCTGGGAGCTGAATCGTCATCAGCACCTGGTTCTTCTCGCACAGGCTTTTATGCTATCGGATAAGCGATGTTATGTGGACGCCATCTTCGACCAATTGGAGGGTTGGTGGAACCAGAACCCTTACCAGCGGGGAATTAATTGGACCAGTGCTCTTGAGGTTGCTTTTCGTGCCTTCTCGTGGATTTGGATCTTCCACCTTGTAGGCGACCGAATGACGCTTGAGTTCCGTGCCCAATTTCTCAATAGCCTTTGCCAGCATGGCTACCATCTCGAGAATAACCTTTCATTCTATTTTTCCCCGAATACTCACCTTTTGGGTGAAGCCGTGGTCCTCCATGCCCTGGGAAGGCTATTTCCCTCGTTCCCCGCGGCGAAGCATTGGGTTCAACTGGGCCATGACACGGTCGTCCGTCAAATGGAGCGTCAGGTCCGGCCGGATGGCAGCTATTTCGAACAATCCACGTACTATCACGTTTATGCGCTGGACATGTTTCTCTTCCACGCTCTTTTGTCCTCGCCTTCACCGGACTACATAGCCTCGCTCGCTCGCATGGCTGATTTCCTTCATGCTGTCCTCGGTCCGGAGCGCAAATTAGCCTTTCTCGGTGATGATGACGGCGGTCGCTGGTTTTATCCGTACGGGCCACGGGACGAATTCGGCCGCGGAACTCTCGCCACCTGCTCTGTTTTTCTTCAACGGCAGGATTGGACGTATGAGCCTCAGGACTTATATCCCCAGGCGGCCTGGTTTCTGGGGCATTTCGATGGTTCGGCATCTGGTAGCCATCGCTCGCAGAAATTTTCGAACAGCGGTATCGGAATCCTTCAAAACGAACGAAGCCAAATCATTTTTGATGCAGGGCCTTTTGGTCCCGGACGCGCCGGCCATAGTCACTCCGACGCGCTGAGCATTGTCGTTCGTCACGGCCGATCGAGAATCCTTGTGGACTCCGGAACTTATACTTACGTGGGGGACGCCACGCTCCGGAACGCCTTCCGTGGGTCCTCGGCCCATAATACGATCCGAATTGACGGCAAAGACCAGGCTAACCCCGTAGGCCCATTCTGGTGGAGCAACCCCGCTCAAGTAGCGCTAACCTCCTGGGAATCCAATGCCGCTGAAGACTCTGCCCTGGGGCGATGTCTCTGTGAAGGGTTCGTTCATCAACGCCTGGTCCGTTTTATAAAACCGAACCTTGTGTTAATCCTTGATCGCGTGGATGGTCCCGAGGGCCCGAACCAGTTAGAACAGTTTTGGCACCTCGGCTCTGAAGAGGCCAGCCATCGACTCTATTTCGGGTCAGAGCCCGAACGGCAAGAAGTGTGGCACTCGCCGGTATTTGGACTAAAAGAACGGGCTCTCTGCCTCGTCGTCAAACGCAGGACCAAGCTTCCAGCCCTGTTCGCGGCCGCCGTCGTGCTGGATGGCGATGGGCAGATACACATCAGAGAACACCAGGACGGGGCGATCTTTGAAGGAACGGTAAGCGGAAGGCCGGAGCAAATAGAAGTTCATTGGCCCTCATCGAGCAGTTAATGTCACCAGAGCTTTTGGCGTGCGGCCATGGTCTAGGAAACGTCTGGTCTCCTGGCGCACACTTCCCTTCGTTGCGATAATTGGAGAACCATGACCACCGTTCGAGGGATGCGATGTGCGGAATAGCCGGGTTCGTTCTCCGCGAAGGAAAAGCTGAACCGGGCGCGGTTCGCGCCATGTGTGATCAGATTCGGCACCGTGGACCCGACGACGAAGGGATCTATGTGGATGGCGGCTGTGGCATCGGTATGCGCCGCCTCAGCATCATTGACCTGAGCACCGGCCATCAGCCTATCTCTAATGAAGACCGCAGCTCGTGGATTGTCTTCAATGGGGAAATCTATAACTATCAATCTCTCCGCGAGTCGCTCATCTCGCAAGGGCACCAATTTGCCACGCATAGCGACACTGAAACGCTGATCCATCTTTATGAACAGTATGGAATCGACGGTATTTCCCAGCTCCGCGGCATGTTCGCCTATGCCATTTGGGACACGCGCCAGCGTCGGCTGACTCTGGTCCGTGACCGCTTCGGCAAGAAGCCCCTCTACTATGCAGTCCTCCCGGGCGGCCTCTATTTCGGCAGCGAGCTCAAATGTCTTTATCCAGCCGGCGTGCCTCTCGAACTCGATGAGCAGGCCCTTCGTCTGTACTTCCAGTTCTCCTACATTCCCGATCCCTTGAGCCCCTACAAAGCCATTCGCAAACTCCCTCCCGGAGGTTGGCTCACTTATGACCTGCAGGGGAACGTGCGCCAGGGAACTTATTGGACGCTTCCCGAACCCGTTCGCCAAGCTCCGCCCCATATGGACGAAGAGGCCGCAGCGCATCGCGTGCGCGAACTCTTCGATGAGTCGGTTCGCATGCGTATGATCGCCGATGTGCCGCTCGGCGCCTTTTTGAGCGGCGGCCTGGATTCCAGCTCTGTGGTGGCCTCCATGTCCCTGCAATCGCCCGAGCGTGTGAAGACATTTTCCATCGGATGGGAAGAAAATGAATATAACGAACTTCCCGCCGCACGGCTCGTAGCGCAGAAATTCAATACCGACCACCACGAAATTCTTGTTCGTCCGGACTCTGTTGGTCTCGTCTCCAAGCTCGTTCACTACTTCGACGAACCGTTCGGTGATAGCTCGGCTATTCCGACGCACATTGTCTCCGAGTTCGCGGTCCAGCATGTGAAGGTCGCTTTGACGGGGGACGGCGGTGACGAACTTTTCGCAGGATACGAAAGCTTCTTTGCCGTTGACCAGCTTCGGCGGTTCGACAAGTTGCCGCAGATCGCGCGTGGCACGCTCTCAAAGATAGCTGACCTCTTGCCGTATTCTTCTTACGGCAAGAATTACCTGCGTATGATTAGCCGTCCGTCTCCTCTCTCACGATACTTCGAGCTGAACTACGCGCACTACTTTCTCCGCAAATCATTGCTGCAGCCAGAATGGATGCTCCCTGGCGATTTCGCTTATCTCAGACAAACCTTTACCGACAGCCTGCTCCCGGAGGATCGCGACATCCTCCAGCAGACCCTTTATTTTGAGGCCCGCGCTAAGCTTACGGGCGACATGTTGGTGAAAGTCGATCGCATGTCCATGGCAAACTCTCTCGAAGTTCGCAGCCCTCTGCTCGACCACAAGCTCGCCGAATTAGCCATGACCATTCCGCATCAGTGGAAAATGCAGAATGGAAAAGGAAAGCAGATTCTCTTAAAGGCGGTGGGCGATCGTCTTCCGCCGGAGTTGCTGACCCTTCCCAAAAAGGGCTTTGGCGTGCCGCTCGCTTTATGGTTCAGGACTTCGCTGCGGAGCATGCTTTGGGACCACCTCACAAGCAAGACTTTCTTTGACCGGAACATAGTTTCTAAGGACTTCGTTTTCCATATGTTGAAGGAGCACGACAGCGGCCGCCGCAACAACTCTCACTGGCTCTGGATGCTGCTTATGTTTGAACTGTGGATGCGAAGCTTCGAGCAAATACGGACCCGGGCGAATCAACCCGAACCGCAGTTTGCTTACAAGCAGTAAAGCTCACACCCACCGTTTTACTTGGCCGCATACACTTGAAATTCGTCCTGATCGTATACCTTGTGGGCGGCCTTTAGCTTGCCCTCAGCAGACCGGTAAGCGGGTGCGTCATTGTACGAGAGACCCTCAAGCGAATCCTGATAAATCGGATCCATTACGATGTAGCTCGGCTGACGGTGGTTGTAGTATCCAAGGCTCACATCGTCACACAGGCGCTCCGGGTGGCTCAGGCCAAATTCGATGGCCGCTGTTCCGTAGATGCTCTGATCGGCCGGCAGCTGATTTAAAAAGGCCAGCAACGGACGATACTGATGCTGGTACGCGTTCGCCTTAGCTAGGTAAAGCGATCCACCAATCTGAACACAAAGCAACGCAGCAAAAACGCCGGCAGCAATGAAGCGCCAGAAACTTTTTCTCTGCCAAAGAACAACGAAAACTATCGAAAGGAGAACTGTATATAGCGGGATGATGTGAGCCAAGTACCAGGACAGCTTTTGATTAAAGAAGCACTGGATGAAAAACACCAGGCCGGTCATCGCCAAAATCAATTTTGTGCCGGGGCGCCTGCGAAGATTTGCCACTCCTAAACAGGTCACTATTGCTAACCCATAGCAAACCAGGACGAGCGCTTTCAAAGCAATCGGTCCCGTATGGCCGGCCGAGTGCGGCCCGAGTCCATAAGCTGTCAGATAGCGTCCCAGAATCTCCGTCTTGATGGCATTCCAGGGATGAAGGAAGTTTCCAAAGCGGCCCTGACGATCTGCATTCCCTGCTATCTGCGCCAGAAAAGCTGACGGATCTTGACCGATATAGACCAGCCAAATCGCACCCCCGATTAAATAAGGAACCGCACCGGCAACTACTATTCGAACCCTCAAGGAGCGCCGGTCCAGAGCCCACACGAGCGCTACGAACATGGCCGCAAATAGGATTGCGTTTGGATGTGTGAAGAATGAACAGGCAAGCGGAACATTTGCCCAGAAGAATGCTTTGCCAAAGTCCCGCTCACGAAGCAGAAGATATATGGCCAGCGCAAGGCTCCCCAGTCCCGCGCACATCATGTCCGGCCGGCCCAGCGTACCAATGTTAATGAACAGATAATCGGTGCCCAGCAGGACGGCGGTCACTGCAGCCACTGCGGGGTCACGGGTAAGACTTCGGCTGACGATATACCAGGCAGCCACGGCAACAGCCCCAAAGAGGGCCGAAAACATCCGCATAGTCACAAGTCCAAAGCCGGCAATTTTGAACCACCCGGCCAAACCGACCAGGTACAACGGCAGTATCCAGTACGTGTGTTGCTCAATCCGCGGCAGATGCGGGCTATACAGCACCGTAGTTCCCATAAATCCGTGATTGGCAAGGTTAAAGGCTGGACTGGCAAACCAACCTTCATCACTCCACGGCCTTTTGGCGGAAGCTACGAGAAACGCCAGGAGAAAAAAGACGGCTATGGAGACGACTAGGACCAGTAAATGGCGCCTATTCGGGTAAAAGCCCTTCCTTCTGGGGTCGTTGTTTTCAACGGCCAGGGGACTCTGCAAACTCGGCCTATTCATTATGCGGCTCTTTTCTCGCCCAGTGCCTCCGTGTAAAGGGAGAACACTGCCGTTAAGTTTTCATCATCCCGCTCGGATGCCTGTCGGTGTATCCTTTGCTCACTCAGAAGCTGCTCGATTGCCGTTACCAAAGAATCTGTGCTGCCTATGGGGATCAAATGAACGCCGTTAGGACGCATTCCGTTATCAGTAGCAATCACTGGCGTCCCCAGATAAAGTGCCTCTCGAATCGAAATCGCATCTCCGTCGTACAGAGTGGTCCGGAGTAGGGCATTGCTCTCCGCAATGGCCTTCAACGTGACCCGATGCGGAACATCTCCACACATCAGGATGTGGTCCCCGTAAGAGCAAGTCGCTACCTGTTTCTCCAGGATCTCTTTCTGACTTCCGGAGCCAAGAATCGCCAGACCAGCATTGGGAAACTTCCGAAGGACAAATCCCATGGCCTCGATCTGACGCGGAATGTCGTACTCAGGCTCCAGTCCGCAGACCGCTACCATGACTCGCTCGTGATTTGAGAAGAACGAGGCCAACGGCTCCGGTAGGCTTTCAGCGACCTCGGCGGTGGCCACTGCATGCGGCAAGATCAACCGCGTTCGCTCCCTGGGAACCCCCAACCGAACGAAAAACTCAATCATCTCCTCGTTAACCCCGATGACGAAGTTAAATCGGCGTAACACAAACGCCACAAAAGAGTTAGGAGTGGCGGCTCTGCCTTCGGGCGACGAAGGGAAGCCTCCCGAGTGTAATGTTAGGATGGCTTTCGCCCACGGAACGCTGGTGGCCGCCAGAGCCAGAGCCTGCACTCGGAGCGGGATCCCGCCTCCAATGTGCAAGTGCACAATGTCGTAACGCCTGTGAAACAAGTCCCAGATCAGCTCCGTAGAGCTCTTTGGGTAGTACACCTCATCGCGTTCCGCCTGGCGATGTCGCGTGATGTTGATAACAGCACAAGAACTGCCTTGCCTGCGCACATAATCCCTGATGGCCACTAGGTTCGTTTGCACGCCCCCGTGTGGGGGCGGAAACGGGCCGAGTTGTACCACTCTCATTCAGCGCCGATCTCCATTAATTTTTGGCAATAGCTCTTGCGAAAAATACCTTTTTGAGGTGACCATAAAATGGGTAGGGGTTCTCTAAACATTACGGCTTGGTTACTGTATCGGCAAGCTTCCTCAAGAACTTTATACTTCGGGTGAAGTTCTGGTTTATATCGCCGATAAGCCTATTGTGGGCCTTACCGCCCATGTCAAACTAAGACTACCCGCTTCAATGCAACTAGAGCAAGAAATTTCAACGTACCCCCAAGCTGCGGAGAAGGCTACTCCGCGAAAAGTAAAGGTGATTAGTCCCCCTTCCTTTTCCCCAAGTCTTTTGTTCAGTGGACTTGTGGAGCTGTTTTGGTATCGTGACCTGTTTTATACGCTCAGTATTCATCGCATTAAGGTCCGCTACAAGCAGTCGGCGCTCGGCTTCAGTTGGGCAATCGTTCAGCCCATTTCGCTGATGCTGATATACACGATTATCTTTTCTATCTTCACCAGAATTCCTACAGGCGGCACGCCCTACAACCTGTTCGTCCTTTCCGCCATTCTTCCGTGGACTTTCTTTCAGACAGCTATTTCTTCTTCGGCGTCCGGACTAGTAAGCCACACGGGGCTTATTACTAAGGTGTACTTCCCTAGGGAGATTCTTCCCCTTACGTACGTCGTTGCAGCGCTTTTTGACTTCTTGATCGCGGGTGTGATTTTAGGTGTGATGATGGCTTATTATCACGTGGCTCTGACCATCAACGTGTTTTACATCATCCCCATCTTACTGGTAGAAACGATGTTAGCGGCGGGAATCTCCCTCTTGCTGTCGTCAATGCAGGTGAAGTATCGGGATATCGGCATCGCCATGCCGCTTCTGCTGCAACTTTGGATGTTTGGCAGCCCGGTAGTCTATTCGTATTCTTTTGTACCGCATCGATTTCGCTGGTTCTATGTACTGAATCCGATGACGGGAATTGTTGAGAACTTTCGCCGCGTTCTGATTGAGGGGATCGGCGCTGACCTGTCTCTACTGGGAATCTCTGCAGGAATTGCAGTGATTCTTCTGCCGGTTGCTTACCTTTATTTCAAGCATCGCGAAGCCACGATGGCAGACATCATTTAGGAGTTTACTGAGCAAGTAGGGATATTCATGATCGATCTTCAGTTTGAAAACGTCTCAAAACGTTACCGTGTACAAGGAGAAGCGCAGCCCAAAGGATCTGGCCTGCTTTCCAGGATTCGGAGTAGCGCAGGCGGGAAAAAGGATTTTTGGGCGCTTCGCGACGTTAGTTTCTCCGTAAAACGCGGAGAATCGCTCGGTATTATCGGTCATAATGGTGCCGGCAAAAGCACCATTCTCAAACTTCTATCAAACATTACTGCCCCGTCTCGCGGCAAAATTCGCATCAATGGCCGCCTGTCTGCTCTGCTTGAAGTCGGCTCCGGCTTTCATCCGGAGCTCACCGGTCGGGAAAACACCTATCTGAGCGGCTCCATCTTAGGAATGCGGCGCAGTGAAATCACGAGCAAGATGGAAAGCATTATTGATTTTGCGGGCGTCCGCCGCTTCATCGATATTCCGGTCAAGCGGTACTCCTCCGGCATGTATGTTCGCCTTGGCTTTTCCATTGCTGCTCACCTGGACCCGGATATCCTTCTGCTTGATGAAGTCCTGGCTGTTGGCGATCTGGGCTTTCAGGAAAAATGCAAGAAGCGGATCATGGAACTGCATGAGCAGGGAACGACGCTGGTATTCATTTCTCACGACCTTTCGGCTGTTCGTAGCCTCTGCCAGCGCGTTATTCTAATGCAGCAAGGCCAGATCATCGGAGAAGGAACAGCCGATGAAGTGATCCAGCAATATACAGAGCAGGCAAGCTTTCATTCCAAACCCCAGATCCGCGGTGAGGCACGCCTGGCTGAAATAGTGAATGTCGCATTTTACGACAAAGAGGGAAATCGGGCCACCAGCTTTAGTACAGGCGGTCCCTTGACGGCGCGTCTCGAATATCTCGTGCACAAGCCGATTTCCGAAGGAGCCGTTTCCCTTTACTTCATGAACATAGATGGCGGCATTGCCACGCAATGGACAACGTCGCTTAGTGGATCTTCCATACGTATGGAGCACGGTAGGCGATCTGTTGAGTTTTCGTGCGAAGAACTCGGCCTCCAGCCCGGCGTGTACTCCATCGATGCGAACATCGAGATCAGCGGCACTAGGGAAGAAGTGGAGTGGCAGCACGGCTGCACTTCAATTCACGTCGATTCCGATAAGGAGCTTCGAGGTCAATTTTATATGCCTCACACTTGGCGCGAACCGGCCGAATCTGAGGCCATTTCGGAAACCGAAGTCCCAGCCGCCTCCCGGCTCTGAGTCCGGCGCAGGAATCGACCATTTAGAAATCCAATAAAATCCCAGACACCAAGCTCGCCTTGGAACGCTGTATGTGATTTCTCCAGCCCGAACCAGCCCTTTACCATACGCACGATGCCCGCCAGGGTCTGGCGTATCTGCCAGCGTGGAATCCCAAATATCTGTGCGCCTTCAGTTTTCCGGGTCTTTGAAAGAACGCCCAAAGATGTACCGCGTCCAAAGCACCAACGGCGATGATAACTCCTCGTCATCCGCTCTGCCGGTATGTAATGGTGGATGATTAGCTCTGGCAGATACATTCCGCGCAACCCGTGCGCGAGAAGACGGCCATACATGTCTTCGTCTTCGCAGGAGTTCAGCCCCTTGTCTGTTCGCCCCAAAGCTGTGTCGTAAAGACCCACCTTCTCCAACGCGCGACGCCGGACGATCGAGTTCCCGCCCATCAGTATCCCGTTGAAATTGGGACCGTACTCCTGCCGGTCAGGGCCCCCGTCTACCCAACCGACGATGCCGCCGGTCTCTTTAGTAATCCAGTCTGGCTTCGGAGCCCCCCAATTCGGGTAGTAGGGGCCGCCTGCAAAATCGAATGAACTTGTCGAAAAGAAATCGTAGATCGCTTGGAACCAGCCGGCGTCCACCTCCTCGTCGTCATTGATCATGCCGATCAAATCCCCGTTGCCCGCCCGGATTCCAGCATTGAGAGCAGCCGAGTATCCCTGCTGCTTCTCAAGCACGTAGTGAAAAGGATACGGGAAGCGCTCCTGGTACTCCTGAACGATCTCCCGGGTATTATCTTTCGAGTTGTTATCAATAACCCAAAGAGTCACGCCCAATTCAGCCGGCCAAGAGGCTGACATTAAGCTCTCGAGTGTCTTCGGAAGCAAATCTGCCCGGTTAAACGTAGGAAGAACGACGTCGAGCGTCAATATCGCCATATAAAGCTACGTCCCTTATGCCTTTTTTCTGAATACAACTTCATTGCAGCCCAGGTCGTTGCAGGTGGTCATCTGGACCAGTTCAAAGCCCCTGTCGCGATAGAAATTGAAAAGCTCTTCCGGCTTTGCCACCTCGAACGGGTAGCCCCCGACCCAGTCCACTAGATCCGGCCACCAGGACATCCCTCGTCCCCCGCTGCCGTAGTTTCTTAGCGATCGAAACGGATGCAGTTGCAGGAAGTCCTTCACAATCGGCTTCCAGTAGAGGTGAAGCATGGAACCGAACAGCAGCGGTCCCCTCATAATCTTCGAGCGATTATAGGTCTTCTTCACCCACGTCCAACGGCGGCTCTTGGTTCCCTCGTCGTTATAAATCGCAATGAACAGCAGCCCTCCTGGAGCTACCATCAAGCCGGCGTTTTCGAGAGCACGCCACATCTGGCCCGTATGGTGAAGAACCCCCCACGAATAGACGACATCGAATTGCCCGAGCCGCGAAAGGTAAGCCCTGTCAAGAGCCGAGCCCTGCTCGACCGTCCAGTCGCTATCGTTTGGGAAATAGCGCCGCCTGAGTTCCTGGGTACACGCTATGGAATCAGGATCGTAGTCAAACGAGTGGACTGTCGCGCCAAGCTTGCGTGCAGCCAGGCTAAATAGTCCACTCCCGGAACCAATGTCTAAAAACGTCTTCCCTTGGAGCGAAGAAACTCCCAGCATCTGACTGAGTGAACGCTCTGCATCTTGGATTTTCGCTTCGTCAAGCGATCGCAAAAAGTTTTGCCAGTTCTTTCCGAATTCGAAACGGTTACCCGATGCCACCTCGACGGCATGTTCCTGCGACATTGTTACAGCCGTAGTATAGCCTGCTCTCGAGCCATACTCACCCCAGGGATGTCAGCCGGTGGCCACTGCATTAGACGAAAATTAGGTCAGTCACCTTCATCTTTATCCATCGACTTAGCAGTAATTGGCAAAATTCCCTGTCGATATAATCGCAGCAGAAGTAGTCTCCTCAGTTGTGCACCTGCCGATGACCAGAAGCCTTCCCTTGACGCTCGCCCGAAACCTTGGAATCACCAGGAATGTGGTAGCCTCCCCCCCATTTCGCCCCTTGGCCCGTATGTTGTCGCGGCATAAAGCCATCCCGCTGGACCTTCTGCTAGGTGCAAACCTGGACGTGACATTTACTGCGCAATTTCCCGGGGCATCTTTCCTGTATCATGCGGCGCCTGAAGATGGGCTGGGCGCGCGCTTTTATTGGCAGTCCTGGAGCGACTGGGAGCCCCACGTAATCCCGGTGTTTGCCCGCTACGCCAAAACGGCATCCAGAATTCTCGATATCGGTGCTCACACCGGCGTCTATACACTTTTCGCGTGCGCATTGAATCCTGGCCTCGAGGTATTCAGTTTCGAGCCACTCCCCCAAATTCATCCCCGTCTTAGGGACAATGTGCGCGTGAACCGCTTCGATTCAAGATGTAGGCTTTTCCAAATAGCCGTCAGCGATTCTCCAGGTGTGGCGAGCTTTCACGTGGCGGAAGATCCCTCAATGAGCACACTTTGCGACAACGGAGAAATTCAGGTAAGGGTAGCTACGCTGGACAGTTTGATACCACTGGACGGACGGACTGATCTAGTAAAAATGGACGTGGAAGGTCACGAGTACCGAGCCCTCCGGGGAATGGAAAAAATCATGGAGGATTCGCACCCCACGATTTTGTTTGAGTGCAACCCAGGCGCCCCCGGAAAGCAGGTTGGTGAGTTGCTTCAGTCTCATGGATACAATCTGTTCAGCTTGGTGGGTGGAGTGGAAGAGAAGCTGAACGAGTTAATTCCCGAACACTTCCCCAGTGGCAACCATAATTTTCTGGCCACTCATCCGTCTCGTGAGAAGGTGGCCCCCGCGAACTAGCCGGTTTTCACAAATTTCAGCCTGGAATCTTAGTTTCAGGAAACAGCTACTCTGAAATCTCGAATAGCTCCGAATAAATCTGCCCGAAGCTATTCGAGATATTGCCTTATCTTTTCCTCCGCATCTTGCCTGCTGAAGAGTTATCTATTCCACCGCTGCAACCATCGCCGGGGTGGAGCTAATTGAACCGGCAGAGTTCATCCGGTCCACGACATAATACACGACTCTGCTCGATTGTGCAGGTATATCCACCTCACACCCCGCCGCAGATCCGCACGGAGTCCAGGTCTGCTGCTCGCTCAAGAATGCGTAGGGGTCGGTGTTGCTGACCGCTGTGGAACATTGTTCCTGTCGCGAAGAACAGAACAAACTCGCGTTGTAACCGAATCGTATTCGCACGGAAGTGCCAGCCTGCCCAGAAAGCTTCACCGGTACTTTCACGAACGTATTCCGCACAATCGAGTCCTCGTTAGGCCAGGGAGGAAGCATCACCCCAAGGACATCGGAGCGCCTTCCGTCTAGCCATTTCCCCGCCGTTACCGTCCAATCCCCCGTCGCAAATGCATGCATGTTGGCGAAATTATCGGTTCTGCCGGGACCGCCGAAGGCCATGGTGAGGCGGCGCCATCGCAAGCCAAATGGATCTGACTTAGATACATCGAACTGCGTATACGCTCCCACCTCTGGTCCAACAGTCGCAATGCAAGGAGTGAGTTGGCTTCCATCGATCAGGCAACTGCCTGAGGTATTCGCATAAGGAACCGAGACAAACTGGTCCTTAGGACTGGAGCCACTGACACACTCGTTTGCCTGTAGAGCGATACAAAAGCTCCAAGGCGTGGCGTCGCTAATCACGGAGTTAGGACCGGAGATATCCTTCAGCAGATGATAGCCGGCCCACGCATAAACCGCTCTGTTTTTGATATCGAGGCTTACGTCCCAATTAGCAAAGTTGAGGATTGTTCCGTCCCAGTTCAAAGGCACGCTGATCTTATACGTGTTAACTGAGCCACTGACTTTGGTGTAAGTGTGATTCCACAAAAACGTGGAGCCTCCGCCAGCACCACCCAGTGGCCGTCCATCTACTGCCCACGTCGATTCTCGCTGGGGTGCCGCGTACGTTGCGCCGCCAGGATGCGACTGTATTTGTCCAATCGTCAGACCCTGGAAGCTGCCATTGAATCCATAGTTTGCCTGCACTCCATACAGGAATCCCTGCGAATAGACACCCGGAGTTTGGCCGAAACGAACTCCGTAGCCAGCGCCATATCCACCTAACGCTTTCGGCCAATTCAGCCAGGCCTGCGCCGTGATATGAATATCGTTCCCGAACGAATTTCCCCAGTCGATTGTATGCGCCTGGTAAAGCGTCGGATTGTCGGAGACAGTAGTGGTCGGGCCGAATGGTTTGCCGATTTGTGAATAAAAGACACCTGAGGCTCCTTGGCCATTTGGCACTTCCATCCACGGCACCCAGCCAGACGCATGACTCTCAGGAGACGGACTTCCTCCGCGCTCAAAGTAAGGATTCATGTTTCGTGCCAGGACGAGGTCGACGGTTCCGTTCGCCAATACGGTTTTTTTGGCTACCAGGAACGGCTCGGAACTTCCAGACGCCGTATCGCCGATATAGTCGCCCTCGATCATGGGTTGGAGGTATCCCCAGCAATTCGTGGTCGTGCCGTCGCCATTGCACGCGGCCGAATTATGTGGCCATGGGCCCGGTTTCGATCCGACCGGAAAGCTGCCCAAAGGCTTTATGTCGTTGAGGCTCGGATTTGTATTCACCGGCTCTCCAGCAACATTGATTTTGATACAGTTCCTGCCAGTTGCGCCCGCCGCAATCCAGCGTTGGTCGCTGACCCCCAACGCTTCGCAAGTTTGCGGATCATAGAAGGAACTCGATACCGCTGTCGATCCGTTATTGTTGTATATCGTGTTAATCGACAAAGTATATTGGCCGACACCCTGCTGATTAGGCACATTCATCGGCACCATGATGTACGACTCGATATTCGCTCCCGCCGCAAACTCGCCGCCGTGACTTGCCGCCCACCGGATAGGATACGTCGACCAGGAGTTATGACAGTTCTGAGCCTGCGCCGCGCCGGCAGGTTGGCTGACATCGATAACACAAGCCCAGTAGGCCTGATTTTGCGACGGACGCATTAGGAACACAAAATAGGGATAGCTATCACCCTGGAAGTTGGGCGCTCCGTAATAACTTAGGTCGATTTCCGGATGAGCCATCTGGATCTCTTGCGTAACCGTGTACTGCGATGACAAATCCTGGCATGATATAGCAGGGTTATTCGCGCCGGAATTGAAATTGTCAAACCAGTTCTTGAATCGTCCATTTACTGGGTCGTCCACGTTGTAAGAGCAAAACGTAATCAACCCGGAGTTGCCGTTGTACGCGTAGAAGTTTGTCGGAGCGCTTCCCCCGCCCGGAGACAGGCCATTCAAGTTCGATATTTTCCTTACCTCACCCGTCGATGGAATCATAACCTTCCAGACCAGTGACCCGTAACTGGAGACGAATGTGCACATATATCCGGTCACTGGCGTGATGGGAGTAACCCCATCGGCCGCATATGACACAGTCACACTGCCGGAGCATCCAGTTGCCCCGAACCCTTGGTCTTCTGTTCCAAAAGTGTTCGAGAGTGACAAGTCCGTGTAGGCCGAATCAATACTCACCGATCCTGTGCCGCCGGTCTGTTTCCAGATCTTGATTCCAAAGCCTACGAAATAGGCCGTATCCGTGATGGGTGAACTTACAGATTCGACTAAGGTCAAGTGCTGCTGGTCTTGAATGCTGGCGATATGATAATAGCTCCCCGCCAGATAAAGAACTGTTCCCGGTTTCAACGTGGTCACAGCGAAATACACGCTTTGTCCGGTGGAGTCAGATCCACTGTTCCAAACCAGCTTATTCCCCGTAAGTGTTACGTTAATCCCGAAGTTGTTCGTCATCATGTCGGAAGTGACACGAGCATTACCCCAACCCTGAAACAAGGGAGCTGGATAATTCGAAGGCGCGGCAACATCTCCGGCCGACGACATAGGCAAGGGAATTTGGATTGGCGATCCCAAACATGTTTGCCCATCATCTGGACTGAGGCAGGCCATGAGAGGATCTCCTGAGCCATGAAGGTGCAGGCGAATATCATCCAATGCTGTGTATGCGTTCGAGTTGAAAGAGTACCTCGCCAGTCCTGTAAAGGAAAGTGGCAGGAAGATCGCGCTATTCGGACCGCCCGGCCCGGAGTAGGTGGCAACCGTTCCGTCAGTCGAGGATCCGAGGTTTCCTAGGGTGTTCCACGCCCCGCCTGATAGGTCAATCGCGGCACTAATTCCCTGGTTGGGAAACTGGGCATAAGGTTGGTCGCCCGAGCCTGTCAGCCGCTGTAGAAGGGCTCCCGTCTGAGGATCGACGTACTTCTGGGATTGGTCGGCGAAATTGATGGTGGGCCATCCGTAACCGCCAAATCCATTTGCGTCGTACGGAATTGTTTCCGGGGCGCTGTCGCCCAGTGGAATATCCCTCGTTGTAAACGATCCGGTGCCCACATAAGCACCGTTACCGCAGGAGATTCGAAAGTAGTGAAGCGTGTTGGCCTGCAAAGCAAGCGAGTAGATGTTGCCGTCCGAACCATCACCCACACCTCTATGGCCCACCACGATTGTTCGCTGAGTGCCATTCACTAGATTGCCGCTCTTGGTATCCTGATCCGCTCCTAGAAACAGAGCCGGATCCACATCATGAACTACGGACGTGTACATGCCCGTAAACGGGTTGGCTACGTTGCTGGTGCTTACTGCAACCGAGCACGCGTTGCCGTCAGGCGCCGCATAGCTCAGGACGGCCTGTGTCGGCGTTATGCCCAAAATGTTCACATTCAAAGCCTGCACCGGAACGGGAGGAACAAAAGCAGCTTCCGTGCCCAAAACCGCGAAAGCAGCCGGATTGCTCATGTCCTTGTACTCGGTTGTAATCCAATCCTGTGTATATGCCCGAGTGCTGATGCGCAGTTCATCAAGAGTGGCATTCAGTCCCGCTGCGGCAGTAAGTTCGGCAGTAATGGCCGGCGCCACGCTGTTCACGCCGCCGAAATTGCTCAGCGCTACGGGTGTTCCGTTTATGTACAGGTTCAGAGTTCCTGCGGAAAATACGGACGTGAAGTAGTACCAGGTTCCCGGCTGGATTCCATAGCCCATCGTATAGCTTGCAACCCCGTTGTGTGCCCTCACGGTCGCGAGCCAATCCGCATCGCTCGACCCGAAATCGTCCGAAGCTAAGCCTAGAACGTCGCCGGCATTATTGGAATCCATCCTCGCAAGAATTCCGGCATAGTTCGATAGACCTGCAAAATTCACCCACCCTGAATAGGTGACCGCTGCGGCATTATCCATGGAGGAATAGGCGCCTAAATCCAGCATGTCGGAGCTTCCATTGAACTTCAGGCCTGCACCAAGTTTTCCGCCCACGGTCATGGAGGCCGTGTTGCTTGCGGACTTCCCTGTTGTATCGCCTGTGGCGGAATTCAAAACTGCCGGTGTGGCTGCATTATCCTCCAAATGATAAATGCCCAGATATTGAGACCACACACCTGCCGGACTCGCGGACGAAGTAGCGCCGCTCAGGCCATAGCCCAAATAGAACACGGTGTCGGTGATGTGGCTGAGCGATGGATAGTTAACCACCGCGGTTAAGCTTCCGGTGACGCCGTTATAGGAAACGATCTCGTAAGGCAGGATTTTCGTCAGTGCAGAGTCGCCGAAGAACGCAATGTCGGCACCCGTCGGACTTTGCACATGGCCACCATTCAATGCAGTCTTCAAACCGGCATCATTGAGGACCAAGTAAACGGGGAAATTTGCCTGATCCGTATTAGGGACCTGTGCATGAGGCACTGTGATGGTACGGCTATATTGATAGGTAGCCGCGCCGAAGCTGCTTAGCGAACCCATGCTAAGAGCTAGTAACGCTAATAGTAGTTTTTTTGTCAACGGGGGCTCCTTTGTTAAAAGCTGCTCAACGCGACACGCTTCCACGTGTTTGCGCCGGTGCAGAGGTAGTAATAAGTGCTATCGAAGGAAAACTGTCCCGCCGAGCAGGCCGTACTGGATGTGGCTGGAGCCGTCAGTACGCGGAGGCTCAGCAGGGACGGATCGGCCGCTACTGTGGAAACGCCCGCGGTTTCCGTGATGAGAATTCCCGTTCCGCTTTGAATGTTCTTTCGCGAAAGGAACGCTCGAAAGTCCGTTCCGCCGCCCACATCGAAGCTGCCGTAGGTAAGCGTCCAGCTAAACAGCGGAATCGATCCATTCGGGAAAGAAGTTACCCCGGGAGCGTAGGTGCAGCCATTGCAGGTGAGTGCCGGATTTCCGCCGACCGCTAAGTTTCCGGAGCCATCTATGTAGCCAAAGATCATCCCGCTGGTCGAACCTGAAGGGGTCACCGTCGCAGGATTGGTAAACCGATAAACAGCGCTGCCGATGCGGACATTGCAGGGCGTTGCAGCCGAGCAGTTTGACCCGACCGTAAGGGTGCCGCTGGCCAACGTCACAGCGAAGTCGCCGAGTTGGGATGCCGTGGTCGCCCCGGAAGCTGCCGGTGCGCTAGGCGCGGCTGGCGCCGATTCCAGCGTCCAAACGTTTGCCGCTGTGCAGGCATACAAGTTGGAGCCTGCCGGCGCAGCGCTGTTGAAGAAAAGCTGGCCCAGCTGACAGGTGGAGGGCAACGCCGAGCCCACTGAAAGCGGCCTGGTAAACGGGAATGCCGAGAAATCGGGATTCCGGCTTTGCGTCTGTAAGTTTAAAGTAGTCGGATTTAAAGAAGGAGTCGTCGTCTGGGCGAATGCTTGATTGACAAACAACCCTAGCAGGACCATTCCTATTCGAATAAACATGTAGAACCTCGCGGTTCAATCGTTATTCAGGAGCTTGCTACAAGAGGCAAAAACCCTAGCTAAGTCGCTGAAATTACGAGCTAATGATTTTTATCGGCACCTTGTGACTCGCTTGCGCCAGGGCTGGTTGCTGGCTAGGTTCAGCCTCGGCTGCGCTATTGCGGCCCGCATTTCGTCAGGTGTCAGGTGTTCCGGCTACCATAACGGAAGTGTCTGGCCCCATCCCCATCATGTTGATGGCCCGTGAACTCGGGCCCGGCGGAACAGAACGGCAACTCACTGAGATCGCCCGCGCACTCGACCGCTCCCTTTTCGATGTGCACGTCGCTTGCTTTCACGAAGGAATCCGCTCCGAGGAACTGCGCCGTGCTGGCGTGCAAGTGCTGCGCCTCCGGGTCACCTCCTTCATGAGACCCAATGCGTTAGCCGGGGCCTGGCAGCTTGGCGCCTATCTCCGAAAGCACCGCATTCAGATTGTCCACACGTTCGACTATCCTTTGAACTGCTTCGGTGTCCCCGTCGCGCGCGCTTTTGGCGTTCCTATCGTGCTTTCCAGCCAGCGCGCACACCGCGATCTCACCCCAGGCCTTTACCGCAGGATTCTCCGTTTCACGGACAAGCTGGTGGACGGCATTGTGGTGAACTCCGACGCCGTTCGGCGTGACCTCGTTGCGAACGAGCATCTTCCGGCTTCACTGCTCCATCTCTGCTATAACGGCATCGATCTTTCCCGATTCCACCCTGAAGCAAGGACCCGGATTCCGGCGCTTGCGGGCTCCAGCATCGTGATCGGTATCGTGTGCGTTCTCCGGCCCGAAAAAGGCATTCCCCTCCTTGTGAAAGCGTTCGCCCGGAGCGCCATTCAGGACAGAAACGCTCGCCTTCTCATCGTGGGCAGCGGCCCGGAACTGCCCGCCCTGGAAACCCTAGCGACGGAGCTTGGCATTCGCGATCAATGCATCTTTCAACCAGCAGTTTCAGACGTTGCACCTTGGCTGCAGTCGATTGACATCTTCGTCCTACCCTCCCTTTCAGAAGCGCTCTCCAACTCACTTATGGAAGCCATGGCGAGCGGCTGCATGTGCATCGCGTCGAACACCGGCGGCAATCCGGAACTCATTCGCCACGGTCACACCGGCCTGCTCTTCCAGCCCGGTGATCCAGATGACCTCACCAAAAAACTGCGGTCGGTAATCGCTGACGCGCAGCTTCGGACGGAACTGGCTCAAGCCTCCACGGAGCTAGTCCATAGGCAGTTTTCCCTGCAGGCTTCGGTAACCTGCATGCAGAGTATTTATCAGGCTTATCTAACCGCAAAGCGCTCCGCTAAATTGAAGCAGCAGTAATTTCTTTATTGGGAAGGCCTGCGCCAAGGCAGCCCGGAGAGCCGCAGAGTTCTGAACCGCCAAAGCACGCCGGTACAAGTCATTTGCAACGGCGTAATCCTAAAACTTTGCTTCGATATAAGCCAACACAGAAAGCGCCTCAAAGTTCCTCGGCTGTCAGCAAGAACGCTACGGGCGCGAGCGCGGGCTTTGTCCAGATCTCGAGCTAATGCTTCGGCGCGAGCCATTTCAATTTGCGCCGAGGTTGTTGACCCACGATCCAAAGATGCCTTCAGGCTCATCATGGCCTCGCTAACCGGGCCCAGCAACAGCCACTGGTGGCCTATCGCGGCGTATCGCGAGGATGGCGCAAGGTTTGCATTGAACGAAATCAAGGGCTGCGCTGGCGAGGAAAGCTCGTCGCACTTCATCAATAGATTGATACTTCTATACTCATCCCCTATCCGCGCGTCAAGCTTGTACAAGGCCCGCTCCAGGTCCTTCGTGGGCAACCGAGTCAATCCAACTTTCTGGGCATCAGATGTCTGCCTCCAAACGACCTTCAGCCCGCGGTGAATCGTCCAAGTCACTCTTCCGGGTTTCGGGACAACCATGAAAGCAAATTGCCCCCATTACTTGGGACAAGATGATAGCCGTCAAACTCCAAGGGTGTTTGCCTCGAATCTGCTAACTCGGCGTCCTCCGCCCTTAAAATGTCACTCGGTCCGGAAGGCTTGGAAACCTGTAAAGCGTAGGGATATCGTTGTCCGTCGACAGTGAACGCTACCCTGTATGATCCCGGCAGGAGATCCAGACGATGTGTGTATCTCAGCGGTCTGGCTGTTGCGAGCCCTAACTGAAGGTGATTTTGATACACCGTCACGTTCGCCCGCGTCACCTGCAAGTCCAGCGCTCGCTAAACACTGGCATCTAAATCGGACCACAGGGTAGGCCGGACAGTTGGGGGAGATTAGCAGGAGCAAACGGCAATTTCTACTTGCTACACCGGAAGTGCGAATTGACCGAGTGTTGCCAAAGAAACCGCCGTGCCCTCTTCGATCGTAGTCAAGCTGAATTGTTCCGAGCAAGCCCAGATTCGGAAGCAGATGCGGTGCTTGGGGCTGCTGTGCCCGGTGTTGCGCTTGCATATTGTTCTGCTCCTGGCACAACAGCGTTCACCGACTGAAATCGCTGAGTGCCTGTTGTGCTCCCGCTCGTCGATTTATGAGGTAGCCGCCTGCTAGCGTCACGGTCGGAGACCGTGGCAGATGGAGACAACGGAAGAAACTGGTTCCGCCCTGGCGCTGGCGCCCTCCCTGCGCCGCAGCTGATTGGCCTTGCTGGCGAGATCACCCACTGC
>DATIMM010000182.1:0-11282 GCA_035475295.1 Bryobacteraceae bacterium
GTGTAAGGTGTGTCAATTGGCTCTCCCAGTACGTCATTCAGCGCAGCTTGCGCCGTCTTCAAGGCCGCGTCATTCCGGATTGTCTGCTCCCGCATTCGCGCCAGATGTACGCGAATCGAAAGGACATCGGCATCCGTCGATCTCCCCGCTCGTCGAACGTTTTCAGCGCGCTCGAGATCGGCCTGAGCCGACTTGACGGCCTGCTCGGCTGCATCGACGGCTTGCTGACCTAAAACAACATCCAGGTAGCTTTTGACAACCAGCAGCGTGAGTTGACTCCGAACCTGCCGATCGTCTTCACTTACGATCCGTCTGTTTAGTTCGGCTGAGCGCGTAGCTTTGCGAGTTTGCCCCGCGTCGAACAGTACCTGATCGGCGGAAACCGCAGACTGGAAATTGTCCAGGAAGCCGGGCCGGTTTAGGGCGTAAATATTGAAATTGGATTGCGTGAACTGGTGCTGCGCTAGGAGTGAGCTGAATACAAAGACCGGATTGTTGCTTCGAGTCAGAGACTCGGAGTAGTTTACCTTCGGCAACAGGCCCGCACGGGCCTCCTGCACCTTGGCCGAGGCGGCATTGAGGTCTGCTTGCGATGCGGCTATGGACTTGTTTTGGGCAAGTGCGAGTCGAACCGCCTCACGCAGTGACAGTTGCTGCTGCGCGGCGGCAGGAAACGCGGCAAGCACCAGAAATGCAAAGAAGCGCATTGATGATTTCTCTTCCGTTGTAGAAGATGCACGTTCTTTGCCCCGGTGACAAGAGGCTTGCTTTAAATCTCCTGAGTCTTATCTGATCGCTTACCCGACTGGCACGCCGCGAGCGCACGCTCGTACGCCTGCTTCATCTGCCCTTTCAAGCTGTCCGGAAGCACTTTGGGTCTCACCTGCGGGCCATACTCAGCACAGAGTGCAATCGATTTACGAAGGGACTCAAGAAAGCGAACACAAGGTGAACATCCCGAGATGTGGGCCGTCATACACTCCGCCATCTCGTCAGTGATCTCGTGGTCGAGGTATTCGGAGAGATGTTCAAAAACCTCGGTGCACTTCAGCGCGCGACTAGCCTTTTCCATTATGTTCCCCTGCTTCTCGTGTTCGGAGATACTCATCCAGCTTGGCGCGTACCGCTAGCCGTGCCCGGTGCAGCCGCTGTTTGATCACTGCTTCGTTCTCACCTAGAATGTCGGCCGTGTCTGCCGTGTTCAGGCCTTCTACGTCGCGCAGCAGCAATACCGATCGATACATTTCAGGCAGTTCCGCAATAACGTGGTCCAAAACGCCTCGAAGTTCGCCACGCAACACCCCATCTTCCGGCAACTCCGACCAGTCGGCGATCTGGATTCCTTGTCCGCCATTGAGCTTGGTTGGCATAAGCCCGTCCAGGGATAGGACCTTATTGGGAGCAAAAACGCTCTTTCTACGTTTCATAAGGCAGGCGTTCTTCGCGATACGAAACACCCAAGCCTTCAGTCGGGAAGCCTCCTTGAGTTTGCCGATTGACTCAAACACAGCCAGCAACGTATCTTGTGAGACCTCCTCGGCATCCTCTCGTTGGCCGCACATCAGATACGCGTAGTGGAATAGCCGCGGGTGAAAGAAGCTGACAAACTGGTCAAAAGCCCCTTGCTTGCCGGCTAATAGGTTCTGTGCCAACTGCAACTCTTCGGTCTCCTGCACGCCCTATATTGTAGGGGCATAACGCAGTAATAAGGAACAGCCAAGCCTCTCCGGGTAGTCCGGTGGCGAGACCGTTTCGGGTCCTGGTTGATTTGGCGTGGCCTCATCTCCGCGTCCACCAACAATGAATTGCATTCTACTTACATGAAAACCGGAATCTCTAGCAATATTCCAAAAGATGCGAGTTCCAATCGAAAGTGACAGAGGTTCGGCAGTGTCGCAAACAGCTGAAGTGGGGCTGCTAAGGTAGGCCGAGTGCGCAAGAACGGGCCAGCAGTCTTTAAGGGAAGACATTTTCAAGAGGAGGTGATCCTCCTGTGCGTTTGCTGGTATCTGCGATATTCGCTCAGTTTCCGCGATCTGGAAAAAATGATGACCGAACGGGGCCTTAGCGTGGATCACTCCACCATTGCTCGCTGGGTGTTACGTTATGCACCGCTTCTGCAAACGCGGATGCGACGTCATCTTCGTCACCCAAACCGGTCGTGGCGCGTGGATGAAACGTATGTTCGCGTGGCTGGCCGGTGGACCTATTTATACCGAGCAGTCGATTCCGAAGGCAACACCATTGAGCAAGATCACCGTTTCATCAAAAAGCGGATTATGGCGAGTCAATGGTTCCGCTCGATAGAGGGCGCGCTACACACGATCCAAGGCTACGAAGCCATGCACATGCTGCGCAAGGGACAGATCCGGTGGGTGAAGAGGGGCGACATCATTGGCCAAGTCCGCTTTGTGAATCAAGTCTTCGGCTTAACTGCGTGATGCTATCGAACTTGCACTTCCTTGCGCCCATTCGATCCTATTTGCGACACAACCGACCGAGCAGCACGCCAAGCCGGCGGTACCCGAAGCGTGGCCGTTCTCGCGCCAGCTCCGTTAGTTGCTCGCGCAACTGGCTGTCGCCATCCGGCTCGGTTTATAGCGGCAGGTCGAGCGCCATACTCCGAGCAGGTCGCAGGCTCTTCGTTCGCTGATGCAGAACGTGGTCACGGCCAACCCTACATCTTGCCGTTGAGCTGCGAGCCCCAGCCGTTTTTTTGTGACCGCTTTGAGCCCCTCTTTGTCCAGACTGAGATCGGCAACCAGGTGCTTTAGCCGTCGATTCTCCTCTTCGAGTTGCCGCAATCGCTGCGCTTCGCTGACCTCCAAGCTTCCGTACTTACTTTTCCAGGCGTAAATCGTCGCCTCGCTGACGCCCACTTCCCGCGCCAGGTCGCCTACTTTCTGCCTGCTTCGTGCCGCTTCAAAATCCCGACTATCTGCTCTTCACTGAATCGTCCGCTCTTCATTCCCTTTCTCCTGTTCTCGAAATCCTACCCGATTTCGGACCAAGTTCGGGGGGTCAGGTCAGAACGCCATCAAGTCCTCCTCCTTGCCTACCTCCGACTATGAGGCGCCTTCCGATGCTGCGCACCGCAACAGCGCACGAGACCGTCGCCTCCTAGATTTTCGAGCAGCCCACCGCAACGTCCCCACTCGTGCTATTTCAACGTATACAGATATCCAGCGATGTCGATCGCATCCTGATGCGTGACGCCAAGCTTCGGCATCACTGTATGTTCATCAATTGAAGGAGGATTCTCGATCCAGTGAACCATGTTCTGCGGCGTATTTTGCAGTACGCCCGCGACATACACGCGATTGCCGATACCGGATAGCGGCGGCCCGACAAGTCCGGAAGCGCCCGAGACACCTGGGATGATGTGACAGGACCCGCAACCATAACGCGCTATGGCGGCCGCTCCTCGGCTAGCACTGCCGCCTGTTGCAGCCTCGGCGATTTGTTCGGCTTGGCTCCCGCGGCTGCAGGCGGTGGCGAGTACAGCTACTGAGGTCAGGGCGAACACGAGCAGCAGATTACTTCGCACGCGATGCTCCTTGGATCAGGGTGTCGCTCTCCTTCATCCATGCCGCGAAGAGCGCTAGTCCTGCGGCAAGATAAACGAGACTCGCTGGCACCCACATAATAAGTCCGCCTATTTGCTGGTCCTGCAACGGCGAAAGGCCCCAGGACGCGGTTGTGTTGCTGTAGACCGGATACCAAAGGCGGGGAGAGAACGTGAGTAGCGCGCCCAGGATTCCAGTGTGAATGGCGGTCGTGAAGATGTAGAGGACGCCGCTCCCGTATGCGCGGCGGCCATGTGCATAGAATAGCGACCACCAGAACAGCACCGCGGACAAGAAAAAGCTCAGGTGCTGAGCAGTGTGGACCAGATCATTGGTGACGGTTGCCTGAAAAAGCACCGGCGCATGCCACAACCAGATCGCAACCGCATGAATCCACCACGCCACAAATGGAGCGGTAAGCCAAAGCCATGGGCTCCGGACCACTTCTGTCTTAGACCAGCGGCCTAGTGTCCTCCGCCATTCGAACGGTACGGCCCAGAGAAATGTAACGAGCGGACGCGAGACCACGAGCAGCGGCGCAGCGACCAGCATAAGCACTTCGTGCTGCACCATATGCGCAGAGAACAGAACCTCACCTAATGGATGAAGCGGGGAGATAAGTGCGCCCACCAGGCTCAACCAGCCGGCCCAGAAACACAACCGTTGACCGTTAGTCAGACCCGAGTGGCGCCGCGAGCCAATTGCATACAGCACTCCACTAATCGCGAGAGGTATCACGACACCCGGATCGAACTCCCATGCAGACCAGAGATCGTCAGGCTGCAAGGACTCTCCCGGATGTGCCGAAGCCAGTGAGGGAAGACCGAGTGCGACGGCGGTGAGAAGGCGCAGCCTCATTGGCAAGCTCCGAGCATTGCTTCGGGGATTGTCTGCGCGATAAGAATCATAAAACAGCCTAGGCTGAGGACGATTCCCCCGATTGCCATGAAGTTACTGCGCCAGAACGCGCCGCCTTCACTGCTGGGACCGTGTTCGCCGAGCGCCTTCCACTGTCGCCAGCCGAGCATTGCGCACCCTGCGCATAGAAACAGCGCAGCAAGAGCGACACCGTAAAGGGCCAGCTTACTTTGAAACGTGCAGGCCCAGGGAACGAGTGCAAAGCGTGCCTCGAAGCTGCAGAGCCAGACGAAAGGCCCTCCGAGGACGCTGATCCATAGCAGCAGATTCTGGCTCTTCATTGTTGTGCCTCCGCAAAAAACGGAGCCCAGTAAATCGTGACGTAAATGGGAATCCAAATCAGAACGATGAAATACCAGACGATCGAATCAACATGCACACCCATGCGCTGCTTCGGGCCATTCCGTCCTACCAGAACAATGACCAGCAGGACAGCCGTGAATACCATTTCCGCTATGTAATCGAACGTATGAAGACCAATAAACGCCCATACATAAGAACCCTGAATGTCGGTCTTCCAGTTGAAGTTCAGCGAGTGCCACTCGATGATGCGCATCACCAGAACCGCTCCAGCCAGAAGTAAGTTCAGCAGTAACCCACCTATCATTCCCGGGCGACTATTCTTCTTCGCTGCCTCGCTTGCCCAGTAGGAACCGGCGCAGCTCAGAATAAGCAGAACCAGCGCGAGGCTCGGAAGCAGCAGATGGGGAAACTGATCGCCCGGGGGAGGCCAGACGTCCATCCTCAGCCGGGTATAGAAATAAGCTGCGATCAGGATAAAAAACATCGTGCCCTCAATGAAGGCGAGCATCAACTGTCCCCACCAGAGAGGAGATTGATGGGAGATGTCGTATGGAGGCAGACCCGAAACGTCGACGGTTCGAACGTCGTTCATGACTCCAACTCCACGGGCCGCCGCGGCCAGAACCAACCTATGAGCGCCAAGCCGGACAGAACAGAGCCCCAGGTGAGATACCAGGGATTGAAAATAGAACCTGCGAAACCGATGCTGACCGCTACGGCGGTGATAAACGGCCAGATGCTCGATGTAGGTAGCACGTACCGGTGATGCGGCTCGGCATCCATCAGCGTAGTGACGAGAGCCTCCCTGCGATCACTCCGAAGACCCGTGACAAAAGCACGCTCGGATCGCTGCACCCAGAGCGGATAGCGGCTCGTCACCATTGGCAGGTATTCGAAGTTGTAACTTTTCGGTGGAGACGCTGTCGCCCACTCCAGGCTGTCTGCGCTCCATGGATTATTCCCGGCCATAGCCCCGAACCGCCGGCTAGACAGCACGTTGGCGATAAACAGGATGCCTCCCAGGGCAATGACATACGCGCCGACCGTTGCGATGAAGCTGGATTGTTCCCAACCCATCTCGGTCGGGTATGTATAGACACGCCGTGGCATACCCTTTAGCCCGAGGATGTGCATGGGGAAGAACGTCAGATTGAAGCCGATGAAGAGAACCCAGAAGTTCAGCTTACCCAATTTCTCGTTCATCAGCCGGCCTGTCATCTTTGGGAACCAATGATAGAAAGCACCAAAGAGCGGGAACAGCGCGCCGCCGATCAACACGTAATGGAAGTGTGCGACTACGAAGTACGTATCGTGTACCTGCCAATCGAGCGGGACAGACGCCAGTACCACTCCGGTAAGTCCGCCCAGCACAAAGATCGCAACGAACCCATATACAAAGTGCAACGCAGCGGTGAGTCGCGGCTTGCCGGCCCACAATGTCGCCAACCAGCAGAATATCTGCACGCCACTGGTTATGGCAATCATCATGCTGGAGGCCGTAAAGTATGCTTCGCCGATCTGCGGCAGTCCAGTTGCAAACATGTGGTGTACCCAAAGGCCGAACGCGATAAAGCCGTTTGCCACCTGGGCCAGCACCATGGCTGTGTAACCAAATATTTCGCGCCGGGAATGTGCGACAACTATCGCCGACACAAAGCCCAGCGCGGGAAGAAATATGATATAGACCTCCGGATGTCCGAAGAACCAGAAGACGTGTTGATATAGGATCGGGTCACCGCCTTCGGCCGGGTTGACGAAGTGGGTCGCAATAGTTCGATCTGATAAGAGATATGAGCTCGCGACGACAACGGCAGGCATGGCGAAAATCACCATGAACGACTGGATCAACATGGACCAAACATAGAGCGGCATCCTGTTGAGAGACATGCCTGGGGCGCGCATCTTGAAAATGGTCGCGATGATCTCTGTTGCTACGCACAGTGCGGATACTTCGGTGAACGTAATCATCTGGGCCCAATAGTCTGTGCGCTTACCGGGCGTGTATTGCGGACCGGAGAGAGGTGGATAAGCGAACCATCCCATATCCGGTGCCGCGTTCGTAAACACGCCCCAATACAGAAATAAAACCCCGAACAGAAACATCCAGTAGCCAAACGCGTTCAGGCGCGGGAAAGCAACGTTCCTGGTCCCGCACATTAGTGGAATCAGGTAAACCGCCATGCCCTCCATCATGGGCACGGCGAACAAGAACATCATGGTCGTGCCGTGCGTTGTGAAGATCTGATTGTATTTATCGGGACTGAGGAAGTTGTTGTCCGGCCGCGCCAACTGCGTGCGCATCAACAGCGCCTCAATGCCACCGGCCAGGAGCATGATAAAGGCAGTGACTATGTATCGCATGCCGATAGCTTGATGTGTGGTGTAAGACAGCCAACCCAAAACACCGCGCGGATGACGCCAGGAACGCTGCAGCTGCTCTATCTCTTCTGCCTGGTTGGGTATCTGAGGTGCTAAATCCTGTGTGGCGATCATTTCAGACTCTCAAGATAATCGACAAGCGGTTGCAGGTCGGTTGAGTTTACGGCGATTGTTGCCATGTGATTGCCGGGCTTCTTGGTTTGTGGATCCACGATCCACCCGGCGAGATTCCCCTTAGTGTTAGGCACGGTGTTCGCAGCAATTCCCCGGCGGCTTCCAAAGTGTGTCAAGTCCGGCGCATTCTGTCCTGCAGCAGTCGTTCCGCGGATCTGGTGGCAGTAGATGCACGCGTGATTCAGGAACACCTGCTGTCCGCGCTGTGTGTCTGGGCTGGAGGGAGAAACGGCCGGCTGCAGTTGGGCCCGCATCCAGGCCTCAAACTTATCCTCGGGTTCTGCAATCACCCACAAAACCATGTGTGCGTGTTGGAGGCCGCAGAACTCGGCGCACTGACCGCGATATACGCCTGGGCGGTCGGCTTCAATCCACTCGTTCGTGGTGTGTGAAGGGATCAGGTCTCGCTTGCCATGAAGGTTCGGAACCCAGAAACTGTGGATCACATCCTGTGAAAGTCCGAGAATTTGTATCGGGCGACCGACCGGAATGTGCAATTCATTCGCAGTGACCAGCGTCTGGCTTGGATCACTGCTCATATATTGAATCTGCCACCACCACTGAATGCCGGTGACTTGAATGGTGAGTGGATTCTTCTTAAAGCTTAGATCGGCGATTGCCTTGCCGGTACCGACGCTGGCAACTATGAGCACGAACAGGGTCAGGATAGTTACGATCGTGGCCCCGACAACGACCCGGCGGATGCGTGAGTCGGTTTGCTCCGACGGTTTGTGCGTACTTTCGAGCAACTCCTGCTCGGTGTCGGGTTGCCGCCGCGTGAGCGTGAGCAGGAGCACGGCCATCACGATGACAAAAATAACGCCGAGCAGCCAGAAGAAGGACCACCAGAGCGTGTCAATTTTTCCCGATTGCGGCCCGGCCGGGTCGACCGTTGATTGCTGATGTCCGGCACAGCTGAGTAGCAAAGACAGGGCCAGCCCAGGTAGAGCAGCTCTTCTCATTTCGTTTGCCCTGGAACGCGATTGACGATATTCTGCGGATTCGTTTCGATTGTATCCGCGCGTACCGGCATAGCCGATGTGGGTTGCTGTCCGTTCATCGAGCGAACATAAGTCACAATCTGCCAGATCTGGTATTCGGGGATTCTGCCGCCCCATGCTGGCATGCCATTCGGTCGCCCTTTAACGATCGTGTCGAAGATATTCGCGGGCTCCCCACCGTAGATCCACTCCGTTTTAATTAGCGGGGGGCCGATTCCGCCTCCACCATTGGCATGACAACCGTTGCAGTTGTACCACTGGAAGAGGCGCTGGCCTTCGGAGATGTCATAGCCGCTGCTATTATAGGGATTTCTTACAACCGGCTGGGGTGTGATGGGCCCCCCGGGCCGAAGGGTGCTTTGTTTGGCCGCATCGTCGTAGATGGCCAAGTTTGTCGGGGATGGGCGAATGTCACGCTTTTCGCGCTGACACGCGGCTGCCAGCAACAGAGCGATGCATAGAACGGATGCGCCTATTCGCATAAAGCCAACTCCGATTCAGGGAACTTGGGGTACGGCATACTGATCCAGAATCCTGTGAACGGCAACTGACTGCGATTGGAGAACCTGGTCAAGCTCGGTCTTCAAAGTCTCATTCCCGCTCCGCACCGCGGCTGAAATTTCGTAAACAAACGGGACGCCGAGAAACGTGGACGGTGTCACAGGCGTGATGTCGAGTGGTACTGGTGCGCCCTTTGAGAAATAGCCGGCGAACGGTCCCCAGACAATGGCCACATCAACTGCTCCAGTTTCGACCGCATCGATCAGTTTGCGCGGAGGATTCAGTTGGCCGTATTCGCCGAAAAGGCTGAACCCCACCACATTTTGCGTGACGCCGCGATGAGCCAGCGCAAACGCCGGCGGGGCGTAATCGTCGCCTACAACGTGAATTCCAATGCGAAGATGCGATAAACGAGGATCGGCCAGCGACGAGATCTGCAGGTTTTGATCGTGCCGTGTAACGAAGACATACGTGGATCGATAATAGGGCTTAGTCGTCAGCACTTCCGGTAGTGATGCGGGTACGCCTAGGACAACTTCGCAAGCGCCCTGATCCAAGGATTTCTTCGCAAATGATTTGCGCTGCGACCACCACGTGTATTCGAGCCTGGCATTCGTGCTGGCTGCGAGCAGGTCAGCCAATTTGTTCTCAAATCCCTGCTGCTGCTCATTCGAAAAAGGCAAGTTATTCGGATCCGCGCACACGCGCAGCACTGAGCTTTGAGCGAACATCGGAACCGCCGCGATGACCAACAGCGCGAGCCTACGGTAGGGCAAATACATACAGCATTCCACCTTTGGTCGTGTGTTTGCCCAGATCCGACATCGCGTTTAGAAAGCCCAGCGCTCCGGTGCCGTCCACGCCGTTTAACCCACCAGAAACTGCCGCACCGGACCATCCACCCACGCCCGAAAGAATCGCCACATACTGCTTTCCATCGGGTCCTTTGTAAGTAACGGGCTGGCCGATAATCCCTGATCCGACTTTGAATTGCCACAGAGTATGACCGTTATGCGCATCCAGCGCTTTAAACCAGCCGTCCATTGTGCCGTAGAAAACCACGTCTCCGGCGGTGGCTAGTGCGCCACTCCAGACTGGAAAATTCTCTTTCACCGCCCACACCGTCTTCGCCTGCACCGGATCCCAGGCAGAGAAAATTCCACGGTTGCCTCCCGGACCCGCGTACATCCGCACGTTCATCCCGACGTAAGGCGTGCCAGCGATGTAGTTTGCTTGCGTTCCCTGCGTCTCATAACAGAGATTGTTATGAGGTATGTAAATAAGCCCGGTCTTAGGCGAGTACGCGGAAGGCGTCCAGTCCTTGGTGCCCGGAGGCGCGGGACACGCGTCGCGAATCGTCTTGAAGCCCGTTTGCTTCGTCGGATTCAACTTCAGCTCACCCGTCTTCGTATCCACCCCTTCGCTCGTATTCACATACCCGAACGTCTGAGCGGATACGATTTCTCCGGTTGCCCTGTCCATCAGGTACAAATACCCGTCGCGGTCTGGGTGTGCCAGCACTTTTCTCAACTTTCCACCGATATTTAGATCGAGCAGAATATTTTCATTCACGGAATCGTAATCGTGAAGGTCGTGCGGGCTGATCTGGTAAGCCCAAATTGCTTCCCCCGTCTCGGGCCGGCGCGCGAAGAGCGTCGATGACCATTTGTTATCGCCCGGCCTCTGATCGGGATTCCAAGGCCCCGGATTGGAAGTGCCGTAATAGAAGAGATCCAGATCAGGATCGTAGGAGATCCAACTCCAGGCTGCTGCGCCGCCGATTTTCCAAGCATCTCCGGGCCACGTCTTCATACCCAAATCGGGGCCCTGGTCTTTGTGATAGAACGGCTTAAAATTCGGACCGATCAACACGTCCTTGTCAGGACCCGTTGCGTAAGCACGCCACTTGATCTTGCCAGTGTCCGCGTCGAGTCCCGCCAGCCACCCTCGAACTCCGAACTCACCGCCGCTATTACCAACTAGCACTACGCCTTTCGCCACGATCGGAGCCATCGTGATGGACTCACCCGTATTTATGTCGCCGAGCTTTGTTTTCCAAACCTGCTTCCCCGAGTTGGCGTCCACAGCTACGGTCTGAACGTCAAGCGTGTTGTAGATGATCTTGCCCTTCCAATAGACAGCTCCGCGGTTGACAACGTCACAGCACGCAACTCCCTGGGATGAGGGCGCCGGGTCCGGCTGATACATCCACTTCATCGGCGCGCCCGGTTTGGTAAGGTCAAGCGCATACAGGTAATTCGGGAATGGCGTCACGACGTACATCGTGTTATTCACGATCAATGGCGCCGCTTCATGCCCGCGAGTAACGCCGGTCGAAAATGTCCACGCCAGCTTCAGCGAGTTGACGTTCCCCGTAGTGATCTGATCTAAGCTGCTGTAGCGGGTACTGGCGTAGTTCTTCGGTGCCATTACCCATTGC
>DATIMM010000183.1:0-27884 GCA_035475295.1 Bryobacteraceae bacterium
GATGCAGGTCGAGAGGACGAGGCCGGAGTAGAGCCCGCCGCGGTTGCCGAAGGCCCACGCACCCATGCGGTAGGTCAGCCAGCACAGTGCCACGGTAATGAGCGCGATAGGCAGCCGCGCGATGTAGTCGTGAAAGCCGAATAGCTTAAAAAAGATCGCGATGATCCAGTATTTGAGGGGCGGTTTTTCAAAATACTTTACGCCATCGAGGTGGGGTGTGACCCAGTCGCCGGTGCGGACCATGGTGCGGGAAATAGCGGCTTGCACGGAATCCACGTCGTCCATGAGGGACGGGGGACTGATGATGCAGGCGAGGAAAATCGCCGAAGCGAAGAGGATGACAATCCACTGATAGCGGCGAAACGTTGAGGAATCCGAAATCATTGCGAAGGTGAGTTATTCATAACGGAGCGCTTCTGCCGGAGCGATGCCGGAGGCGCTGTGCGAAGGATGCAGCGTGGCAATAAAGCTGGTGAAGAGTGCCAGCGCGGCGACCCAGATGCCATCGGCCCAGTGACTTTGAAACGGCACGTAGCTGAGAGCGTAGACGTGCTCGTCGAGCCTGAGCCAGTGATAGTGATTGAACAGGGCGGAGATGGAGTAGCCCGCGATGAGTCCGAGCGCTGTGCCGAGGCCGCCAATTAAGAGGCCCTGCAGCACGAAGATGCGTTGAATCTGCTGTCGGCGCGCTCCCATGGACATGAGAATCGCGATATCACGATGTTTTTCCATGACGAGCATTACGAGGACTACCAGGATATTGAGGGCAGCGATGAGTTCAATCAGGCCGACCGTGATTACACTGACGATTCTTTCCAGCTTGAGCGCGTTTAGCAGTGAGCGATTTTGATCCATCCAGGTCGTGGCGGTGAGTTTGGGGCCGATGATCTTTTCGGCTTCGCGGGCGACAGTAGGCGCCTGAAAGATGTCGTCCAGGCGGATTTCGATTGTGTTGACGACGTCGTTGAGATCAAGGACGTGTTGTGCGGCAGGAAGCGTGGTGAACGCCCAGGCAGAATCGAGATCGTACAGGCCCGACTCGAAGATGCCTTCCACTCGGAAGCGGAAGAGACTGGGCACAGTACCGAACGGCGTGAGTTGTCCTTGATAGCTGAGGACTGTAACGGGGCTGTGGAGCACTACGCCAATTTGGGCGGCAAGGCTGGAGCCGAGTACGATGCCGTGGGCGGCGTCCTTGGTGTCGAATGCCGATAAAGATCCGGCTTTGAGGTGACGAAGAAGATCGGGAACGGGCGCACCTTTGCCGAGAGGCACGCCTTTCAATTCGGCTCCGGAACCGAGGAACGGGCCTTTTACCGCCACTTGCCCATACAGTCCGGGAGTGGCGCTGACGACGTGGGGAATGCGGCGGAGCTTTGGAAGGAGGGGTTGCCAGTTTTCGATGCCGAACTCGGGATTGCGTTCGAGGATGTTGACGTGCGCAGTCGCGCTGAGCAGGCTGGACTGCAGCGTGCTTCCGAAGCCGTTGTTGATGGCGAGAGCGATGATGAGCGCCGTCACGCCCGCGGCGACTCCAACAATCGAGATAACCGTGATGATGGAGATGACGGTTTGCTTGCGCTTCGCCCGGAGGTAACGGAGCGCGACCATCCATTCGAAACGGGACATTGATTAGGCGGACGGCTCAGCAGGATGGTCCAGGTCACGCAGCCGCTGGGCCAGGCCGATCTCACCCTCGGGGCGGAGTAATGGAAACAGAATGACATCGCGAATGGATCGAGAGCCAGTGAGAATCATGGTCAGGCGGTCGATGCCGATGCCTTCGCCTCCAGTAGGAGGCATGCCGTAGCAGAGCGCGCGAACGTAGTCCTCGTCCATGAGATGCGCTTCGATGTCGCCTGCCGCCTTCCGGGCCAGTTGCAGGTCGAAGCGCCGGCGCTGCTCCTGAGGATCGTTGAGCTCCGTGAAGGCGTTGCCGATTTCCATGCCGGCTGCGTAGATTTCGAATCGTTCGACGAAGTCAGGTTCCTCCGGTTTGTTCTTGGACAGCGGCGAGACTTCAACGGGGTAGTCGTAGATGAACGTAGGGGCAAACAGTTGATCTTCCACGTGCTCTTCAAATAGATCGACGAGCGCGGTGCCCGGTGTGGTTTCGTTCGAGTGGCGCAAAAGCCAGGCGGGGTCCTTCACGGCGTCGAGTGTGGGCTTATCGGCGCCACGCCAGAATTCGACGAGCGCTTCACGCATGGAGAAGCGGCGGAAGTTGGCGAAGTCCAATTCGCGCCCGGCGAAGGTGACTTGGGCAGAGCCGGTCGCGTCGATGGCGGTTTGACGCAGAAGCTCCGCGGAGAGGTCCATCAGGCCCTGATAGTCGGTGTAGGCCTGATAGAACTCCAACATGGTGAATTCCGGGTTGTGGTGCGTGGAGATGCCTTCGTTACGAAAGTTGCGGTTGATTTCGTAAACACGTTCGATCCCGCCGACGACCAGACGCTTCAGATAGAGTTCCGGCGCGATGCGCAAATAAAGATCGATATCGAGCGTGTTGTGATGCGTGACAAACGGGCGAGCGGCAGCGCCTCCGTAAAGCGACTGCATCATCGGTGTCTCCACTTCGAGGAAGCCGCGTTCGTTGAGCTGGCGCCGCAGAGAGTTAATGACTTTGGAGCGCGTGATGAAGACGTTGCGAACGTCGGCGTTGGAGACGAGGTCGAGGTAGCGCTGGCGGTAGCGGGTTTCTACGTCTTCCAGGCCGTGCCATTTTTCAGGCAGGGTGAGGATGATCTTTGAGAGGAACGTAAGCCCTTCGACGTGGATACTGAGTTCTCCGGTGCGCGTGCGGAAGAGATAGCCGGAGACGCCGATGATATCGCCGATGTCGAGAAGTTCGTAGAGCTTGTACTCCTTTTCGCTGACGGCATCTTTCCTGATGTAAATCTGGAGGCGCTGGCCCGATTGCAGTAGCGTGAGGAAACCGGCCTTGCCCATCCGGCGAATCTGCATGATCCGCCCGGGCACACGCACCCGAATGTCGGTGCCCAGTTCTTCAGCCGTTTTGGAGCCGTATTCGGCCAGAATTTCGGGGATGGTGGTGGTGCTGTCGAATGCCTGGCCGTACGGGTTGAATCCAAGTTGCTGTATTTGCGATATACGCTCCTGGCGAGTGCGCAGAAGTTCATCTTCTAATGCCAACGAAAAGCTCCTTTAAGGGGAAACTTTCATTGTAGGGTGTCGGGACTTTTGTCAGTCCCGGTTCGGGTCAGAACACAAGCTTCATGGAGAATTGGATGTTCCGCGGCGGGTAAGCCGAGGAGATCGTGCCGAACGTGCTGTTCGATCGATTGTTGTCGGGTGCCTGGTAGTTAACGTGATTGAAAGCGTTGATAAAGTCCGAACGGAATTGCAGGCTCGTTCTTTCCGTGAAGTTAAAGAGCCGGGCCACGGATAGATCGTATTCCTGGAGGCCAGGGTCGCGTACGTTCCCGTTGCCGGAGTTGCCAAACCTTCCTTGCGGCGCCGGAGCGAAAGCCGCGGGGTTAAACCAGCCGTCCGGGCCGGCATTCGGAAGCTTGGTAGGGCCACCGAGGTAATCGGCTTCGCGGCTGCCAGTGAGGACGGTTGTGTTGCCAACGATGTTGTCAGCGAACCCGGATTGCAGATGGATGATTCCGCTGACTTGCCAATTGCCAAATGGAGCGCGGACAAAAAGCGGCTGATTTCTGAGCTTGGGCAGGCTCCAAACAAAGCTTCCGGTGAAGACGTGAGTCGCGTCGTAAGAGAGCGGCCCATACATCCAGTAGAGGTTGTAGTAGTCCTTATCGTTCTCGGTATCACTCGAGGCATTGCCGAGGACTTTAGAAAACGTGTAGGCTCCCGTAAAGGTGATGTCGCCCACGCGGCGCGAGAGCTGGACCTGGAGGGCATGGTAATTGGAGGTGGCGGCGCTCATGAACTGCTGAATGGTGGAGTATCCGTGATAAGGCCGCAGGGAGTTTATGTTTGTCGTCGAAGGGACAGATCCAAGCGCTTCGAAGGTCGGCTGGTTGATATCGGGCTCTACCAGGAGATGCCGTCCCAGCGTTCCGAGGTAGGTGGTTTCGAGGAACAGGTGGGCGGGAAGCTCACGCTGAACGCCAAAGCTGTACTGTTCGGAGTAGGGAACACGCAGATTAGACTGGGTGGTCTGCAGAGTGCCAAATGGAGCGGGAGGGCTGGCCTTGCCGCCTGCGATGTTGGAGAGATTGCCGTAATTGTAAGACGTGCTTGAGACGTAGGGCGGATTGTTCAATGTGTAGAAGGTCGGGTTCCCCTGGATACGGTCATAGAAGAGGCCGAAACCGCCGCGAACGACAGTCTTGTTATCGACAGAGTAGGCAAAGCCGACGCGGGGAGACCAGGTGCTATGGCTTGGGTACATGCCGCGAGGACCGCCGTCCGGCACAGCGAGAACCGCCGGATTCGTTGCGTTCGGTACCAGATAATTGTACTGAGGCGGAACGCCATTTGCCGCGCGCTGCAACCCGTTGTAGGGGGCCCCGGAGCCGGGAACAATTTGGCCTTTCGAGTTTATGGAAACGGCTTTCGAGGGATCGTAGAGGGAAGGAACGAAATTCGACAGGTTATCCAATTGCGAGTACATGGTCATGAAGTACTCATAGCGGAGCCCGAGATTGATGCTCAGCTTTCGCGATACCTTCCACGTGTCGTCGACGAATGCCGAGGGCTCGGTGTAGCGGTAGTAGCCAATCGGGTCGTACTGCGCTTCGGTGTAGCTGTTGAAGTTGCCGAGCAAGGCATCGGCGAGAGCGTAGCCGGTGGTGTTGGGATTCCCGGTGGCGTTGAAGCTGATGTTTCCGTTATAGTCGGAGCGTCCATTCTGATTCTTTCGATTTCGAATGATCATCACGCCGGTACGGATCGTGTGCTGACCGTGAACGATGGACACCGTGTCGCCGGCCTCGATCTCCGCCGTCGGCGAGATCAGAGTATGAGACGGTCCTTGCGCCCCGGCGAAGCTGGTGATCGATACATCCGGGATGCCGTTGGGGTATTCGCCTTGCGTGTTGAAGACGCGCTGGAACGTGAAGCCCTGGGTGGAGCGCTGCCACATGTTGCCCTGATTGGAATAGCGTTGCCCGTTCCAACTCGCGCCTACGTGGGCTTCGTTGACCACGTTGGGAGAGATGATCCACGTTTCGTCGAGCAATGCGCTTTTGCCGGGGCGGTCGCGAATCTCGGGAGTGATCGGAATGTGCGCACTGGTGCTTGACGGACCGAAGCCCAGATAAATTGAGTTGTAGTCGTCTATCCAGCGGCCGTACAGCGTGTGCTTGTCATTGATGTGGTAATCGATGCGGGCCAGATCTTCGCGATAGTTCAGCGGATTCGGGGTCTGGAACGTTGCATTGTTGGAGGTGGGCGTGTTGGTGTAGGTGGCCGCCAGCGGAATGACCGACCGGTAGAGATTGCCGATGGCTTTCCCGTCGGGCGTGATCGCATTAGCGGGAATCACGTTTCCGGCGTAGGGCGTTTTTGTACCCGGTTGATAAATCGTCTGGCCGGTACCTGCAAAGTTCCCGTTCAGTTCAGCAAGGGTGGGAAGCGTTTCACGAGCGGGAGCAGCGTCCTGACGCAGCCGCTTCCATTCCTCGCCTACGAAGAAGAAGAGCTTGTTTCGGAGGATCGGGCCCCCAACGTCGTAGCCGAAATCGTTGTAACGAAGCTTGGTTTTGGTTGGAGAGAAGACGTTGCGGGCATCCAGGGCGTCGTTGCGAAAATATTCGAACGCGGCTCCGTGAAACTGGTTCGTGCCGTTCTTCGTTGCCAAATTGAAAGCGGCGCCAGTAGAGCGGCCGTATTCCGCAGAGAAGTTAGAGGTTTGAATCTTGACTTCCTGCATAAAATCCGGGCTTACGTTGTTGATTAAGCTGCCATTCGAGCCGTTGTCCAGGTTTCCTACTCCGTCGACCGTGATGTTGTTCTGGTTGCCGCGATGACCGTTGACGACCTGATTGGTGGCGCTCAAACTTGTGTTGACGCTGAACTGGTCTGGATTGGTGACAGCAGCTCCGGGAACTAAGGTTAGAAGTTCCATATAGCTGCGGCCGTTGAGGGGAAGGTTGTTCACCTGCCGTTGATCGATGACGTGTGATACCTCACCGGACGTGGTGTTCAACTGCTCAGCTTGCGCCTCGACTTCAACGGACTGCGAAATATCTCCTACTTGCAAGGTGAAATTGGCTGTGATTCGTCCGTCGGCTACAAGGTTCAAGCCGGCCTGGGTGGTGCGCTTGAAGCCGGCCTGGTCGACTTCAATTCGATAAGGTCCTATCGGCAACTCCGCCACCGAATAGAAGCCCTTACTGTCGGAGACGACCGTTCGTCTGGCCTGCGTGTCGGTGTTTATGATGGCGACTTTGGCCCCGGCGACAGAGGCGCCAGATGGATCGGTAATGGTTCCGGAAATGCGGCCTACCAGGACCTGTCCATTTAGACAAATTCCCGCGAGGCTGAGAAGCATAGCCGCGAAGTACAGTGCGTCACGAAGACGGGCGCGAAACATTTTTATCCCCCTATTGGAGCCATGGCTTCTTCTTCGGACGATGAAGAGAATCGAAGGCTATTAATATTCGTATATCGCCGATTCACCAAAATGTCTTTGAATTTCACGGCAGTAATTTTGTCTAAATCGGAACCGGAGTCCGGGGAGAGGGATTTGCCCTCGCTCGGTCCAAGTACGGATCGGGACGAGACAAGGCATCTATGAGGGGGAGTGATAACATGCCGAGAAGGACCAAGGCGCTACATGCGCCGCAGTGGGAGAGGGATGTCCATGTTGACTTCATCCGTCGAGGTACTGTGGACCGCACGGTACGACTACAAGCGCCATTGGACGCTTGTACGTCATAAACACGATTACTTTCAGATGATCTATTTTCTTTCCGGATCAGGTTCTCTGTTTCTGGACAGCCGAGAATATTCCATTCGGGAGGGAGACTTGTTTTTGATCAAGCCACACCGAAACCATGGTCTTGTTCCGTCGTCGCCCGTGAAGACTCTGGATCTGAAATTCGTGGTGAACGACTTCGCCGTTCGCCGCTCCCTGCTGGAGGCGAGCGACATGATCGCCGAAAAAGACGGAAGCGTGGCCGGGCTGTTCGAACATATTCGCGGGGAAGGGGAACGGATGGGGTATCTTTACCGCGATGCGTGCAATCTGTTTCTTCAGCAGATATTGATTCACTACCTGCGCGAGGATCGGCGCGAAGTGGACGCCGGGGCGGCTGAACTGGCGGAAGACGAACGGGCAGGCGACGACATTGTACGCAGTGCGCTTGAGTTCATGAAGGGCCACTACGCGGAGGATCTATGCCTGCCCCAGATAGCCGGCAAGGTGCAACGGTCGACGCGCCACATCCGCCAGCGCTTTGAGGATTGTCTTGGCGTGCCTCCGATGCGCTACCTGCTTCAATACCGCGTAAAGAAGGCCAGAGAGCTGGTTCAGTATTCGGATTACAGCCTAAAAGAAATAGCTGAACTGGTGGGTTTCAAGACGATCCATCATTTCACGCGTGTCTTCCGTGAGATTGTCGGAGAGAGCCCGGGCGCATGGCGGCGTAAGTACAGATCAGGCATTTGCAAGGACGTCTGCATACATCCCCAGTTTTCGAATGTGAATTGGACCATTCCTGAGAACTACGCCCGCTCCGCTCAGCTCCAGTCGAACTGAAAGGTCGTTCGCTTGTGACGGGGAAATCGCCTCTACGGTTATTTACGAACGAGGACCTCGCGCAGGTGATCGCGAGTTAAAAAGAACTTCACCGATGAGGCGTTTTCGAATAGCTTCTCAACGAAACGGTTGTTGTAGTACTGGATGCGCTGGGCGGCGGCGCGGGGAGTCAATGAGAGGGTTTTGCGGTCGGTAATGCGGTAAGAGTAGATGGGCAGCGTGGAGGCTTTCTCGGAGGCGCTAAAGAAAGTCAGCATGACGCCTTTAGGGCGCATGATTCGCAGGAACTGCGCCACCACCTGATCGATAAGGGGGGGTACAAGGAACTGCAGCGCGTCCCAAACAAGAATGCCATCGAACGAATTGTCGGGAAAGGCCAGAGCCTGGTCGAGAAAGCGCTGCGCGTTGCTGGCGGACTGCTGATTTTCGTGGAAGTTGTCGCCGAAGCTTTGCTGCATGGCGGCCATGATGTCATCGGAAGAAACGCGATGGCCAAAGCTGGTGAGGAACACAATATTAGCCTGGCTGGCACCTGACATATCGAGGACGGACATGCCTCCCTCGGGCACCTGCAAGGCGGCGCAGAATTGATCGAAGCCGCTGCTATGCCTGCTAAGAGAGCCGGACGGGTCCTTGCTGGTTGGTTTGAACGGGTTGACCCTGGCCACACTGCCGAATTTCATAAAAGGAGGAGGAGAGAAGGAAGACAAGACCGAAGAAATGCTGCTCCGCTTCTCTCAGAAGGTTACTTCAACGATCCCGAAGTGGCGATGACGGGTGCAGGCCCGGAAGACGAAGGAGCGGGCGGCACGATTGCTGGCTGAGGCTGTGGTGGAGGCACGACCTTTGGAGGGGGAGCGGCTTTGGAGATATCGATGCTGCCTTTGAAGTAGGCACCGTCTTCGATCACGATGCGGCTGGTCTTAATGTCACCCACAAGCTTGGCTTCACGGCGGATGTCAATCTTGTCCGAGGCTTCCACATTGCCTTGAATGGACCCCTGAATGATAATCTCTCTCGCCTTCAGGCTCGCCTGTACGCGAGCGTTGGGTCCGATGGTCAATCGATGCTCATGGCACTCGATGGTGCCCTCCATTTCTCCGTCGAGCGTCAAATCTTCACGGGCGAATATCTGGCCCTTGATCGTGACGTTTTTTCCCAAAGCAGCAGAACCGCTGCGGACCGGACTCGAATCGGGCTCGAATGATTTTGTCGGCGATGACATGTTGTTGAATTCTCTCCTCTGTGGCTCCGCAGCCGGGGTGGACGCTGGGGGCGTTGCCACCGGTCTTGGCGGGATTTCATCTTCTCGTCTTTTACTCCACATGCGAAGGGGGTCTCCTCGGAAATGCTGCCTTCATCGTACTACTACCAGGGTTTGTTTCGAACTGGGGAAGGCCCGGCGTGTAACTAAAAACACGAAGGCAAAACAAGATTATGACACTTTGGAAACAAAGAGATCCACCATGGCTTTCCCAGACTGCAAAGCCAGCCGTTTTGCCATAATTAAAGGCAGTGCCTAGAATTCGCGACCTGGAATCCCGATTAGAAAAGGCTGAGCAACAACTACGCCTTTTCCAGCGAGTGAGCAGATTGATGACGCGGGACGTCGAACTGCGCGACGTTTTGCATGAGATTGTGACCCTCGTGCGGGATTTTCTAAGCTGCGACTCCTGCCTGATTTACCTGATTGTGAATGAGGAACTGGTCTTGTTCGCCGCCGACGAGCCATCGCAGGGAGAAATAGGAAAGGTCCGCCTTCGGCTCGACGAGGGTTTAACGGGCTGGGTTGCCCGGGAGCGCCGGTTGCTGGCGATTTCCCGCGAGGCGTACAATGATCCCCGCTTCAAATATTTTGCCGATCTGCCGCAGGATAGCTTTGAGGCGTTTTTGTCGGTGCCGATTATTTCGCAAAACAAGGTGGAGGGCGTAATCAATGTCCAGCACCGGGAGGTGCGTGCGCACTCGGGAGAGGACATGGAGATGCTCAGCACGATGGGCGAGCAGATTGGCTGCCTGTTGGCCTTATCGAACCTGAAGCGGACTGAGTACCTGCGGACGCAGCTTTCACGCGCCTAGGCGCCGGCTCCCTTTGCTCTCTCCTGCACAGGATCGGCGGTAGCTTCCGGCGGTGTGCCGGGATCGCGAAAACGAAAGCTGAGGAAATTGTAGCGGCAAGCGGAACAGCGGTATCGGTGGGCTCCCAGACTAAGGAGAACGGTACGCCACAGGCTGGAGTGATAGCCCTTTTGCGGCGATGTCACCAGATCAAGATTGAAGCACTTGGGGCACTTAGCAAAGGGAATCTTTTCGAATTGGAGGAGATTTGCGAGGAAGCGATGATTGCAATCGAGGCAGCGCACAGGGTACTGTCCCTGAGCGATGTGGGCGAAATCGGCAAGGGATTGCCTGCGCGACCGCCTGAGCCGCGAACTACCACATTTCTCACAGGTGAGAGATAAGCCTTTCATACCGTCAAAACTTCATTGGATTTGCGATGTCGCGCGATGTAGTCTTCCCGGTAACCGGCAAAGGATTCCTGAAGCCGGCCGAGTAACTCGGGACTTTGCTGCAGTTTTACACCATCGATTTCGGAGACGGGAAGTAAATCACGAGTGCTGGACGTGATGAAAACGCCACGGCCGTTGATCACATCGGCCATGCTGAGTTCCCGTTCCGCGATGTTGATGCCGTCCAACTTTATTTCTTCCAGCAAAATAGCTCGAGTTACGCCCGGAAGACAGCCAGAAGTCGCCAACGGAGGCGTCCAGACGTTGCCACCGTCAATTGAAAATATATTAGCCGAAGTACATTCACTTATCTGGCCATGCTCATTCAGGAGCAGCATCTCATCGAACCCTTGCTGGTGGGCGGCTTCATACCAGGTGAGGTTTTGTGCCCAGGAAGTGACCTTCGTTCCGGCGAAAGGAGACGCTCCATACCTGCTGTGGGGCAGGGACATCAAGCTCGCTCCGGTTCCCCAGTTATTCCGGTCGGCCGTAAATGCAATCAGATCGGAATTGCGATGGATGCCAGGAGCTTCGAACAAGCCGCCCTTGTTGCGAACGCAGGATACGCGAAGCGTGGCATCGTGCGCATTATTGGCCTCTATAAGTCGATAAAGCTGTGCGCTCAGTTCTTCGGGCGAAATCGCAAACTCGACGTGCATCAGAGCGGCGTCCTGCCGCATACGCCGATAGTGGCGCTCATAGGCGAATAACACGCCTTTGGCGACGCGAATGGTGCTAAAAACTCCCCAGCCGTTCAGGAAGCCAACTTGTCCCGGAGAGAGCAGGAGATCGTTGGTCTGGCGGATCTGGCCGTTATGGAGCAGGTAGCGGTGCACTAGCCTTAGTGTACCGGAGATTGATGATTTCGGCGCAAGCGCTGATGGGACCGGCCGAGCCAGAGGAAGAGGTTTCGTAACGCCGCTCCGCGGTGGCTCACAGCGAACTTCTGGCGGTCTTCCAGGGCCGCGAAGGTGACGTTGAGCGGAGGATAGAAGAACAACGGATCGTAGCCGAATCCATGGGTGCCCGCAGCCTCATGCAGGATTTGCCCCTCGACGGTTCCACGGCAGGTTGTCAGCACCTGGCCGAAGCTGGCGAGAGCAACCACGCATACGAAGTAAGCAGAACGATTCTCGATGCCACTGAGATTGCGTAGAAGCAAGGCGTTATTGTCGGCGCTAGTGGCGTCGGGTCCAGCATAGCGGGACGAGTAAATGCCCGGAGCATCGCCAAGCGCGGGAACTACCAAACCGGAATCGTCGGCGAGGACCAGCTCATCCGAGTAGCGGGAATAATAAACTGCCTTTGCGGCAGCGTTTTGTTCGAAGGTACTGCCGTTCTCGTCCGGTGGCGATATGTGCGCGAGGCCCGGGAGGGGCCGGATATCGAGATCGGAGATACTCGATTCGCGGCCGGCCAGTGAGAATTCCCGGAGCTTACCGGGATTGGACGAGCAAGCGTAGATTGTCATTTGACGCGCTCCCTTATCGCCTGCTCCTGGATGGTGCGTAGCTGAGCGATGCCGGTGCGGGCCAGGCTGAGCATATCGACGAGCTGCGGATCGTCGAAGGGCGCGCGTTCGGCTGTGGCTTGGATCTCGATAAACTTGTTCGAACCGGTCATTACAAGATTCATGTCGATGTCGGCCCGCGAATCTTCCTCGTAAGAAAGGTCGAGCAAGGGAACACCTCCCACAATGCCGACACTGGTAGCGGCGACACTGTCGACTAGTGGAGACGCAGAAAGTAGTTTGAAGTTTACAAGCGTGCCCACGGCAATCGCGAGTGCCACGTACGATCCTGTAATAGCGGCGGTCCGGGTACCTCCGTCGGCCTGCAGAACGTCGCAATCGATGAGTATGCTACGTTCCCCGAGAACCGTCAGATCGACCACGGAGCGCAACGCACGACCAATGAGACGTTGAATTTCGTGCGTTCTTCCCGATGGTCTGCCCTTTGTGACCTCGCGCGGGGTCCGCGTGACAGTGGAGCGGGGAAGCATTGAATATTCAGCCGTCACCCAGCCCTTGCCCGAGCCGCGAAGAAAGTGCGGCACGGAATCTTCCACGGTTGCGGAACAAAGTACGCGCGTATGTCCCACCTCAATCAGCGTGGAGCCTTCCGCGGTCACGAGATAATCTGGAGTAATTTTTGTCGCGCGCAATTGATCGTCGGCGCGTCCGTCGGTTCTCATTACCTACATGCTCTCGCACGTACGGTCAGCTGACATGAAATGAGGCAAAGAAGAAAAAGGCAACTACTCCGAGGGCTATCACAACCAGCACGAGGCAGGGAATCGCACCCTGGCGGGGCATGGCAGAGGTTTTTGCGGATGTAGATTTGGATTTCTTTTTAATTTTAGGTGCGGCCAATTTCTCTATCTGGATCCATTCACTTTTTAAAAAGGCTGTCGAAGGCGGCGCGAGCATCATTCGGCGTGCGCGGGGCCAAGCCGGTGAGTCCGTTTCCAGGCCGAGCGACAGCAGGCCCGGAAGGATGAGCATCACGGGCGACCGTTACGCGCGGCGAGAAAAGCTCACACGTGTTAGCTGCGTCCTTCACCGGGATTCGGGCCGGAATAGGCTTCACGCATTGAAAGCGTGTAGAAGGCTCGAAGTTGGCGCACTGCTTGCAGCAATGCAGGCTCGCGCCGCACTTGGGACATGCACCCGTAAAATCGGTACTCGGCGACAGCGTCGTTGAGCAGTTAAAACATCGGGAGGCAACTACGTTTTGAACGAGCCGCGGCAATTTTGGTCCCGTGATGTCCAGTGGAGGTCGGGGGCCTGGTTGCCGTTGACGTTCTCGATTGAAGGATTCAGACGTGCGGTCTGATTCTGCGTAGCCGTGTTGCCGGTATTTGCGATCTCCGTCCATTGTCGTTGATCGACTCCTTTAGAAGGGGGTAGCGAAACAGCTTCCGAATTATCGAAATAGATTGTGCTGAACACACCCAAAAAGCATCTGGTACAGTCCTCAGACCGGGGGAAACGTTCGCTGAGGGTCCGAAGTTCAAAATAGAGGCGCGGATTTTGGAGAAAGGCGCTCGCGGCAAATTCCGCCTGTACCTAAGTACAGTATTTACCACGCTTTTGAGCCAGAAGCTAGTGATCCGCGCATATTTTTTGAATAGATAAGTACCATACCTAATCAGAAATCCATTTCAACGGTGCATTACAAGGCCGGGTTAACGAGTTGTCGAAGTGGTTTGGCGTAATGCGAACCGAATAGCCCACGCGCCCCGTATGCTGCACAGTGAACTCGCTGGCGAAGAGCACCGCGCTGCCTCGCTCTTCAACTGGAGCAAGGGCCAATGTATAAGTGCTCTCGAGCTGGCCACTCACGCCGATCTGGCCGATGACGGCTTCGACGCGAACCTCAGAGGGCTTCAGGCCAGCCAAGTCGACCGTTGTACGGACCGAAACTGACGAGCCACTCGTTACCGGATCAGTGGGCCCATCGCCGAAGTCGATGAACCGGATGTTGTGCCAAGCCTGATGCAGGCGGGCATCCCACACTGTCTGCTCACGCGCCGGGGCGAAGCTATTCTTGGAAATGCTCTTCCACAATTTATCGGCCGGCTGGTAGAGCTCACTCATGTACTCTGCAACCATGCGACCGCAGCTAAAGCGCGGAGTGATGTTGGCGATGCAGGTCTTCATGCGCCTGATCCACTCGCCGGGCAGGTCCTGCTCAGAGCCCTGATAAAAGAGTGGAACAATTTCGTTCTCGAGCGTGGAGTAGATAGCGCTTGCGTGGATGTCGTCTTGATCTTCCGAGTAGGGAACGCGGTCGCCGATAGCCCATCCGCCGGAGATCTCATAGGCTTCATCGAACCAGCCATCGAGGACGCTGAAGTTCAACACACCGTTCATCGAAGCCTTCATACCGCTGGTGCCGCAGGCTTCTTCGCCTCGCCGGGGATTGTTGAGCCAGAGATCGACGCCCTGAACCATTTCGCGAGCGACTTGGATGCCGTAGTTTTCAACGAAGATGAGGCGCTTCGAGATTTCAGGATCACGGGAAAGATTGACGATCTCCCGGATGAGCGTCTTGCCTGGATGATCTTTCGGATGAGCCTTACCGGCGATCACGATCTGGACCGGCATTTTGTGGTTGTTCAGAATGCGCTTCAAACGGGCAACATCGCGGAACAGCAGGGTAGCCCGTTTATAGGTGGCAAAACGGCGCGCAAAACCGATGGTGAATACATCGGGATCAAGCACCTCCGACAAGCGCCGAACCTCGGCGGCAGAGGCCTTGCGCTCCTGCGCGGCGTTCACGGCGCACTCGCGGACGAAGGCCACCATGCGGCGCTTTCGTTTTCGATGTACTTCCCAAAGTTCTTGGGATGGGATCTCGTGAACCAGTTCCCACATTTTGGTTTCTTCCAGGCGGTCCCGCCAATCGGGCTGCAGGTACTGATCGTAGAGGCTCGCCAGGTCGCCGTTGATCCAGGTGGGCGAATGCACTCCATTTGTTACTGAGGTGATCGGCACTTCGTCGACGGGCAGACGTGGCCACAAATCCTGGAACATCTCCTGGGAAACGGCACGATGGAGGACGCTGACAGCATTGCGGAATGCGGACGCTTTCAAGGCCAGCACAGCCATGGAGAACCGTTCGGAGGGATCTCTCAGATCCCTGCGCCCCAACGTCAATAGATTCTCGAACGGGAATCCAGCCTTCTCGCAATACCGATGGAAGTAGTCGTAGACGAGGCTGGAATCGAACAGGTCGATCCCGGCAGGAACAGACGTGTGCGTCGTGAAAACGTTACTGAGGCGAGTGGCTTCAAGGGCCTGCTCGAACGTAAGATTCTGCTCTTCCATGAGCACCCGAACACGCTCAATGGCGAGGAACGCGGAGTGGCCCTCGTTCATGTGATGCACGGTGGGGTGGATGCCGATCTTTTTCAGCGCGCGGAGGCCACCGATGCCGAGCACGATCTCCTGACGGATGCGCTTATGGATATCCCCGCCATAGAGCTGGTCGGTGATTTCCCGGTGCTCGCTGGAGGTGTTTTGCGGGATGTTGGTGTCAAGGACGTAAAGCTTTACGCGTCCGACATCGATATGCCAGACCTTGATGAAGACTTCGCCGGTAGGCAGGTCGACGCTAACAATGGTCTCGTTGCCCTCTTTATCCAAGCAGGGGCGGACCGGCAGCGTATAGAAATCGTTAAGGGGCGTGCGCTCCTGTTGCCAACCATCGGGGTTGAGAGATTGTTGTAAATATCCGCGTTGGTACAACAGTCCGACAGCCGACAGCGTGAAATCGGAATCACTCGCGGCTTTCAGATGGTCTCCAGAAAGCAACCCGAGGCCGCCGGAGTAGATCTGCATGCAATCCAACAGGCCGTATTCCATGGAAAAATAGGCGATCTGCGGAACGTCCCTTTTGGGGGCAGTATGCAGATAGGAATCATGACGCTCACAGGCACGGCGATAGAGAGCGAGATATCGCCGGTCGCTGGCGGCTTTATCGAGGGTCGGTTGCGAGATGTTTCCCAAGAGCGCTACAGGGTTGTGGTTTAACTCTTTCCAGAGCAAAGGCTCCAGGCGGCGGAATACTGAGCGGATGGTATGGTCCCAGCTCCAGACGAGATTGTAGGCGAGTTCGGGCAGCCTGCCGAGCGCCGGCGGCACGGCCGGGCGGACGAGGAATTCTTTCAGGGGCTGAATGCTGTAGGACATGCGAATAGATTGAGAAAAATGCTTAGGAAAGGACTACTGCCTAATGTCTAACGATAGCAAAATTCCGGGTATTTCCTTTCGTACGGCTAGCGCGACCGCTTTTGAGCGTGGTGCTTTACAGAGGCCGCTGGACTATGAACGCTCTTTTTCGGTCTGCCTTTCGGGGCGGGTTTCGGACGGTAGCTCGGCACGTCCGGCACGCTGCCCGAGTACAAGCGCCGGTAGACATCGGCGTTTCGCAGAACAATTTGAATGTAGCCGCGCGTTTCGTGAAAAGGAACGGCTTCCACGAACTCGGCCGGTTCGCGATAGGGGCCCCACGACTGCCATAGATTGGCGCGCCCCGCCCCAGCGTTATAGGAAGCAAGGGCCAGGTCAGGACGTCCGCCGAACGAATTCAGCAGATTATGGAAGTAGTAGGTCCCAAATTGGACGTTGCGGTCGGCCGTGAGTAATTGGACCGAAGAGTAGTGACGTACACGGAAGTGGTGCGCCAAATCGCGACCGGTGGAAGGCAGGACCTGCATGAGGCCGTATGCGTTGGCGTGGGAGATGATTTTGGAGTTAAACTCGGACTCCTGCCGAATAAGCGCTGCCACCAGATAAGGGTCTAAGCCTTGCGCACGGCTATACTGCTCGATTGAACTGCGATACGGGATAGGAAAGGCCAGCTTCCAGAATGCGACAGGAGCTTCATCGAGCGGCATGTACAAGTATCCGGGGGCGTAGTGTTTGATGTAGCGCATGGCTCCATCGGGCGAATTCCGTTCCGCTGCGAGTTTAGCCAGCTCGTAGGCGTATAGGTTTTGCTGTTCGTTGTCGTTGTTCGCGGCGTAGCGAAGCTCCCCCTCAGCCATATCTTTCAGGCCTGTCAGTTGAAGAAGCTGTGTGCGTTCCAGCCGAATTTGCGCAGTTTTGCCAGGCGTGAAGCTGGGGAATTCTGGACGCGGCGGCCACGGAACGGAGCGAAAGAACTGAACAGTAGCGGGGTCGGCCGCGGCGGCTTGCAAGCCGGGCTCCTTCAGACGCTCGCGGGCAATCACGGCGAAGTACGTATTAGGAAAGCGAGTGACAAGGTCTTCGTAGCAGGCGCGGGCAACACTGTTTTGGTGTTTCTGTTCGGATAGCCGCCCCAGAAAGTAGAGGGCATCGTTTACGTCGTCCGAAGCCGGGTATTTCCGAATGTGCGCGCGGAGCAGGTCGTAAGCGTCCTCCGAGTTGCGGCGATAGCTGTCAAAAGTGAGTCGCCAATCGCACCATGCGGACCTGCGATCGTTGGGGAAAGTGGTTGCGCATGCTCGATAAAGCGGTAGATATGTGGCTGAATCATTTTCGGTTCGCGCCTGATCGGCAATCGAGATGAGCGCATCCAAGCGCCAGAGGGATTGAGGATGCTGCTGTTCCAACTGGGTTAGAAAAGGCTTAACGTCGGCGTGCTTGTCGAGCCGGCGGGCGCAGCGGATGAGATAGTTGAGCCGCTCGGCATCGGCCTCCGAATCGTTGACTTTGAGGCCACTGAGGTACTCAAAGGCAGGTTGGGTGTGGTTATCAAGGTAATCGGCAACGCCGAGTTTGACGCGGGCGAGATCGCTGGCGGCACCCGTGAGTTGCGGAATGGCCGCAGCCAGTTCGACGCGGGCAGCGGCACCATTTCCCGAGTCGAACAGCTTCTGTGCGCGGCCGAGCATTTGACGCGGCATGATGGGTGGGTAGCTGTCGCCCATACGGCTTTTGAGGTCGACTAAGGCGTTGGCCGCGTCGGTCGCTTCCTTCGCGTTCGGGTAGTCGTAATAGACCCGCTGATAGTATTCGGCCGCCTGTAACAGATCCCCAGTGGCTTGAAAGCTGCGAGCGAGAAGCGCATCCGCCTGTGGCTGGGGAATTTGGCTGTAGTGTTTCTGAATGAGAACCAGCGCTGCCTGGGGTTTATCGTTGTCGAGTTCGGCCCGCACGGCGAGAGCAGCGGAAGCGCCGACAAAGGGTGATTCCGGAACGTGATCGATGACGCGGGCAGTTGCTTTCGCCACTTCTGCGTAGTTCTTTAAGCCATACTCGGCTTGGGCGCGAATGTATTGCGCATAATCGTCCAAAATCGGTGCCTTATCGGCGGCGCTGATCGCATATTGAGCGGCTGCCGCCAGGTCCCCGGCCTGAAGTCGTCCCTGAGCAACCGAGATCAGACCTGCGGCGCCCACTATCTTTGGCCCTGGAGGCTTCGGAGCCGGTTTGGTCTTTGCGGGTTTGTGTCTTCCTATGGCGCCCGACTTTGTAAGGCCAAAGGTGGCGGGGCATACTGCCAAAGCTAAGCTGAGCGAAAGGAACAAGTTTCGAGCGAACGGTCGAACACTTGTTAACGGGCTAATCCAACTGTCCCGGATAATCGGCTCCTAATTTCTGTTCTTGACCCTCGACTGCGGTACGGACGAGCTCCAAATGAAGATAGTCAGACATATGAGGCGTGGTCATGAACTGTTTACGATATGAGTCCCGGGCCGAGTCGATTTCTCGCTTCAAAAAAAGATAAAAGTTGCTGTCCTTGCGTCCCGCGCGGCATGCCTCGGGCTTGGAGATCTCCATTTGTGCGACTTTCACCCGGGCAAACCGCTGCGCTCGGATGTGCCTGTCTCGTTCCTCTAAGGGCAGATTGGTCCAGGCAGGCAAGGATCGTTCGCGCGTCGGCGACTCGCGGTTGCCTTTTTCCCGTTGCCCCGCTTCCGGTTCGGGGGGAACCGCCGTCAGAACCGAGACCGGCGCAATCTGAGTGTGGAGTCCCATGTTCTCCGGCCGTTGCAAGGCGAGCGAGGCGACACCGGCCAGCAACTCCAATCCGTTGATGTCGATGCGTTCTCGTCCAGCCGCAAACATCACCGCCGCTAACCGGGAGCCATTTTGAATAGGAAAAATATGCGCACGGTCCCTGCGATCGCCGTTGCTAAGAGCCTCGCCCACTTCGGCGGGCGTACGAAGCGCGACAACCGGATCCTTGGATTGCATCGCCGCCGAGAATGCCGCGGCCGAGCTGAGGGGCACCGAAAGGTCGTGAGGTAAATCCAAGCCCCTTTGTGCGCGCAATCGCAGCGCTCCACTCTCGACAGCGAATATAGCGCTCTCCCCGGCAAAGCGGGAAGCCCCTTCATTCAGAGCCATGGTCCACTCTGCTTCGTTGCTGTAAGACCGCAGGCGGCGCAGCAGCTGGTTGAGTTCGTTAGTTAGCTGCAGACGCGCTGCCTGGCGTTCCGGCGACTCGACCTCTCGCTCCGCGGAGCGGACTACCGCCTCAAAATCTTGCATGGTGCAATTTAAGTTTAGCGAACGATTGCTAGTGAAGATTACCCGCACTGGCAGGCGGAGCGGGCTCTGCTGGGGCGCCGGAAACAAGAGAGGTCACCACGTGCCGCTGGCGGCCTTCGTCCTGTATATCGAAGAGGAGCGTTCCGTCGCCGTTGCTGGTGGCTTCACCGGTCCAGACTCCGTCATCATCCGAAGCGTTGACCTCAGAAAGACGTAGGTCCGGCCAGCCATCGGCAAACGAAAGCTGGAAAGCCCCCGAGACTTTACTGAATGTATCTTCCGGGGATAGCGTGATGTCGGTCCCGGAGAATGTCCCCCCGGCACGGAAGTTCCTCGCGGCATCGGTCCAGGCGCCGGAAGTCTGCCACTCGCCGGACGCATCGACGTAGCCGCCCTTGTACGAAAGACCGGCGAGGCTGGATGTGAAGCGGTAACGGGGAGAGTCGCCGGACAAGTTGACGTTTCCCTGGCCTTGCACGGAGCCCTCAGGGAGCTTCAACAGAAACGAGGTGAGTTGAATGCCAGTGCCTTTCCAAAGGAAATGGGACCGGAAGGAGCCCAGAGGAACGGCGCCTAACGAAAGTGCCGCTACGTCGATGGTGCCGTCCAGATCCCGGCTGGCGAGCCAAACTGGCGCGCGGTAACGCCCAAAACGAAGCCGTGTCCAGAAATCACGCTTTCCAAATGTGGGGCCGAGCAGATCTTCGGCGCGAGAAATATCGAGGGATGGGATTTGCAGATGCAGGCGTTCTGCCGGCTTTGCCTTAGTGTTGTGCCGGTAGCTGCCCTGGAGGGTTTGGCTTGCCAGGGTTGCAGAAAAGTCGTCGATCTGAAAATCCGGATCATTGAACGTGAGGCGACCGGCGGAGTGTTTTAGAGGAGCCCCCAGCCCAGCGGGCGATAGTGTGGAGTCGGCAAAGTGGATCTGTCCTGACCAAAGCGCGGGGTTTGATTCTTCGTGTGTATACGTGACGTGCCCGCTCACCTCGCCGCCCGTCAGCAGGCCGAGCGTCGGGTCTTCTCCAAACCAAGCGGCTGTTTCGCTCTTCAATGTGCTCAAGGGCGTGGCTCCCAGGCGGAGTGTAGTCACCACTTCCCGCGTGTCTGGCAGATAATCGCCAGTGGCTTCCAGAGTGTTTCCCGTGGAGGTCTGCAAAACGGTGGGGCTTAGGTGAACGCGGCCTTCGGATATGCCCACGGTGGCCGCTTTTGCGGTCAGCGGTAACGCTCCGGGCACCGTTGCTGAGAGATCGTTTACGGTGATTTCTCCGGAGAGTCCTCGTTCGCCTGCGTAGCTGATGCCTCCATTCAAAGTGCCAGTGAGCGAAAGATTCGGCGGAAGCGACAAACCCATGCGGGATGCAAGTGGGAGTACGTTTTGAGCGGGCGCATCCGCGAGCCGCGCCGCGACGGTCCAGTGATTTGACCGCAGAAAATCATCGACACGCATTTGAACCGCCACCGGTGTGTGGTTGCTCCCACGGGAGGGCACGGTCTGTACCTCGAGATGTTTGGCCGGAAGGTCGATGCCGCCGGTGTAGCGGATTTGCCAGTCCTCCCCGCTGGAAGGGAGCAGGTCCCAGCGGTGAACGTCCTCGAGTCGCAGTTCGCCCGCAAGGCGGAGCGCTGTGGCCGGGCCTTCGATACGCACACGAGAGCTGATTGTGCCGTGGACCCCGATGTCATACCCTTCGAACAATGTAGTTATCTCGCTCAGGTTGCTGGGGTCGAGGATCAAATTTGCTTCCAGTTGGTTGGCGTTCCTGCCGGCGGGGACGAGATACCAGTTAGCCGTACCGCGAAAATGGCCGAATCCGTTACCCGCACGGTCGGTGCGCGCCGGCGAACCGGAGAATTGAAGATAAAGCTTTCCAGAACGCTCGGGGTAGATGGATAGGTCCGAATCAGAGATATACAAAGTGGTCTTACGCACGCCGAGTTTGAAGTTCAGCCGCCCGCCAGATATCTCAATGACGGGAAATAAGCTCAAAGGAACGCGGCGCGGGCTGCTGAGGCGCTCAACCAGTGTGACAACATTCCACGTGCCGTCGTCTTTCTTGACGAGATTTAAGGAAGGATCGACGAGACGCAGGCTGGAGAACTGGATCCGGCCAAGAATCAGCTTGTCCAGGCGCAGGCGCGCATCCAGCGTCGGTACGAATGCAAAGGGCTCGAGACCGTACCGGGGATTTTCGCCAATGGTGACGGAGTCGAGCAGGAATCCTGGACCAGAGAACAAAGTCAGATGGAGTTTCTGAAATTCGACCCGGCGGCCCAATGCCGCTTCCAACGCTTCGCGTATACGCCCGCTATAACTGGCCATGGTGACGAAAGGAGCAACGATACCGGCGGCGACGACCAGCAGAACTGCGGCGAGCGCGATCCGGAGGGCGCGGCCGAAAAGAGATTTGGCCGGAGTTGTCACTTCAGCGATTGGCATTGAGCACGAGCGGCCCTAAATGGTCGGGGTGTAAACGTGTCCAGCGGACGATCATCATTATTTCTATTGTGCTTGAAAGATAGGATACACGGCGGAGCATGGGCGGGGCTTCGGAGCGAGAAGGACGGGTGGGCATTGAGTGTCCCATCATCCTGGTACAATCTCCCTTTATGTTTGTTGGCATCGAGCATTTCGCGATCGCTTCGCCTGATCCGCAGAAGCTGGCGGATTGGTATGCCTCTCGGCTGGACTTTCAAATCAATTACGAGTATGCGGGCAACTATTTTGTGAGGGCCAAGAACGGGGCCATGATCGAAATCATTCCCGCGAAGGGCGAACGAGGCCAAGCCACCAGGCAGACACCGGGCATGAGGCACATCGCCATCGCCGTCGATGATTTTGATGCCGCCCTGGATAACTTGAAGCGGAAGGGTGTCAGCTTCGATGGAGAGCCTTATACGAACGAGGGAAACCGGCTCGCATTTTTTCAGGACCCCGACGGCAACTTGCTTCACCTGATTGCACGGGAGCGGCCCCTTCCCTAACTGGCTGCCAGCAGAATCCAAGAAAGAAATCGCTTGCTGAAGCGAGTCTTCAAAGCATTCGAGTACCACGATTTCCGGCTGATGTGGCTGGGAGCCTGTACGTCCAGCATCGGAAGCTGGATGCAGATTCTGGCCCAGGCGTGGCTGGTCTATAGGCTTTCAAATTCCTCTGTCTATTTGGGCCTGGACGCCTTCTTCGGGCAGATACCGATATTTCTGTTTTCTCTGTTCGGCGGTGTTCTCGCTGATCGCGGCAATCGCCGGAACCTGCTGATCGTTTCACAGGTGATTCAAATGACCTGTGCATTCATCCTGGCGGCCCTGGTCTTTACGGCCACCGTACAGGTCTGGCATATCTGGTGCTTGTCGTTCGCCGTAGGCTTAGCGCAGTCTTTCGGCGGCCCCGCCTACTCGGCGCTTGTACCGACGCTGGTCGACAAAAGAGACCTGAACAATGCCATAGCGTTAAACTCCATTCAGTTCAACCTCGCTCGCGTGCTGGGCCCGATGCTCGGCGGAATCGCTCTCAGCAAACTCGGGGCTACGTGGTGTTTTGCCTTGAACGGGCTTTCCTATCTGGCAGTAATTGCAACCCTGCTGATGATCCGAACGCAGTTTATTCCGCCGAAGGCAAGCGTGTCCGTTTTGGCGAGCATTCAGGAAGGGCTGAATTTTATTCGCAAGAGGGAAGGCATGGTAAGCCTGGTCGCCGTGGCGTTTTTTCTGACTCTTCTGTCTTACCCGCTTATTACGTTTTTACCCGTGATGGCCCGTGATGTCTTTCATGGGGGTGCAAATATATTCACGCTCTTTCTTTGTTTGTCGGGGGCAGGGTCGGTAGCGGGAGCTCTGGCGATTGCGGGAAGCCAGAAGCAGGCCGGAATGGCAAAAAGGTCTTTGACCGTCATGCTGGTGCTCGGGTCGCTGATGCTGGCGTTTGGCCTTTCACGAAACCTCGTCGCCAGCACGGCCATTATTTTCTGCGCCGGAGCCGCGCTGATGGTTGTATTTGCTTCGAACACATCGCTTGTGCAGCTTTATGTGAGCGACGCAATGCGAGGGCGCGTCATGAGTGTCTATAACGTGGCGTTCCGCGGGGGAATGCCGATTGGCAGTGTGGTTTGCGGATATCTGATCAAGCAGACCTCGGCTCCAACCGTTATGGTGGCCAATGGAGTGCTCGTCGTTCTTTTTGCGTTGTACTTTCTGCTGATCCAACGCAGACTAGCGAAGCTGTGAACGCTCGCGAGCCGGGCGCTTCTTAATCATCGCGAAACCTTTGGAGGATCGCTTTTACAATAAGGGCGAATGAACAAGTTTTTGTGTTTTATGTTGGCCGCGTCCATTGCTGGCGCGGCCAGCGGTCCCTCAAGCGAATTAAAACTAGCGAGAGACCGTCAGGATTTGCCCGCCCTGCAGAAGATTATTTCGCTGGACGAGCAGGCAGCGAAAGCAAACGAGAAATCTGCGGAGGCGCAGTATGGGTTGGCGCTGGCGAACTCATATGCTGCTGAAGTGGCCCAGGAACTCCGGGACAAGAAGAAGGCGCAAGCGTTTGCGGAAGCCGGAGTTGACGCCGCTCAGAGGGCTATCGCGATAGATGGCTCGAATGCTGAATATCACCGCGTACTTGGCGGCTTGTGTGGCCAGGTGATTCCCGCCAATCCGATCCTAGGAGCCATGAAATATGGGCAGTGCGCGCGCGACGAGCTGGACAAGGCTATTCAATTGAACGGGAATCTGGCGCTAGCCTACGTGAGCCGGGGCGTTGGTTACGCTTACCTGCCGCCGTCGTTCGGTGGAGGAATCGATTTGGCGCTGAAGGACTTCAATAAAGCAATTGCCATAAATCCAAATCTGGCCGAGGCGTACCTTTGGAAGGGCATCGCGTTGCATAAAGCAAATCAGAACGCCGAGGCGAGACAGGCGCTGCAGAAGGCATTGCAGCTTGATCCCAACCGCCTATGGGCAAAGCAGGAGCTGGATAAGACTCCGGCGAGCTAAGGGGCCGTTCTAGGAAGAACTGCCCAGGTTAATGCCCAGCTTCTTCAGCTCTTCGGCATAGTAGCGCTTGTGCAGGAGTTCGTATTCCTCGCCGCCTTCCGCGATATCGCGTTTTTGCGTGCGAATCTTCTGGCGGGCTGCCTTGTCGATGCGGTCTTCAAGCTGCAGGATTTCCGTTAGCTCCCGAACAATGGCCAGCCGAAGCTCATTGGGATCCTGTCGCACGCGAAAATCCCGCGACTTGCGCAGGGCCGACACAATTTTGTGCGAAAGGTCGTTTACCTTGTCGCGCGAAAGTTTCATGGGATCGTTCGTGTCGCGGCCGGCCGCTCGTACAATCTTCCGCTGGGATAGCAGTTGGTTTTTTATCTTACGGAACATCTCCTGATAGGAGACGTTCTCGCGCCGCATGTATTCGCTGTACTGGTCCAGAATGTCACGAACTTCGTCGTTAAGCTTGTCCTCCGTCGCAAGGTCTTCCTCGATAACTTGTGCGATGACCCCGGCAGCAGCCGAAGGACTCGATGTCTCAAAGGCGGCAGGGGAAAGCCGGTTAATAAGTTGCCGTGAGATATAGTCTATGAATTCTCGCGCCAGTAGCATTCCAGCGTTAGTTTAACAACTGGGGAACTGGCCTCCGGAGGTATTTCAAATATGGTGTTACGGTCATCCGTCGCAAGAATCGTCCCGATCTTGGCCCTTTTCTCCCTGACGCTGCGCGCCTATGGGCAGGAGCAAGCTCCGCAGGGGACGGCCACCGCATTGCTCGAGGTACAAGTCGGCAAATCGACTGCCAAAGTCAGCCCCATGCTTTACGGGTTGATGACCGAAGAGATCAATCACTCCTACGACGGAGGTCTCTACGCCGAACTGGTGCGTAACAGGACTTTTCAGGATGATTCGAACAAGCCGGTGTTTTGGACGGTGGTGCAGAGTTCTGGCGCCCGTGCCTCGATCGCTCTCGATAAATCGACCGGACCAAGCGAGGCGCTTCCGGTCAGCTTGAAACTGGACGTTCAGAAGGCCGATGACACACATCTTGCCGGCGTGGAGAACGAAGGATATTGGGGGTTCGGCGTGCGTCCGAATACTACCTACCGCGGTTCGTTTTACGCCAAGGCCGGAAATGAGGCGACGGGGCCCGTTACGGTGACATTGGTCAACGACTACTCCGGCGAACGAACCGCGAGCACTACAGTCCCCGCGTTGGGCGGAGATTGGAAACAGTACAGCTTTGAACTGAAGACCAGTGACGTGCAGAGTTCTTCAGCGAACCACCTGATGCTGGAGGTCGGGCACCCGGGTACCGTCTGGTTCAGTCTGGTATCCCTGCTCCCGCCGACTTACGATGATCGCCCGAATGGAAACCGCATCGATCTCATGCAGAAACTGGCGGCGATGCGGCCGGCCTTCCTTCGCCTTCCGGGCGGCAACTACCTGGAAGGGAACCACATTGACGAACGCTTCGAATGGAAGAAGACAATCGGGCCATTGGTGGATCGTCCAGGGCACGAAGGCCCGTGGAGCTACCGGTCTTCCGACGGAATGGGCCTGCTGGAATTTCTGGAATGGTGCGAGGACCTGCACATGGACCCCGTGCTGGCTGTGTACGCGGGGTATTCGTTGCGAGGCGAACATATCGATCCGGGTCCGCAACTTCAGCCGTTTGTGGAGAGCGCGCTCGAGGAGATTGAATATGTGAGCGGAGGCGCCGACACGAAGTGGGGAGCGGTGCGGGCACGGAATGGCCATCCGAAGGCGTTTCCGTTAACTTATATCGAGGTAGGCAATGAGGACTGGTTCGACAAGTCAGGCAGCTATGACGGCCGGTTCGCACAGTTTTACGATGCGATCAAGAAGAAGTACCCCAAGCTGCAACTGATTGCCACCACGCCCGTGAAGAGCCGCACTCCGGATGTGATCGACGATCACTTCTACAAACGGGCCGACCAATTCTTCGATGATACGCATCATTACGACAAAACCAGCCGCACCGGACCCAAAATCTTCGTAGGCGAGTGGGCGACGATGGAAGGATCACCCACGCCGGATTTCAATGCTGCGCTGGGCGATGCCGCCTGGATGACTGGCATGGAGCGCAACAGCGACGTAGTGATCATGTCCAGCTATGCTCCCTTGTTAGCGAACGTCAATCCGGGTGGATGGCAATGGAGGACAAACCTGATCGGATATGACGCTCTGAATAGTTATGGTTCGCCCAGTTACTACGCCCAGGTAATGTTCGGTACGCACATTGGCGACCAGGTGGTGGCGTCAAAACTCGAAGGCGCGGGGCCGCGAGTGTTTTACTCCGCTACTCAAGATTCTGCCAAGGGCAGACTGGACCTCAAGGTGGTCAACGCCTCGTCAACGCCACAGGCAATGGATATTTCGCTGCAGGGCGCTTCGAACGTAGGGAGCACGGCCACGCTGATCAGCCTCAGCGCCAAGAGTCCCAGGGATACGAACAGTATCACGGAGCCTACCAAGATCGTGCCGGTCGAAAGCTCTGTACAGGTAATGGGGACCCACCTGAAGCAGACGTTTGCACCCTACTCGATTAATGTAATCGAGCTGCCAGTAAAGTAAGAATTTGCGAATTGGAATTCACTGTTCAACGTCGGGCTCGCTGGAACGGGCGGCGATGAAGGCGCACGAGCTTGGTGCAAATACGTTCCAGATCTTTTCGGCAAGTCCGCGGATGTGGCGGGCCAACGAACCGGATCCGCACCAAATAAATCTGCTCAACAACGCGCGAGACGAGCACGATCTTACGCCCCTGGTTATTCACGACAGCTATTTGATCAACCTGGCGTCGGCTGATACGGTGATTCGTGAAAAGTCCATCAGCGCCTTTCGTGGGGAACTTCGCCGCGCTCTTCTTATTGGAGCGGAATACCTGGTTGCTCACCCCGGTAACTACAAAGGGCTTCCAATCCTGCAGGGCATAGAGAACGTGGCCGATGCCATCGCGGACGCATGGCACGGAATTGATTTGAGCTTGAGACGGAAGCCGAAGCTGAGTATCTTGCTCGAGAATACAGCCGGTGCCGGATCGCAGCTTGGAGGCAAGCTGGAGGAGTTGGCCATGATTCGGGAACTGGCCGCGCCGCGTATCGATATACCAATCGCCTACTGTGTCGACACATGCCACTGCTATGTGGCTGGCTTCGATATCGCACAAGAAAAGGGCCTATCGGATTTCATCGGGCACGCTTCCGACGTACTTGGCCTTAGCCATGTTCCTATCGTCCATTCGAATGACACGAAGATGAAGCTGGACTCGCACTGCGACCGGCACGCGAATATCGGCGACGGTTATATTGGTTTGGAAGGCTTCCGCCGTATTCTGAACCATCCTAAGCTGCGGCAGAAAGCGTTCATTCTGGAAACGCCTGTCGATGAGCCAGGCGACGATCTCCGTAACGTTACGGCATTAAAGGAGCTGGTATCCCCGAAAAAGCGTTCGATCCCAAAGAAATTGAGCCAAAGTGGCAGGAGCAGTGGGCAAAGGACCCGTCGCTCTACGTAGCCGATTCGCCGGACAAACCTAAATATTACGTATTGGAGATGCTTCCGTATCCGAGCGGCAAGCTGCATATGGGACACGTGCGCAACTACTCCATTGGGGATGCGTTGGCGCGCTATATGTGGATGCGCGGCTACAACGTGCTGCATCCGATGGGCTGGGATGCGTTTGGCCTTCCGG
>DATIMM010000184.1:0-17414 GCA_035475295.1 Bryobacteraceae bacterium
TTCCGGCGTGCGCGGGCCGGTGGAGTGCAAGGCGTTCTGCCGGTTCACCTCGGCGCGGGTGAGCGGCGCGGCGGTTTCGGCAGCGGCGGCCGGCTCCGGTTGGTTCCCGGCTTTACGGGCTTGTTTGCGGGCCTGGTGTTCGGCTTGGCGTCGGAGCTGGCGAGCGGTCATGGTGGTCGGTTGCCTCCTGGTTGGCGGCTTGACCATAGCATGGCCAGGACAAAAACCGGGTCGCTGCCAGGCGCGCGGCAGAGGCTAAGTAGTTGAGACCAGATGGGAAATAAATATCTTCCCGATCTGTGACCGGTGAGAATTCAATTCGTCTAGCGCTTCCTGACCGGGCGCAGACGGAATTTCCGGGGTTTCGATAGGCTGTAAGAAGCTGGCTCACTCGGATTCCAGAGAGTTATCCATTGGACCCTGACGTGGCAACCGGTCTGGTTGCGGGGCAGAACGAGCATCAGCGAAGGAGCAATGTGGCAGTAAGGATTGGGGTATTCGGATGGGGCTTGGTCGCGCCCAAGTCGCCGAACATTGAGGCGTTTCGCGCCAACTTGGAGACTTCGGAAACTTGGCTTGCTCCGTTTAACGGCTTCGGCCCGGACAACTTTTTAGTGGGCACCCCATCGTTCCAGTTCGAGGACTATCGGGAGTGGATCGACCAGCGCTTTGCACCGCGGCACTATCAGAACCTGAAAGAAAAAATGGATCTGCCAACCTTGTATGCCCTAGGCGGATTCATTCAAGCTCTTCAACAGAATCCGGGGATGGAAGAAGAGTTGAAGAGGCTCGGGAGCCAGGCGCACGTCTACGTCGGAACCGGACTAGGCAGCATCAATACGACCTACGAAGCGAGCATCGCTTTGTATGAGGCGCAGAAGCGTTGGGATCGTTTTTGGTCGAGTCCCGAACGAAACGCTGAGTTGCGGGCGTACCTGCAGCAAGCTCCGGCGGATCGGGACTCCTCGGCACCTCCACAACCCGAGGAGACAGCCGACGAGGAAGCGCGCACAAGAGCGGAAGAAACCTGGAACCGTTATTGGATGTCGCGATCGCCCGAACTGCGGGAGTATTTGGACGAGCTTGCAACGATTGACGATCTCGGGATCGAAGGCGGGATAGAAGCGGGCAAGCTGAACGCCATCCGAGAAAAGGAGAAGCGCCGCGCCAAGTTGCAAGATAAGTGGCAAGCGCCAGAGCCGCCTTGGAAAGTGTCGGCGAACTTTGTTTGGAACATTCACAATACGCCCGCAGCGCAGATTTCGATTCTCGGCAAGATCACCGGGCTTTCCTTTGCGCCGGTGGCCGCGTGCTCTACGTTCGGGGTTTCGCTGGGGCTGGCGATGAGAGCGATTCGAAGTGGTGAGGCTAAGGTCGTGGTGGTGGGAGCGACAGACCCGCCACCCCATCCACTAACGGTCGGATCGTTTTACAGCGGACGAGTCTTGTCGTCAAGCCGGACGGTCTCGACGCCTTTAACCCGATTACAAGGAACGCACGTTGCCGGAGGCGCGGTGATTTGGATCGTCGGGGACATGGAGTATCTGACGAGCAGAGGATTTCAGCCGGTGGGGATGGAACCGGTGGCAGTCGGCATGAGCTCTGACGCGCACCACATTATTACACCGACGGCCGAGGGTCCGCGGGCTGCAATGGTTCAAGCGCTGGGTGAGGCGGGCGCTTCGCCCGAGGCTGTGGGGACATGGGACCTACACGCGACGGCCACTCCCGGCGATTACTCGGAAGTGGTTACGCTTCGGTCGGTTCTTTCCTCCTCTGTGGTTGTGACGGCGAGAAAGGGCGCGTTCGGGCATGGGATGAGCGCGGGCGGCGGTTGGGAGTTGACGGCGCAGTACTTGGGGTACGAGCAAGGAAAGCTATTTGCCACTCCCCTGGCTGAGAAAGAATTGAATGCCTCGATCGCGCGTGTTCACGATTCGTTTGTTTTCGATTCGCCTCGTGAGTTTCCACCCGGATTGGGAGGCAAATTGTCGATGGGAATCGGCGGGGTAAATGCCTGCGTGATTTCCAATCCTCTAACAAAGCAACAAAGGGAAACGGGTAAATAGCAGTTGCTTGCGCGAACGGAACGAACAGCAGCGATGACGCCTTATGCAAAAGGGCAGGGCGAAAAACGAAAGGCCCCTCAGTAGATTTACTTACCAGAGAGGGCGCTGGTGGCCCAAAGCGTCAACTTCTTACAAATTGTCAGTGAAAAACGAAATCCGATCCAAAACGACCGAATCAATGAGGAAGTAAACCAGTTGTACGATTTGCCCCGCGGGGGCTTTCGATTTTGGAAGGAGAGATAGAGGAATGGACGAAACGAAGTTGGTTGCCAAGGATCCCGTCACAGGCCCACGGACAGAACATAGGGAAGGAGCGTTGGCGCGCAGTATTGAGATGCAGACTGCAAAGCTACCTTCTGATACCTGGCTTTGGGCGGCTTTCGGCTCCATTGGAGCTTCGCTGGTTTTTCAACTGATGGGAGATGAAAGGAAAGCGAACTTCATTGGCCATTGGGCTCCCACGTTTTTACTGCTTGGGCTGTACAACAAGCTTGTAAAGCAGCATGGCTCGGAAGGCGCCTAAGCTGGATTGCAAAGTCCGGATCTGGTTATGCGTCGGAGAGTGAAAGGTTGTTCCAAACCTGGACACGAGATAAGAAGCAGTAACTGAAGCACAAGAATCAGGGGCAGGATCTGACGGTTTCCCCTCAGGCCTGCCCCTTCTCCGTAAGACGAGACCTACAGGATTAGGCGTTCGTCTTAAGGGCCTGAGCCTTGCGGCGGGCGATGAAGCCTGCGCCGAGGAGGCCAGCGCTCATCAACAACCAAGACGCAGGCTCGGGTGTCGGAGAAGCGGTGAACGTGGCGGAGTAAGACTGACCAACAATGGCGTTGCCGGCGTTAACGCTGGCAATGACATCAGCGACTGACGCACCATTGACCAACAGTTGCGTAGAGTACACGCCGGACGTGGAAGACGTCGTACCCGGCGAGCTCTCATAGTAGGAAGCACCATCGAGCGACAGGCCTACCATTACGTTGCTGCCTACTTGCGCGAAGCTGAAGGGGGAATCATCGCCAGCATTCCCCTTTTCGATGTAGGTTAGATCGAAATCGATCTTAGTGCCACCTACATCGAAGGTAAGAAAGTCCTTGTAATCCACCGCCCCAAATTTCGGCCCACCAGTTAGAACGGCGTTCACCGTCCCGCCCGTCAGTCCGACGAATGAACCAGTGTCTATCCCGCCCGGCACGGGCATAAAGACAGGATTAAAAGCGATCGTGTCTTTAGTCACCGTGACTGATCCGGCAATATTCGCGGTACCGCTTACCGTATCAGCGAAAGCGGAATTAACCGACAGAATCGAGCCTACCGCCAGTAGGCCCATTAAAGAAAGTTGCCCTAAGCGCATTAAATTTCCTCCTCAATTTGCGAGCCGGCCGCTTTGAATTTCTCCGACTACGTCCGGCGCTTCTTTACAATTGCAGCGATTTAGGGTTTCAACAAGAACCATGGATTTTAGAACTGCCCTCTCCCTTATAGCCCTTAAGGGCTACGATATTCGGGCAGATTACTTCCCCAAAAGGAATACATTCGCGGCTTTAACCCTTCATTTACGAGAATCCAACACAAAGTACTATTCATTTAGTTTTATGTTTCGGAGGCTCCCGAGGACTAAGGTGCGAGGCAAACGGGATCACCGGTGTTCGCTGTACCGAGCCAGCCGGCGCATCCGGGCCGGTTTTAGCGGCTGAAACCGGATTAAAAAGCAGACAAGGAGCGCGTCATTACCCATGATGCCCGCTTTTTGACACTCGGCTGGAGGTACTAGGTCTAAGCGAATCACTTATTAGGCTGTGGATTGGGAACGAAATACGAGCCGAATATCGGAGAAAGCGTGTCGGAATACGACACTGACGGCGCGAGGTATGGCCGGGCGTTCTCCTTATGGGGCAGCGAGAAGCACGATGGGGTGGCGGCGGAAGGACTGGAGCCACTGTCGCGCGACACAGCCCGAGATTTCCTCAGCCGACGGGCAAACGCGAGTAAAGGACAACTGAGAGAATCGCTGCGCTATAGCTGCGTTATAAAAGAAGTTCCAGAGAACCAGCCAGCAGCCGCCCTCAAAGCACGCATCAGATCTGGCGTTCGGCCGGCGGAATGGTCTCCAGCCATGCGCCAGTTGGACCCTTGCCTCGGCCGCTTATTATTTCCGGGGCCGTGTTTCCACTGGGATATGATGAAGGCGTTAGGTAAAAGGAGAATGAATGGGACCGATCGGCGTACCGGAAATGGTGGCAATCTTTGTGATTGCCCTGCTCCTGTTCGGCCCTAAGAAGCTGCCAGAGCTGGGGCGCACGTTGGGAAAAGCAATCACGGAGTTTCGCCGCGCTTCCAATGAGTTGAAATCGACATTCGAATCTCATCTGAGCGATCTGGAACGGGAAGTCCAACTGGAAAAGCAGCCGGACTACAGTCATACGACGACCAACACTTCTTCGGTGACCTATCCGTATACGCATGACGAATACGGGCAGTACAATGCAGGATACGATCCTGTGCCGGACACACCGATGGAAAGCGAAGCCACTCCGCATTCCCACAGCAGCCAAACGGAAAGCACTCCTACCGCAAAGACGGAAGAGAGCCATAGCGCGTAATAGCTGAGTATTGATGCCGGACGATTTTGAAGAGCATGATGCTTTGGGTGCCGAAGTTGTGCATTCCAACAACAGGCCCAGAAATGGCGACCTTTCGGAAGAAGCACCCGCACCTTCGGAACCCCATTACGTGCAATCCAACGAATCCCCGGTAGAAACCGATCCGATATATGGCAGCGCTTCCGATCCATACGGCTATCCATCGGAGCCAGATGTTCCAGCCGTGAGTGTTGAGCCAAACGTCATTTCCGCCGAGAGCAATGGGACGGTAGCGCGTCAGCCGGATTCGTCATCTGTAGCTTCCGCACCGTTAGCACAACGCAGTGTTACCGCTCCGCCAGCTTCGCCGCCCCCGCCACCTCCTCCCCCGCCCGAGGATGAGGACGAGGAGGACGACGAAGAAAAGGGCATGCTGCGGATGTCCTTCATGGGGCATTTGGAGGAGTTGCGGAGCCGCATTCTTTACGCGCTTTTTGGCGTGGTGATTGCGTTCCTTGTCAGCTTTATCTTTACCAACCAGCTTTGGAATTTCGTGAAAGCGCCGGCAGTCGGAGCGCTGAAGCATCTGGGCGTCAATCCGCCGAACCTGGTGGCGATCACGCCCATGGAGCAGTTTTCCGTAATCTGGGTGAAGTTACCGCTGCTGGTTTCGATATTCCTGGGATCCCCCTGGATTTTGTACCAGGTATGGGCATTCATTTCGCCAGGACTGTACCATCGTGAGAAGCGCTGGGCGGTTCCGTTTATCACCTGTACGGCGGGCCTGTTTATCGCGGGCGGGTGCTTTGCCTACTTTGTTGCTTTTCGTTATGGACTAGAGTTCCTGCTAGGGATCGGGCATGACCTAAACGTTACGCCGATGGTCTCGATCGACGAGTACTTTGACCTATTCGTGAACGTAACGCTCGGTGTGGGCCTCGTCTTCGAGATGCCGGTCCTCATCTTCTTCCTGACACTCCTGCGATTGGTTTCGCCCCGTTTTCTGGTGAGGAACTCGCGTTACGCTGTTCTGGTCATCGTTGTCATTGCGGCAGTTGTGACGCCGACACCGGACATCTTCAACATGATGATCTTCGCGGTGCCGATGGTGCTGCTGTTTTTCGTCGGCGTGTTTGCCAGCTACCTGCTGGTTTTGAAGCGCGAGGGCAAGAGCTTCCCGTGGCGCATCGTAGTCTGGGCGCTGCTCGGAGTGCTTGTTTTAGCGGCAGCGTTTGTTGCGGTCCTGATTTACCACTATCACTTCCACGCTGTCCCGAAGTGGCCGTATCTGGTCCGGTAACGCCGGCTAGGCCTTCGGGGTAACGGTGCGGGTCTCCAGGCGCCAAAGGGCGGCGCCGCCCAGGAGTCCGTCCTCATTAGGGACCCGCGTCACGTGCCGGGGTAGCGGGAAGTCGATCTTATCCGCGTTGCCGCCGCCGATGTAAAGGTGATCGTAATTGAAGAGTGCTTCGATCTGCTTGATGGCCACGGCCACTTTTTTGTTCCAGCGCTTGGGCCCGAGCCTTTTCAATCCTTCCCGGCCAAGGTAGTCTTCGTACGTTTTGTTCTTATGCCACGGATGATGCGCCAGTTCCAATCCGGGAACGAGGTGGCCGTCGATAAAGAGCGCCGAGCCAAAGCCAGTACCGAGCGTAATGACCAGTTCCACGCCCTTGCCGCGAATGGCGGCATAGCCCTGGACCGCGGCATCGTTGGCGACGCGCACAGGCTTTTGCCATCGCTTGCTCAAATTTTTCTGGAGATCAAATCCGATCCATTTGGCACTCAAGTTATGAGCCGTTAACGTCGCGCCATGCCTCACCACGCCAGGGAAACCAACCGAGACCCGATCGAAGGGCCCCACATGTGCCACGAGCGAGTCAATGGCTTTCAAGACCCTTTCCGGAGTCGCCGGATTGGGCGTTTCGGCCCGGCACCGCTCGGTCAGAGGCTTTCCATTCTCGTCGAGCAGCATCATCTTCACGCCGGTCCCGCCAACATCAATGGCAAGAGTAACGGGTCCCTGTTTATCTGGCATAAGGCCACTTTACCCGATACTGCGGCGGGGCTCAGCTTTTTGCAACTCCGGATAGGCGCTTCCCGTCGAACTAAATAGATGAACCGGTTTCGATCCATTTATGTGAGCGCTGTTGCGGTAGCCGGCACCGGGCTGATCGGGAGTTTCTTCATTACGACGGCGCAAGCGCACTCCTGGAACAAACAACAGTTCGTCACGGCGACGAAGCATTTTATTGCCAGTCACAAGCTCCTCCGGCCCAATAAAGCGGCTCAGCCGCCCACCACGGGCCAGTAATTCAGGCGCGTTTCATCCCCTTGCTATACTGCCCAATGAGCCTCACTGGGAGGTCGTCCAATGGTAGGACTGCAGACTCTGGATCTGCCTATCGGGGTTCGAGTCCCTGCCTCCCAGCCATTCCCTTTGCGCCTGTACGCGAGTCCCAGCAATAACGAGAAAACTCCAAGGATCTGAGCAACTTAGCTCGATTCAGGGCCGGAACAGCGATTGGTCGCTTTAGATCCCTGTAGGCACAGAAACCGACCAAAATGGTAGCCAGTTGGTAGCCAACGACGGGCGGAGAGTACTGCGCCACACCCTAAAAATAAAGTTCATTCTGAGTCCTGCGCCTACAAAGGATTCGAAGGGGCAATTTGAAGTTAACCGGCGTAGTGATCCAGGTTCCATGAGAACAATTGCGTTGTCGGCCGCGTGCTTCAGAATAACCGGTGCAGCGATCGACTCCAGAGTGTTACGAAGACCCTGCCAGAATGTAGCCGGAAAGAATCAAGAGAGCGTTACGCTGCGCGGCGTTCGTAATGAGGATGTAGACCGCCCACCTCTCGGATTTCGATCACTCGCCGCTCCGAGGGACCTTGTCGTTTACGTGTCTGCGGAGCATCTTTGTCAAGCGAGAGATGGGTTCTCGATTGATGGTAATAGGTGAAATACGCAGCGAGCGTGCGGCGGAGCGAGCCTCCCCCAACACGATGAGGTGGTCCAGGCACTCCCGTCGGATGCTGCCGATCACGCGTTCCACATACGCCCGTTGCCAGGGCGAGCGCGGGGCCGACAGAACTTGTTTGATACCCATCGCCCTCGCCTGCTCCACGAAGTCCTGACCGAAAACCCGATCCCGATCCCGCAGCAGACAGCCAGGTGTACGGTCCCAGGGGAAGGCTTCCCGCAGTTGTGCGCGGTCCATTCGGCTGGCGAATGGGCTGTGATGCCAACTCTGGACATGATTGCTCAGGAAGCTGCGGCAAGTTTGGGAAGGCGGTTTTCGCTGTCGCACCATGTACTTGGCGACGCTAGGCACGAGGCTCACTCAGCGCATTGGCTGCGGGCGCTTGCCGGAAAGTAGCGCTCATCAGGTCACCGGATGACACCGGACGAAGGAACCGGCGCCGTCAATACCATGCCGTAATGGCCCGGGAGAGCGCCCGTTGGCACCTGAATCGTGCCGTTGCTGACCATGTAGATAGCCCCGGTCAGTTGATCCGTTAACTTCGTCCCATCGGGAATGCTCAACTCATAAGCGGGAACAGAAGCGGCATGCCCCGCCGCGGCATTGTTGAGCACCACAATCGCCCAACTGCTTGCATCCCAGCGCCCATAGCTATACAACTGGTTTGCGTCATCGACCAACAGAGTCTTGAACGATCCATCCCTGAAGGCGCTTACCTGCTTATGTACCTTGATCAAGGTCTTGTAGAGTGTCAGCAGAGTTTGGTTCCACGTGCTGTTGTCCCAGTTGAAGGTCCGGCGATTGTCCGGATCATTATTGCCGGTCAGGCCAATTTCATCGCCATAATAGATGGCGGGAGACCCCACGTACGTCATTTGGAAAATGATGGCGAGCTTCATTTTCCACTCATCCCCGCCAGCCCGCCATAGGAACCGCGCCGTGTCGTGTGTGCTCAGCGAATTCATCATCGCCAGTTGCGCTGGCCGTGGATAATCCGCCTGCGTACCTCGCAGCCACTGGTCGAAGCCGCTCACGCTCAAACACTGGCCGGCCTCTTCACCGTGCACGTTCTGACAATTGATCCATTTGGAGACCGGGATATTGAACCCGTTGTAGTTCATCACGGCATCCCATTCCTTGCCATTCAGCCAGGCATTCGCGTTTTGCCACTCCTCGCCGAGCATCAGCGCTTCCGCATTCACGCCTTTCACATACTGACGAATCTCTTGCCAGATCGCGTGATCGTCAGTGCCCCCGCAACTGGCTGCATTGGGTTCGCTGCTAATGGTCACCAAATTATCAGCCACATCGTACCGCCAGCCATCCGCCCCGTACGGCGGGTTCAAATAGGTCTGCATCACGGAACTGGCCCGGCGGTACAGATCGTCCCGCAGGTTGGGAGAGCCGTAATTTAGCTTTGGCAGACTCGAAAAGCCACTCCATTGGCAATAGATCCCCGGCCATGTCAGAAAGACATAGCGATCCGACCAGATGCTGCTCCTGCTTTCGGCCGCGCCATCGGTCTTGTACAAATGCTGCTGATCGAACCACTGGTGAAAAGTGCTCGTGTGATTGAACACACCGTCAAGCAGCACAGAAATCCGCGTGTTGCTGCTGGTGTGAGCCGTGCTGATCAGATTTTGCAACTCCGCATTCGATCCGAAGTGTGGGTCAACGGCCGTATAATCCTGCGTGTCGTACTTGTGATTGCTCGGCGATTCAAAGATCGGGTTCAAGTACAGAGCGGTTACTCCAAGCGTGCCTTTCAGGTACGAATCGATCTTTTCCGTAATGCCCGCCAGATCGCCGCCAAAGAAATCATCTCCGTGACCCGGATTCTCGGGCGCCTCATCCCAGGAATTGTGCTGAAAAGCGCAGCGTCCGATATAGACATAGCTGCCCCGCGGACACTGGCCATTCACCGGAAGCACGGGTGAACTCGACCGGAACGCCAGGTCATTGCTCGGGTCACCGTCGTTGAAACGATCCGGAAAAATTTGATAGTAAACGGCCTCCTTGGCCCACTGCGGCGTATGGAAGTCGGGAACGATCCAGAAATCTCCGGCCGAAGGCTCTGCCGCTGTAATTCCGCCGGCGTTCAGCCACACGGTCGCTGTGCCGTCATTGATTTGGAAACGGTAGTACTTGAGCGAAGCGGAAGCCGGTATCGTGCCTTGCCAGAAATCGAATCGCCCTGTTGCATCGCTTTTCACCCGGCTTAAAGCAACCCAGTGAAAGGCATGATCGGCCGTATCGAAATACTTGATGTTGGCTGTTGTGATGTCTCCTTCGAACACTCGCAGCGTCAGCGCGACAGGATTCGTGGCGGCGGGTTCAGTCGGATTCATATAAAGGGGGCCCTGATCGGAGAATAAGCCGTCCCATTCAACGTTGTTGTCGTTGGTCGCCGCTGGCAAACGAAGCTGTGCACAGCTGAGCATCGCAATCAGCCCAGCGACTTGCATCCAGCGAGTGAGCCTCGAACGCCGAGTTCGTCCGCCAGAGCCCAGCCCGGTAAAACCGCCGGACTTCTTCAATGGCACAGAATCGGGAATCGAAAGCGTTCCGAGTAGTTTGCCCATAATAGGTACCTCCTGGACCAAGCCTAACGGCACACAACGCGACCGATGCCACGGATTATCTCAACGTTTGTCGAGAGACACGCCGCTCAAACGAATTCGCTCCATTCCAAAGGTATTGACAAGCTAACCCTGCATGGTGGCAGATACTGGTGCGGTGCCTGTTGCTTCCTACAAGCTTCATCGGCTTCCGTCAAAGCTCATCACCTATGCGGCTTGGTGAAAACCGAACTGCTCAGCAACATACCGATCCTATACTGCGCACACAGGCTCGTTGACAGCACACCGACAAACAACACTAGGTCAACTGCGCCGAGCCGAATCAGCCTCCATGCATCCGGCTGAAGCGGGTTGAGTTCTTGCACTCGGAGCCACGCCAGCGAGACCCGCGAACTCATTCGCACCTGCATACCCATCAGATACCGCGTTTGCTGGCAGAATGGGGCTCTACGATCTTCCCTTCTGAACGTTCCAAGCGGAACTGAGCGTAGTGAACAGGGTCCGCAAGAGGCGGATCCGGGGGCCGTCGGAGAACGACATCCTATGGAGAGACCCACGATCCCTCTGGCGCCGCTCGTCCATAATCGAGCAAGTAAGCGATCGGCTGATTTCAGTATGTGGACCGAACCGGAGGATAAGATTGCGAGCGCCCGCACCATGACGGTACGGGTTGGCGCATCGATGGTGCGGTATCAGGTACAGGGCCACGGCGAGCCGCTCGTCCTCGTTCACGGGCTTGCCGGCTCGACAGCGTGGTGGAAGCGTAACGTAAATGTCTTCAGCCGCAAGTACACCGTGTACTTAATAGACCTTCCTGGGTTTGGCGCCATGCGAGGCTACGCGAACCAGTTCTCTGTTGCTGGAGCCGCCAGCTGGCTGGCAGACTTACTGCACACGCTGAATATCGGGAGAGTTGCGATGGTGGGGCATTCGATGGGTGGGCTCATCACAGCGATGTTCGCAGCCAGATGGCCTGAACGGCTTACCAAAATCGTGCTTGCAGCACCCGCGATTGCGCTTCCTCGGAAAAAGATACCGGCATTTTTCATCCCGTTGGCCAGAGAAGCGCTATATATGCGCCCACGGTTTGTTCCAACCCTGGTATCGGATTCCGTGAGGGCCGGATATCTCACACTTCTGCGCGCAGGACACGAACTCCTCAACATCGATATCGACGACGAACTGAGTAAGATCAACACTGAATGCCTCTTAGTCTGGGGTCAAAGAGATCCGCTGGTTCCTTTCGAACTCAGCCGTGCGATTCAGGAAAAGATTCGGAATAGCGAACTCCACGTTCTTCCTGGAGCCGGACACATCCTCATGTATGACCGGGCCGACGAGTTCAACCGGCTTGTGCTGAAGTTCCTGGCCGGTTCGGCCGGTTCAGAACTGGTGCGATCTTGATTTTGCTTGGCCGAAAGAACCTGAAGGAGCGATGGGATACGGTCCATACCTTACGTGTGTTCAGCCGCGTATCGAAGGCAGATTTCAAGGGCGGACTCCCGATCGTTCTGGTGCACGGCTTGGGAGTTTCCAGCCGCTATATGGTTCCGCTAGCGACCGAGTGGGCAGCAGCTCATCCGGTGTACGTTCCGGATCTTCCCGGGTACGGCCGGAGCCAGAAGCCCCAAGACGTACCGGACGTTCGGGAACTTGCCAGCTTGCTTCGCGAATGGCTTCGCGTAGTTGGTATTGAGCGTGCGGCATTCGTGGGCAATTCAATGGGCTGCCAGGTGATTGTCGAACTCGCGCATATTGATGCGAGTTGCATCGTGGCTGTGGCGATGCTTGGCCCCACGATGGATCAGACCGTGGCAAGTCGGTTATCTCATGTAGCTGGCTTGCTAAAGGATCAGTTCCGTGAACCACCCATGCTTGTTCCACTCCAGGCATTCGATTACCTGCACAATGGACCGATCCGGACCATTCGGACTTTTATTCACGCGACCAGACACGACATGCTGAAACGCGCCAGACAGTTGCGGGTACCGTGCCTCATACTGCGCGGTGAGCACGATGAGATTGTGTCTCAGAAATGGGTTGAGAAGCTAGCAAAGGGCATCCCGCGAGCAGTTTTGAGGGAGTTGCCGGGAGCCGGGCATGCCCTGAACTACAACTCTGCAGAAACAGTTGCGCCTCTGATCGAGGGCTTCTGGCAAGAGTGCGGCATTCTCCCCTGATCCGGAGCGAACGATATCGGGCTGCGCGTCTGGCGAACAGGTGTGCCGTCGCGAAGATTTGCGACACTATCGATAGATTACCTTCACGCTATTTCCGGCTCCGGAGGAACTCGTATGATCCAACTCAAGGTGAATGGTGCCACCCGTCAATATGACGGAGAAGGCGAGATGCCGCTACTGTGGTATCTTCGCGACCAGCTTCAGCTGACCGGCTCCAAGTTCGGCTGTGGCATGGGCCTTTGCGGGGCCTGTACAGTACATGTGAACGGCGAGGCCGCCCGCAGTTGCCTGACGCCTATGAGCGCTGTTGCCGGCAAGGAGATCACTACAATCGAGGGGCTCAGCGCGAACGGCGAGCATCCGGTGCAAAAGGCTTGGGAACACGTGCAGGTTCCCCAATGCGGTTACTGCCAGAGCGGGCAGATCATGCAGGCTGCTGCCCTGCTCAAAGAAAAGCCCAAGCCCACTGATCACGAAATCGAATTGGCCATGTCGGGCAACATCTGTCGGTGTGGTACCTATCAGCGAATCCGCCAGGCCATCAAGATCGCCTCCGGCCAAAAGACAGGAGTAACCGCATGAGCGACCGCATCCAACTCGCCTCGCGCCGCGATTTCCTTACGGCCGTTTTCTCTGCCGGATCTCTCATACTCGGCGCGCGTCTCGTCCCGGCCGAACAGATCACAGCCGCATCAGATGATGTGAAGAAGGCAACCTGGAGCCCGAATATCTGGATCGGGATCAACAGTGACGGGTCGGTGGTTATTGTTTCCCACCGCTCTGAAATGGGAACCGGCATCCGCACCTCACTGCCGATGGTCCTTGCCGATGAACTCGAAGCAGACTGGACGCGCGTTCGCCTGCAGCAAGCTATTGGCTCCGACAAATACGGCTCTCAAGACACGGACGGTTCGTGCTCGATTCGCGATTTCTACGAGACGATGCGCGAGGCTGGAGCGACCGCTCGTGCGATGCTCGTCAATGCCGCGGCCGGCCAGTGGAGTGTACCTCTCGATGAGTGTTTTGCACGCAACCACGAAGTCGTACACAAAAATTCGGGCCGCAAGGCTGGCTACGGCCAACTCGCATCAGCGGCGGCCAAGCAGCCTCTACCCCACAACAGCACCATCCAACTCAAAAAGCCGAGCGAGTTCCGCTACATCGGAAAGGGGGTCCCCGGCTATGACCTTAAGAACATGTGCACCGGACACGCCGTCTACGGATTCGATGTGCAGGTGCCCGGAATGGTGTACGCGTCCATCGAACGTGCGCCGGTAATCGGGGGCACTCTCAAGTCGTTCGACGACTCGCAAGTCAAGGCTGTGAAGGGCTTCCAGCAAACCATCGTCATCGAGCAGGCGAAGCCTCCTTATGGCTTCCAGCCACTGGGCGGCGTTGCCGTGATTGCGGACAATACCTGGGCTGCAGCGGAGGGCCGAAAAAAACTGAAGGCTGAATGGGAATCCGGCCCGAACGCTATTTTTCAAACCGCAACGTACAAGCGGGATTTGATCGAAACAGCAAGCAAGCCACAGAAAGTGGTTCGTAAATCGGGCGACATTGACCAAGGATTCAAAGGGGCAGCGAAGGTCGTCGAAGCGACTTACTATACGCCACTCCTCGCCCACGCGCCTATGGAGCCGCCAGCTGCTGTCGCGGTCTGGCGAGACGGGAAGGTGGAAACCTGGACCGCCACCCAGAGTCCGCAGGACGTGCAGAAGACCGTCGCCCAGGCTGTTGGGATTAAGCCCGAAGATGTTATATGCCACGTCACTCTTCTGGGCGGCGCATTTGGCCGTAAATCAAAGCCCGACTACGTGGCTGAAGCTGCCATTCTCTCGAAGAAAGTGGGCAAGCCTGTAAAGATCGCCTGGACCCGTGAAGAAGATATCCGTTTCGACTACTATCACTCCACCTCGGCCATGTACTTCAAGGGCGCTCTCGATGCCTCCGGCAAACCGGTGGCGTGGCTACAGCGGTCGGTTTTTCCGCCGATCGGATCCACCTTCGACGGCAAGTCCGAGTATGGCGATGACGGTGAGATGTCAATGGGCTGGATCGACGTTCCGTTTGAGATCCCGAACTTTCGAGCGGAGAATGGCCCGGCCAAGGCCCACGTGCGCATCGGCTGGTTGCGATCCGTCGCCAACGTGTACCACGCTTTTGGCGTACAGAGCTTCATCGATGAGCTTGCGCATGCCGCCGGTCAGGACCCGGTTGAATATTGGCTCGCTTCCCTCGGTCCTGCCCGCACGCTCGATTTCAAAGGTCAAGCCGAGAAATGGTCGAATTACGGCAAGCCGCCTGCCCAGTATCCTTACGAGACCGCGCGTCTTCGGCGCGTCGTTGAGGTAGTCGCGGATCGTTCCGGGTGGGCTAACAAGCGTTCGAGCAAGCGCGCCGTGGGATTTGCCGCTCATCGCAGTTTTCTAAGCTACGTCGCGACTGTTGTCGAAATCGACATCGATGCCAACGGAAAGATTCGAATTCCGCGCGTTGATATCGCTGTTGATTGCGGACCTGTGATTAATCCGGATCGCGTGAAATCCCAGTTTGAAGGTGCGTCGGTATTCGGCTCGGGTATCGCGCTCCTGGGCGAGATCACCGCCGCCGACGGCCGCATCGAGCAAGGGAACTTCAACAACTATCTCGTCTCGCGCATGAATGACGCCCCGCTGGAAACGCATGTGCATCTGGTTCCGAACCAAGATGCCTTGCCGACAGGTGCGGGTGAGCCCGGTGTGCCGCCGATGTCACCGGCCATCTACAATGCGGTATTCGCGGCGACGGGAAAGCGGTTTCGGGAGTTGCCGCTGAAAAAGCAAAAGCTCGTGTAAGTCGCCGCGCCGGCTCAATTAGACTCTCCAACGGGCGGCATTATCACCGCTCCGACGATATGCCGAGGGCGCGCCATCAGGTCGGTTCCGGTATCCGGCGCCATTCCATCGCATTCTCCGCTCGCTCTGGCCCTGGCGGACCGCAACGGTACTTGCATATACAATGACTGCCGGAGCTTGCGAACATGCATGACTGTTCACGAAGACGGTTCCTCAAAGCCGTCGGATTGGCAGACTTCCGTTACTGGCCGCTGAGCGCCTGTTTCCGTCCGCCTACGCTCAGCAAGCGGAAAGGCTTCGACGCAAGGTCAAGATCACCGACGTGAAGTGCATGATCGTGCGCGGCACTTGGGATTGGAACCTGATCAAGATCTAAACGGATTCCGGGCTTTACGGCATCGGCGAAGCCTATTGGGGCTGGGGTGTGAAAGACCTTGTCGTCAACAAGATGAGGGGCATCATTGTAGGCGAAGATCCGCTAAACGTCGACAGGCTATACGTCAAGATGCTGCGGGACAGGGCCGGCGCAGGTGCGGTTGGTGGGGCCACCGTCACAGCGGCGAGCGGTATTGAATCGCTCTCTGGGGCTTGGTGGGACGGATTCTTGAAACCCCGGCATGTAATTTATTGGGCGGCAGGTTTCGTAATCGAGTGCGCTTCTATCGCACCACGCAGATCCCGAGGAAGCACCCGCAAGACCCGGCCTCCTGGCGTGATCTGGGGCAAAAGACAAAGGCCGAACGATTGGGCTGGACGGCCTTCAAGTTCCAGGGTGACGGGAGTCCACTTGCATTTGACCCTCTGAACGAACAGCCGGGACATGATCCTTATCTGCGAAACCTGAAAACAAGCGATATCCGCCAGGTCGTCAAACTGATGGAAGTGGTGAGAGAAGAATTAGGTCCTGATGGGGAGTCCGCGACGGATCTACACTGGCGCTATCACGCGCTACACTTCTTTGTGCCACTGTAAGTCGCTGCTCAAAACCGGTGGCCTGTTTACGACGGATTATGAACGACAAACGCCGATCCCGTATATTGAAGATAAAAAGCGCGTTAAACGCCCCAGCGTTGATCGAGTCTTGGCGATTTATCGCGACCTTGAGTTTCAGCGCGTGTCAACCCGGGGCCGAGAAAGAAACAAAGGTGCGTTGCGGCTGGTTGTTACGATTCATGTGACCTATGAATCGCCGTGAATTCGTTGCGCTAACTGCAGTCCCCATAACAGCAATGTCGAAATCTCCCTCGAATGTGAAGCTGGGAATCGATCTTTTCAGCCTGCGGTCACAGAAGTGGACACCATTGCAATATCTGGACTATTGCGCCGAACGCAAGGTCCAGGTGGTGCACTTTTCAGAGATCAGGTTTCTTGGCAGCCTTGAACCAGGAAATCTGGTTGCAGTTCGGCAACATGCAGCTGAGCGAGGCCTCCAGATTGAGATCGGCATGACTTCGATCTGCCCGGCTTCGAAGATGTTCAATCCCGCGCTTGGGACTGCTGAGCAGCAATTGACAAAGATGATCGCTGCCGCCAAGACGATTGGGTCGCCGATCGTGCGAGCGGTTTTGGGGAGCGCAGACGACCGGAAGAACGGGGCCATCGAAGTACGCATCGATCAGGTTGTTCAGGTTCTGCACAACGTCCGATCCAGGGCCTTGGACGCAGGCATAAAGATCGCGATCGAGAATCACGCCGGCGATATGCAAGCTCGCGAATTGAAGAGTTTGGTCGAGAAGGCGGGACCGGAGTTTGTCGGCGTTTGCCTCGATTCGGGCAATCCGCTTTGGACCATCGAGGACCCGCACTTGACGCTCGAGGTTCTTCATCCGTACGTTCTCACTAGTCACCTCCGCGACAGCATGGTCTGGAACGTGCCGCAAGGAGCAGCGGTGACCTGGGTGCAAATGGGCCGCGGGAATGTCGATATCGATTCGTACGTGCGTAAGTACATCGAACTCTGTCCGGGCAAGGCGCTGTCGCTCGAGTCAATCGTATTCGGTCCGAGAGTTCTGCCATATCGCGACCCGGCGTTTTGGGACGCCTACCGTAGCACGCTGGCGTGGGAGTTCGAGCGCTATGTAGGGATCGCCGAGGGAGGCAAGCCTTACAAGGATGAACCCTGGGAGACCGCTGACGAAGCGGTTCGTGAACGCGCCGCTTTAGACGAAAGCCTGGCTTACACGAA
>DATIMM010000185.1:0-11216 GCA_035475295.1 Bryobacteraceae bacterium
CGGGGATATCGACCGAACTGTCTAAGTCGATTTGGGTTCGTTTCGCAAAATCGAACTCAATGGACAGAGTGTCCCGTAAGCTGATGGTTTGAAAGACCGTTCGGAGTTCATGGTAGCCGTCGGGGCGCTTGTAAAGAACACGCAGGTCCAGGTTCAGTTTGGCGAACGAAGGAACTGAGACCTTCACGACTGGTACTGAATCAGCGAAAACGAATCGTAACCGTCCAGCTTCTGCCGCCCATTCAGAAATGTAAGCTCAATCACAAATCCCAGACCGATGACTTTACCCTGGAGTTGTTCTATCAACCGTGCGACTGCCGATGCCGTCCCGCCCGTTGCCAGAACATCATCGACGATCAAAACATTCTGGCCCGGCTCGATTCCGTCGGCATGAACTTCCAACCGGTCGGTGCCATACTCCAGGGCATAGTCGATGGACTTGACGACGTGGGGCAATTTTTTCGGCTTCCGCACAGGAACGAACCCGGCGCCGAGGGCCAAGGCCATAGCGGGCGCGAAAAAGTAGCCACGCGCTTCGATTCCGACAACTACGTCGACAGGTGTTTTCCGGTAGTGCTCCTGGAGGGCATCGACGGTTTCCCGGAAGCCATGCTTGTCCTTCAACAGCGTGGTGATGTCGTAGAAATTAATGCCGGGCTTCGGGAAGTCGGGAACTTCCCGGATCAGCTGTTTCAGATGGTTCATTAGGGAATGGAAGGGTACCGCTTAGGATTTTAGCAAGGAGACGACATCCCGCGAGAAGAGCAGCCGCGAGGCTAGCCACCGGAACCCGACGGCCGCCAGAGATGTTCGATTTCCTCGAGGGTCCGGCCCTTTGTTTCCGGTACAGCTCGCAGGACGATTAAAAACGTGATGACGCACATCGCGGCATAGATGAGGAATGCCCCCGAGGGCGTTAAGGCCTTCGCGAGAGTCAGAAACGTCATGGTGAGCAGCGTACAGGCTGCCCATAGCGAGACGGTCGCGATGGACATGGCCCGGCCGCGAATACGTGTTGGGAAAAACTCGGCAATCAGCACCCAAACCCCGGGCCCTAGCCCGATAGCAAACGATGCCACACATGCCAGCATGATGGCGAGGACAAGCGCGGCCGGTGGCGCGGGTATCAAGAACACCGCGGCGAGACCGACCTGGCATAACGCCATCACACCGGAAGACACGAGCAGGAGTGGACGCCTGCCGAATTTGTCAATCATGTTCAGGGCTATCAGTGTGGCGAGGAAATTGATCAGGCCGACAATGACGTTGGCGAAGATTGCGGCCGAGTTGCTACCGCTGTGCACCTGTTCCTTGAAGATGATAGACCCGTAGAAGAGGACAGTGTTAATACCGGTCACCTGTTGCAAAACGGCCAGCGCGATAGCGATCCACAACGCGCGCCGAAGGCCCGGCTGGAACAGTTCAGCGAGCGTGCCGGATTCTTCCGCAACTGTTTGTTCGATCTCGGTCAATTCGTGTCTCGCAGTAATGGGTCCGTTGATGCTGGTAAGCACTACCAGGGCTTCCGCGCTGCGCCCCATTTCCACCAGCCACCGAGGACTCTCCGGCACAAAGAACAAGCCGATGAAAAAGGCAGCGGAGGGGATGGCCGCGACGGCAAACATCCATCGCCAACTGGATGGGCCGGTAAACGATAGGAGCCAGTTCGCCAGGTAGGCCAGCAGAATGCCCGTCACAATGGCCATCTGATTCAGCGAGACAAGCCTGCCGCGATCCCGGGCAGGGGCAACCTCGGCGATATAAAGCGGGGCCAACACCGAAGCGGCGCCGATTGCTAGCCCGCCGACGATGCGCGCAGTGACGAACTCCGTCAAGGTCCTGGGGAGGGCCGCGCCTATGGCGGATAGTGCAAACAGAACGGCACAAAGCATCAGCACGCGCCGCCGTCCGAAGCGGTCGCTGAGCCAGCCAGCGATGCTCGCGCCAAAGATGCACCCGAACAAAAGCGCACTGACAGCGAACTCGGTTTGCACGCTCGTCAGGTGAAGCGCCGCTTGCAGGAAGACGATTCCGCCGTTAATGACAGCGATATCGAATCCAAACAACAGCCCAGCAGTGGCAGCCACAGTGGCGGCCAGAAACACGTAAATCCAGCTGCCTGCTTCCAGCGATGTGGACGAGGTTGCGCTACTCATACCGGGAGGTAGATCAATCATACGCGATGAATGCGTGTGTATCCGCCGCCCGGAAGGGAGTGCGTTAGGAAAGATGTGTTACCGGCTGTTCAGCCACTGATTCAGCTTCGCTGCGAGTTCTGCTTCCCGGACGGGCTTGGGAAGATAGTCACTCATCCCCGCCTCCAGGCAGGCACGGCGGTCTTCGGCGAACGCGTTGGCCGTCATGGCAACGATAGGAACGATGGATCCATAGTCAGTTCGCGCGCGAATGATCCGGGTGGCTTCCAACCCGTCCATCTCCGGCATCAGGCAATCCATCAAGATCAAATCGTAGGTTTGTCGTGCTACCGCTTCCACCGCCTCGGCCCCGTTGTGAGCAATGTCGGCGTTGTAGCCCAGATGCTTCAGCATTAGCGTGGCGACTTTCTGGTTAATGGGGTTGTCTTCCACCAGTAGCAGTTTCGCGGGGTGGGCGACAACTTTGCTCGTGACAGCTTCGGGCCCAATCGCTTTTGCCGGTGGCAGCGGATTCGCGGTGGGCACGATCCTGGGCGGTATCCAGGAGGCCGCCGCTCCGCTGACTGGGTTTGTCACGCTGCCCAGCATGGTCGCAGCGGGTTGATGCGGGAGCTCTTTCAACTCCCCGGCCGGGGGATGATCAAGGATGCAAGATCCGGAGTTGCCGTTCGCCATAGTCGCAATGGGGCGATCTGTTGCTTTCGCGCCCTATCCTACTTTTCGGCGTTTCACAGATTTTGTTCGGGTATTTTCGAAATTTATTCTTTTACCGGCTGGACGCTCGCAGCTGGATCGAGTAGAGGCAATCCGTAAGAACGCAGAATCTCGTCTCCGAGCACAATACCGCGCACGCGGCGCACGTTGGCCCGGTCCACCACCGGCAGCATCGCTATCTTAGAACTGCTCATGCGGTCCAACGCGATCTCTATCACCTGGTCGGCATGGACGTGAGGGAACGACTCGAAATCGTCCAGATCAGAGTCGGTTGGAGTTGGAATCATCAGATCGCGAGCTAAACGATCGTCCTGATCTTCGGCACTCGCCACTGCGACATCGGACGAACGAAGCAGCCCGACAAGCATGTTCCCGCTGCCGATCAGGTAGGCGCCGCCCATCGCCCCGTTCTTCAGAGCCGATATTGGCATGTCTGGCGGAATGAACAGGGGCGCTTCATGCAGGAACTGGCCGACGAGCTTGGCATTCCGGTTTCGCATCTCGTCCGCATGTGGGAGATGAATTCCGTCCTGCTCGTTCAATGCGTCGTAGATCGGGCGGTGCTGGAAGCGGTAGGAGAGATAAAAGCTGGTGAGGTTGGCGATCATCAGCGGCACTACGATCGAGTAGTCGCGCGTGAGCTCAAAGATCATAAAAACGGAGGTGAGCGGTGTCCGAATAATCCCGGCGAAGACAGCGCCCATGCCCACCAGGGCGTAGGCTCCCGGTGCAGCAGTGACGGTGGGGAACCATGTGTGAACAAGGGTTCCCATAGTTCCGCCGAGCATCGCACCGATAAACAGACTAGGTCCGAAGATACCGCCGGTGTTACCGGATGCATAACAGACGGCAGTGGCCACCAGCTTCACGACAATGAGGGCCGCCACGGTCCGCAGCGCGAAATCTCCGCTCAGTACCTGGCCCATAAATCCATATCCAGCTCCTAATATCTGCGGGGCAAAGAATCCCAAAATGCCGACCAGGACACCGCCAATGGCGGGCTGGCACCATCGGCTCCATGGCGGCAATTGGCGAAGACGCATGCGCAGATAGAGGGTAAGTTTTACGAAGGCCACCGAACAGAGCCCTCCGAACAGGCCGAGAATTGCATACGCAATAAACTCTTCGGGGTGGATGATCTGGTAGGCAGGAACGTGAAACAGCGGCTCGTCACCTAGAAAGAGATGGAGAACAACCCAAGATGTAGCCGCGCTGAGCACGACGGAGCCGAGCAGCGGGGCGTGCAGATCTCCCATGATTTCTTCGAGAGAAAAGAGGACGGCCGCGATGGGCGTGTTAAAAGCGGCCGCCAAGGCGGCTGCGGCGCCGACCGGCACGAGTTGCTTGATGCGCTCCTGCCCAAGCCCGAGTCTACGGCCCATGACCGAAGCGAAGCCCGCGCCGATTTGTACCGAAGGACCTTCGCGCCCGAGGGAAAGACCACTGGCTAATGCCGTCGCCGAGCAGAAAAATCGCCCCAAGACGGTCTTGAAGGTGATACGTCCGCCTTGCAGAAAAAGCGCCACTTTCGTTTGCGGAATGCCGCTTCCCCGAGCGTAGGGGAAGTAGCGGTCCATCAGGAATCCGGTCACCAGCGAGCCGAGAACCGGAACAAATAACCGGCGCAGGCCCATGCCCCCGGAAGGGTACAGGTATCTACCCAAGTCTTGAGTCAGAACAATAAATGCAACCACGACGGCGCCGACGGTGGCTCCGATAACGAGCGAGAGGACCAGAAAAAGCTGGCCCTCACGTTGACGGAGTTCGCTGTACCAACGGATGACGGCTGCCTTGAGGCGGCTTTGTACCCCAGGAACTGCCGCAACGCCAGAAGAACTCGTACCCATTATTTACTAGGTTACAGGCGACGGTCATTTTCACCGCGGGCCGTAATCAGACGGGTGTTTACAATGGAAACGACGGCGATGGAGTTCGCCAAAACCGCCTGCGGCTGATGACTCCTACCATATATTTGGCCGGAGCATGCTTTGGGAACTTTTCTATCGATTTCATTAGGCGCCATCGCGGGTGCGAATCTGCGCTACCTAATAGCGCTTTACGTCGCCAGGTGGATTCCCTACGAGTTTCCCTTCGGCACGCTGATTATCAACACCGCCGCAAGCTTTATCCTGGGCTTCTTCCTGATCTGGACCGGCGAGCGAGTAATTGCCGATCCACGCTGGCGGCTGCTGATCGCTGTGGGCTTTTGCGGCGGCTACTCCACGTACTCCAGCTATGCATTTGAGAGCTTCGCGTTGTTTGAAAGGGGACAGTGGATGCTCTGCCTTCTCAATGTGCTTGCCACGAATGTGCTCTGTTTTCTCGCTGTGGTTCTCGGTGCCGTGCTGGCCCGGACTCTGTAGTGGAGAATTGTCACATGGAAACAGCCGTTCAAGTCACCATTTATCTGAACGAGTCCGACAAGTGGGACAAGATCCTGCGGATGCTGCAAACCGAAGGAATACGGGGCGCGAGCGTGTTCCACGCGGTGGCCGGCTTCAATGGACGGCACGACATTCATCGATCGAGCCTGGTGAATTCCGGAGGCAATCTTCCGGTCACGGTGGTGTTTGTCGATCTGGAAGAACACGTCAGGCGCGTACTTCCCAAAGTGGCCGAACTGGCTCCCCGCCAGCTGATAGTACGTGAAAACGTCGTGATCGAGCAGGGGAGCTTCGAGTGACGCGCCGGGTGGCACTCTTCTCTCCGCTTGGTGCGAGTCTGCTGCTCGGTGCCACTTCCGGCGCGGAGCCGCAAACGATTCGCACACGGACGTTTCACCTGGACTACAGAATCACCGTGAAAGACGTTCCCGCGACCGCACATCAGCTGAAGCTGTGGGCTCCCGTGCCGCATGACGATCTTTGGCAGCAGATAGAAGGCTTAACGATCTCCTCACCGTACAAATACACGATTACGGCGGCCCGCAATGGCAACAGGATGTTGCATCTGGAGGTGAATGCGCCGAAAGAGCGCACGTTCTCACTCGACCTCCAATTCCAGGCCAGCCGCAAGGAGCACGTTCAGTTTCGACTGCTGAATGGCTCGCGTCTGACTAGCGGTGAAAGCGAACAAGCATTGAAGCCGTACCTGAGGCCCGATCGCCTAGTGCCGATCAACGAGCAAATCCGCTCCTGGGCACAGGAAGTGGTGAATCAGGCACATGCGCACACGGACCTGGACTTGGCGCGCGCTATCTACAACCACGTGATCTCAACCGTGAAGTACGACAAGAGTGGAGAGGGCTGGGGGCGCGGCGACATCTACTACGCTTGCGAGAAGCGCCGGGGCAATTGCACAGATTTCCACGCTATGTTTATCGGCTACTGCCGCGCATTGGGGATTCCGGCGCGGTTCGCCATTGGGTTTCCGCTACCCGCCCGCCGTGGCACCGGAATCATAGCCGGCTATCATTGCTGGGCGGAGTTCTATGCCAAAGGGATCGGTTGGGTGCCGGTGGATGCCTCCGAAGCACAGAAAAACCCGGCAAAGCGCGAGTACTTCTTTGGCGCGCACGATGAAAACCGCATCGAGTTGAGCAAGGGGCGCGACCTACTGCTCGTACCGAGACAGCACGGCGAGCCACTGAACTATTTCGTATATCCCTACGCCGAAATCGACGGAAAGGCGTTCGCCGGGGTGGAGCACAATGTGACGTACCAGGACACAAGCGCCCCGGAATGGGCGACACTACGGACGACGAATTAAACTGGGGACAAACGTTTAGAATGAAAACCCGACCAGAAACTCACCCTGGTTCTGGTTGGAAATAAAACCGTGGCTGGAAGCGCCGCTTGCATCGCTTCCCCAATGAGTGAACCGTAGTTCGGGCCCGATGCGCACACGAGACACGCGAAGCTCAATACCTGCTCCCAAGGTGAGGCCATCGTTCGACAAATAATCGCTCGCGGTACCGCCCAATGCGCGAAAGCTAGGGCCGGCCTCGATGTAGGGCTTCAGCAGCGGAATAGGAAAGCGCCACTTGGCCAGGATGGGGAACTCCCAGGAAGCGTAGCTATTGTGACTCACGCTGCCATCCCCTACTACATCGGTCCTTAGATCTAGCGGGCGATACAATGCATCGACTTCGACCGACAGTCCCAGCGGCAAGTGAATCTCGCCAGTGGGGCCTATGATGTAACCCGTGGAATTGGAATACGACCTGTAGACCTGCGGCGGTACCGGGAATGTATCGCTGCTAAAGTCGTCGGTAAAGGGAACGCCCGCCTTTACGCCAACAGACAAAAATTGGCCTGCAAAGCTGAACGAAGAGATAAGGCAAAGAAGCGCCCCTGCGCGCAAAAGAGAAGTAAGCACTTCTTCAAATTTCGGTCATGCCGGGCATAGAGTCAATACGGTGTTTCCACCAGGAGCCCCGCCTGCCGATCCCGACTCCTATCCGTGGTCCGTAGCAATCAATCCGAAGCATTCGGCAAGCTGTTTCTTTGCTGTAAGCTTTCCATCAGAGCCGGCATCAGATTTCCCATTTGCTGTAGCAGGTTCAGCTTTGCCCGCGCCACGCCGATCTCGCTCTCAGACACGGCGAGCCGCCTTTCGCTTTCCGTGTTCATCGCCTTTTCTATGTCGCTGAGCGAAGACCGCCCTTCCGCATACTGCGAATTTAGGACAGCACTTTCGTCCTGTGCCAGGCTGAGTTGCTGGCGGGCCACGTCGAGCAAACTTCGTGCTTTAGACAACTCTTCGAAGGCGCGGTGCGTGGCGGCCCGGATGCGGTGGCCCAGATCGTCAATTTGTACCTGCAGCTTTTCCTCGTCAGTGTCGGCTTGCTGCAAACGGGCTCCGGGCTCAAGGCCGACGAGTATCGGCAAAGTGAATGAAGCTCCAAGCTGGGCATTGTTTCGTTGAAAATTAGTCCCCGGGAAGTAGTCCTGATACGTTCGCTTTGCAAACAGCGCGTACTGCTGCACCAGATCGACTTGGGGTAAACGGACGGCGGCGTAAGATCTGCGCTCCAATCGCTTCGCGAGCATTCCCGATTGCAGGCGCATCATCTCCTTGTTATTAGAGAGGGCTGTGTCCACGGCGTCGCTCTCCGATTGAAAACTCGGCAGCGCGAAGCTCTCGGCGCTTTCGGCTGGTTCCACCAGATCATTCCCGCTGTAGCCGAGCGCCAGAGCGATCAACGACTCCGAGTAGGTCTTATCGGCTTCGAGCGCGTGGAGCCGCTGGAGGTTCTGCGCGGATTCCACCTTGCTTCGACTCAGATCCACAGGAAGCGCATATCCTTCATTTACTCTGCCGGCCACCGCTGCTTCGATTTTTCGGTACGAAGACATCTCTGCCTGTACGACGTCTATCTCCCGGGCCGACTGCTCGGCATCCAAATAGAGCGATGCGATCTGGCGTGCAACATCATCCGCCTTTGCGCGCGGACCGATTTCCGCGGTGATGGCGTCCTGCTTCGCGGCCGCCACCTGGTAGTGTTGAGGACGGTTATACAGGGACATGTCGGTCCGTTCGCCGAGGAGCGCAGGAGAACTCGCGTCGGGGCCAATGGAGTTCGGATAGCCGTTCGTATAAACCGCGTCACTGCGGAGCCGGACCCTCGGCGAAAAAGCGTCACCGGCGATCTGGATATCGTGTTGTGCCCGCTCCGCGTCCAGGCGCGCCAGCGCCAGATCGGGATTCTGCAGCGCGGCACGCTTCAGCGCCTGCTGGAGGGAGAGCTTATGAACCTCCCCCATCGCCAAGCTACTCGCGAGCAATAGGAAACAGAACAGCCTCATTGAAGCTATACCCATTCCCCCCGTCGCATCAAAGGTTCACTGGTGCCGTCGGCCTTCAGGCCGTCTACATCGATCTGGTCCGAGCCGATCATCCAATCGACATGTATCAGGCTGGTGTTTGCGCCCTTTTGCGCTAATTGTTCGGCATCGAGTGAATCGCCGTTCCGGATGCACGTGCTATAGGCCTGCCCCAGCGCAATATGACTTGCTGCGTTCTCGTCGAAGAGTGTATTGAGAAACAACAGCCCGCTTTGGGAAATGGGAGAAGAATGCGGCACCAGCGCGACTTCGCCCAAGCGGCGTGCACCGTCGTCGGTTTCCAGCATCCGCTGCAGGATGCTCTCACCGGTGGATGCCCGAGCCTCCACAATGCTGCCTTTCTCAAAGCGCACGGAAATGTCCTTGATCAAAGCGCCCTGGTAGGAGAGCGGCTTTGTGCTGGTGACCGTGCCTTCAACGCGGTCCTTGTGCGGGGTGGTAAACACTTCTTCCGTGGGCATGTTGGGAATGCACGGAATGCCGTTCTTCGCGATGGTACCCCCGCCGAGCCATTCGTGATCGTCGGCGAGGCCCACGCGTAGATTGGTCCCCGGGCCCCGATACTGCAAGGCGGCAAATCTCTTTGTATTCAGCAGATGAGCCCGCGCCTGGAGATGCTTGTCGTGAGTCCGCCAGGCCTCGGCCGGGTCGGCTGAATCAATGCGCGTGGATGCAAAAATCGCGTCCCATAAGCGAGCCATCGCGGTCTCGACAGGCTCGTCCGGAAACATTGCGGAAGCCCACGCTGGTGTGGCACAGGGGACGATCGTCCAGTTGATTTCGTGTCGCGTAATAAGGTCCAGTGCGGGTCTGCTTGCCTTGGAAAAGGCCAGATTTGCGCGAGACACCTTCGCCGGATCTTCCTTTGCGAGCAGGGTCGGGTTCGTGCCGGAAATGGCAAGGCGGGCAGCACCGCTGCGGTAAGCCGAAGCGACACCCTCCTGCAGCCACGCCGCCGCGTAGTCAAAGCTTTCATCAGGCGCATAACGATACCGAAGCAGCATCGCGTCTTCATCGGTAAAGAGGGTAGTCACCAGCGAGGCGCCCGCGCGGTAGGCCTGCTCTGTGATCTGGCGCACCAACGGTAAGGTATCCAGCGGCGCCGTGATCACCAACTCTTGTCCCCGCGCTAAGTGAAGGCCCACCTGAATAGCTACCTCGGCCAGTTTGGCGAGCTTTTCCTCGTGCGAAACTTGCGGATCGATCAGCCCAGCGCTTCCGCGTCCATTGCTTTTCTGCATTCGATTGCTCCTCTTCCTCGTCTTCCTATAATTATCTTGCGAGTGGCTAGCCGTGCCTTGCCACCGGCCACAAATGGACGAGTATAGGCACCAGTATCGACGTCATCAGGCCATTCAGTCCGATGGCGACACCCGCAAACGCTCCCGCGATATCGTGCAACGGGATTACCTGCGCCGCGCCAATTCCGCTTCCAGCCGCTCCGGCTGCAAGACCGCAGGCACGCCAGTCCTTTATTTTGAACCAGCTCATGAGATTCTGAATGGAGACGGCCGCAATCACGCCTCCCGCTATGGCCAAAACGGCCGTGAGGGAAGGGATTCCGCCGATAGCCTGTGCCACCCCGATGGCGATCGGAGTAGTAGCGGCCTTGGGCATCATGGACAGTGCGACATCCTCCGTGCCTCCCAAGAGGCGCACCAAACCATACCCGCTAACGGCTGAAATCAGAGATCCGGCAAGCAGGGCCACTAACAACGGACCGAGACTCCGCCTGATGTGGTGAAGATGATTGACGAGCGGAATGGCCAGAGCGACCGTCGCAGGGCCCAACAGAAAGTGAATAAACTGGGCGCCGGAAAAGTAGGTCTGGTAGCTGACCCCCGTGAGCTTCAGAGTGATTCCGATAAACAGAATGGCGAGCAGGACGGGGTTTGCAAGGGCGTTCCGCTTCAACCATTTTTGAATCCGCATGCCAGCCACATATGCCGCCAGCGTAAACGTGAGCCAGAACAGAGAAGAGGTGGATAAGAAAACTGGAAGAGCATGCCAGACGGAAGGATTCATTGGTGGTCCTCCACTCGCTGGCGGGCGCTCAGCCATTTCATGACATAGGCCGTCCCCAAAAGGGAAAGAAGAGTGGAACAAAAGACGCCTACAGTAATGGGCAGCCACTGCGCCCGCACCAGGCTTCCGCTGGCCACGATCCCCACTCCCGCTGGCACGAACAGCAGTCCCAGGATGCGCAGCAAATGCTTTGCCGTTACCTGCAGCGGGCTCTCCGCCGTGGGACGGCGCCGCAGAAGCCACAAGGTCAATAGCGCCATTCCAATGACGGGCCCTGGAAGAGGCAAAGAAAACGCGCGGTATAAGCACTCGCCTGCAAGCTGAAACGCAAGGAGTGTCAGGACAGATTGAATCATGCTGCTACTGAATTCAGGATCGCAGCAGCGCTACACGAAAATGTCTCCCGGCAACTGCGGTTTATTGAGTAGGAAACAGTTTCAGACGATGGGCTCGCTCGGACTCCAGAACGGTTCCGGGGCCGCTATGAACTGAACCGGCACTTCCGGGATAAAGGGCCGAAGCCACTCAGCGCAGT
>DATIMM010000186.1:0-18703 GCA_035475295.1 Bryobacteraceae bacterium
GAGTACGCCTGGGATGACTTGATCTCGCCTCCGGCCGTTCCGCACGGCAAACTGCAGGACATCCGGAAACACCTTGACAGCGACAAGCGTTGAGGTGTGGTCGACTTCTCTCCTTTTGAGGTGACTTCAGGCTAGCCCCGATCCTACTTAGGGTCAACGATTATAAGCAACTACAAGTACTGTGAGTAACGTTGGTAATGTCGTTTCCCGTACATCTTGTAAGCTTTCTTACGCACCTGGAATAACGAACGGTCGATGGTGGGGCTGCTTGAGACGATTGTCGATCGAGTTGCGGATATTGTGGAGAACGTCGGCGACCAGCTGGACAAGGTTTCGGGGTGCCTGTTCACCGAGAACAGCAAGATACCGAGCGGCAGGCCGGATACGAGCCTTGAAACGACGCTACAGAGCATTGGCCGCAACGGCGATCTGGCGTCCAGGGTGCGCGAAAGCTATGAGTCAGAGGCGCTAAAAGCTCAGCCTCACCGCTAGTTGTATGTTGCGGTTCTCTAAACGGCCATTGTTGACGGTCGCAGACGTGAAACTACTGCTAAGATTCTGCCCGCGCGTCGCGGTCATATACGAGCTCTCAAGGGAGCCCACATCATAATTACCCCACACGATGTACAGGTTGGAGTGATTCAAGATATCGAACGCTTCGCCGCGAATCTCAAGCTTCACTCTCTCGGTAATCGAGAAGTTCTTCGATGCTTCCAGATTGAACGTCCATGCGCCCGGGGCGGTGAGCGAATTGCGACCAATCATGCCAGTTGGGAATGGGCCGAAATCCGAGAGCCCGACCAGCGGATTCACATAGCTGCTGTCCGGTGCCGGTATCGGCAGATAGGCGAACTCGTTGGGGTTCCCGGTGGGAACATCCGTGTAGTGCGGATGGAACGTCCCGGTGAATACCGCGCGCGGACACAGATTGCCATCACTGTTCGTGCAGTCAAAAGCGGTGAAGGGTGCGCCGGTACGCGCAGTGAAGATGGGCGCGACGCTCCAGCCGCCCAGAATCGCGTTCGCCAGGCCCCGTTTCTTAAAGAACGGCTCCTGCCACACGGCCGAAACCACCACGCGGTGACGCACATCGAAGTCGGAATTGCCCCGGTCCAAACCGGGATTCAGGGGATCCAGCAATCCCAAATTCGGTGTTCCATTGTTGTCGCTAGTAAACGTGGAACTGACGTCATCGATGCTATGCGACCACGTATAATTGGCTCGCAGCGTCAGTCCATAGTTGCGGAAGTTCCGCAACTCCAGCCTGGTATTCAATCCGCTGTAGAACGAGGTTCCGCCGTTGGTGCGGAAGTTGTTCGTCGAGTATTGCCGATTGAGCCGCTGTGTGGCTGTACCGACTCCGCCATACACCCTGGCGCTGCCCGGAAGGTTGAGGCGGTTGATGGTGTAGAGGTCCCGGCCAGCGGAACCTGTGTACTCAAGACCCATGATCGCGTCGTTGGTTACCTGGCGCTCGATGGCGAAGCTCCACTGATGGGCATACGAGGTCTTGATATGCGGATCAACGGCCCGAAGCGTAACCGGCGGCAGAGCCTTGGTACCCGAGTTTCCCGCCAGCGGCCCGGCATTGTCGATAGTGATCGGAAGCGTCGGAACGTCCACGCCATTCTGCAGGCCAATAACCGCGTAATTCGGCGGATTCTGAATAATGTTGAACGTCACGTTGTTGAAGTTGCGCTCATAGCCGATCCCATAGCCGCCGCGGATAGACGTCTTGCCGTCGCCCGCCACATCCCATGCAAATCCCACGCGGGGAGCGAAATTAGTCCATTGCTTGGCCCACAGTCCTCCCACCGGACTGCTAGGCGCCGGCTGTACGGTGCCGGTGGCTGACTGCAGTTCGATGTTGGCACCGGGTCCGGGATAGAAATTCGAGTTCAGGGCGGGTTTGCTGTTTGCGGGCGGCCCGAAATATTCCCAGCGCAAACCGAGGTTCACTGTAAGGCGCGGAATGACTTTCCAACTGTCCTGCGCATAGAGGGCGGCCTCATGGAACCGGTTGCTGCGGCTGAAACTCGGAGGACCGACCGGGAGTGTAAGAGTGCAGTCCGGTGTTGCGACGCCGGCAACGCACGGGTATTTGCCTTGCGGGTTAACCGCCGCCTGGAACTGATTCAACTGGCCAGTGAGAAGACCGTTCACAGCGTCCCCTGTATTTGCCCCGAGAGCTTCCACCGCTTCTTCGTATGCGCCAAAGGTGCGGTTGTCCTGCAGGTAAGTAAATTGCCCGCCGAACCGAAGATTGTGCTTCCCGGCCGTGATGTTGTAGTCTTCGTTGATCGCAACGTAGTTCTGCGGTCCGCCGAACGGGACGGCGTTTCCCGGCGAATCGGGGGAATACCCGGGATACACGATGTTGTTGTTCCCGAGCGTCTTCGTACTATTCAGCGTTGTGTACAGGGTGGGACCGACGGGCTGTGCCCCGAGCGGTTGGATATTGGTGATGCGGTTATAGCTCAACTTGGTTTGGCTGACTTGCCGGGACGAGAACGCATGTGTAATCGACAGTGCGTATCCCTGATTATCAAAAAGATTGGGTGTGTCATACCCGACGTAAGGGCTATTGGTTTGTGTCCCGGTGAAATCGTTTTCCACGTACCGCGCATAGCGGAAATACATCTGGGTCTTATCGGACATGTTGTAGTCGATCCGACCTACATCGTTCCAGGTGTTCTCCGGCGTGCCACCGCCAGCATCTGTCGCTACCTTGTATGTGACCGTCTCATACAGCGGGGTGCTGGCCGGCAGGGCCAGGCAAGCTGCGGTTGTACATCCAACACCGGCTCTCGTGAATACGGTCGAGATTGCGACATCCGGCTTCAAATGACCATAGGTATTGAAGAACTGGCGTGTGTTGGCCGCGGAGGCAGCAATCAACTGCGGAGTTGCAACAACCGCCTGTTCCGGCCCGACGCTCCGTACCCGCAGCCATTCCGCATTGTCGAAGAAAAACAGCTTATCTTTCTTGATAGGGCCGCCGATCGAAAACCCAAACTGGTTTCTGGTGAACACCGGCTTTTTAATTTCGAACGCGTTATTGTTGAACGTGTTCGCGGCCAGCGCCGATACGCGATTGAACTCATACACGCTTCCATGGAAGTCATTCGAGCCCTGTTTGGTTGCTACATTCACGATTCCACCCGCTGCCCGGCCGTACTCAGCCGTGAAATCGCTGGTAACAACGGTGAATTCTCTCATCGAATCCTGTGGCACCGTGATAGCGACGGTGGTATCGAACTCGTTGTTGTTAGCAACTCCATCCAGCAGAATGTTCGTCGAGCTTGACCGAAGGCCGTTGATCGCAACTCCCGCGCCGCGGCCACCCGGGTCCGCATCGGAGACGTTGCCGACGGTCTTCACCAAGTCATAAGGATTGCGACTGATGGTGGGCAACCCGGCTAGTTCCTGCCCCGAAATCGTTTGGCTGAGCGACTGCGTCTCGGTATTTACCTGAGCTGCCGCCTCATTTACCTGGACTACCGTGCTCGCGCTGCCGACTTTCAATCGAAGATCGAGGCCCGTCCTGCTCCCTACCGTCACATCGGCGTTTTGCCTTACGGTCTCAAATCCAGACACCGCAACCGTAAGCTGGTAGGTTCCGGGCAGCAGGTTGGTCACGGTGTAATCGCCCGCTCTGCTGGTCGTTGTTGTCCGTATCGCGCCCGTTGTCGCCGACTTTACCTCGACCGGGGCGTTCGGAACCCCCGCGCCTGTAGGATCCGTTACGGTTCCGGCAATCTGTCCCGTTTCGGTCTGCGCCGAAAGCACGGACGCCAGCCAGAGACAAACCACCAACGTCCTGGAAATTGTTAATAGTGGAGACATACCCCCTCCTGTAAAGCACGCCGGTAAAACAGGCCGAATTGGGTTCCGGGAAGCTACCGCACCTTGATCCTACTGCTACGCAAGTACCTTTCCCCACGGCGAATCGCTGATTAGTACTAGGCCTTTCGATGGAGCCGTATGGGTCCACGAAGTAGGTGTGAATCTGCGCACTCTTGTGCAAAAGTCGATGTCAGTTCTTCAGGGAGCAAGCTGTAGGACCGTGGTCTATCTCATGGCCGTCGATCGCATGCCGGTTCTCGTTCTGCAAGAAAGCGATCTTGGGCTTGCCATTGGTATCGCGCTGGAGATGCGCGACTGAACCGGCGAGCGGCCCGCTATCGAAACTCAGGCGATCAGTTGCCGGGTCCGAGTGGAACCGGCCGTTCTTGCCGAGTGCCACGTACTCGCCGCGCGGCAGCAGATCGATGCCGGTACTCAGCGAACTGACTGTTTCGGCCAGCTGGCCTGCCGAGAAAGTGAACGTGAAGCAGGTGTAATGGCCGGTTGCGGCGGAGATCCCCGGGGAAGACGCAGCTTTGAGATCTGCCGCGGCTTGCGGAAACGCTAGGAGGGTCATCGGATGTCCAGCGCGGCGAATCGTTACCGGGAGCAGACTGCCGGCCCGCGTTTTCGCCAGAGTGGCTTGGATCTCGGCTGTGCCTTGCGTGAGCGAGTGGTTGTTTAGCCCTGTAATCGTATCGCCTACCTTGATTCCAGCCTTGTCGCCGGCACCTCCCCGGGCGAGTTCGGTTACGGTTCCACTGGCATCAATCTTGATGCCCAGAGAGGCTTGCCCCAGCAGCGTGGCGGGGACTAACACGAGAGACAAACTCAGCAGGAGGATTCCGATCCGTAGCGGCATAATCGCAGATCATCGTCGCCTTTCCGAAAGGCGCTGTCAAGCCGGGCGTATCGTCCGGAAGATGTAGTAACCCAAAGTACTGGAACGGTTGCACGCACCTCTAGGATTCAAGAGATGCGACGGGGAGATTCCCCTGCCGAGCGAATGTGTCTCCGTGCGGTGCTTACAGCAGGCGCTCACGATAGAGTGGATCAGCGGGCATGGTCAACACGTACACCAGACAGGCAGGACAGATCCAAAAGCGCACCGGAATGTTGGAATCCCAAGAGCTTTCCAGGGCTGTCTGGATTGATATGGTCGAGCCTTCGAAAGAGGAGGAAGTGGCGGTGGAGGCGGTGCTCGGGGTGGAGGTGCCGACGCCGGAAGAGATGCGCGAGGTGGAGAGTAGCAGTCAGATTTATCGCGAGGGCGAGGCGGCGGTGATGACGATCCGCATTATGAACATCACGTCGAGTCCCTCACCAAGGCTTACGCCTGCGACCTTCATTCTGACGCCCAACCGGCTGGTGACTTTGCGGTACGGTAATCCCAGCCCATTTCGAATATTCTCCGAGCGCCTTGCAAGCCAGGCGGAGCTGCTGAGTTCTCCGAAGGCCGCGATGGTGGGGCTGCTTGAGACGATCGTCGATCGAGTTGCGGACATTCTGGAGAACGTCGGCGACCAGCTGGACAAGCTTTCGGAGTGCCTGTTTACCGAGAACAGCAAGATATCGAGCGGCAGGCCGGATACGAGCCTTGAAGCGACGCTACAGAGCATTGGCCGCAACGGCGATCTGGCGTCCAGGGTGCGCGAAAGCCTGCACAGTATCGATCGGGTTACTCCGACGCTGGTTCGTAAACAGGATGCGCCGCTCCCGCAAGAACTGTCCGAACGCGTGGCCACGCTACGGCGTGATGTGAAATCGCTGTTAGAGCATGACGCTTATCTTACGGCGAAGATACAGTTCCTGCTGGATTCGAATTTAGGGCTCATCAGTATTCAGCAGAACGCCATTATCAAGATCTTTTCGGTAGCGGCCGTAATCTTTCTTCCGCCGACGCTGGTGGCCTCCATTTACGGAATGAACTTCGAGCATATTCCCGAGTTGAAGTGGCTCTACGGCTACCCCTTTGCGCTCACGATGATGGTGATCTCGTCCGTGGTCCCTTATTGGTATTTCAAGCGACGCCGCTGGCTTTGACGGCACGGCGGAATCGGTGGCAGGCCCGGACACGACTGTGTTAGCGTGATCGGCAGGGGGACAAATGTCATCTTCCAGACGCGATTTTCTAAAAGCCAGTCTGGCCGCCACTGCACTACCCGCCGTCGTCGGCGCCGCCGTTCCCAAGAAGGCCGCCGCGACCGATTGGGTCACACTGGGGAAATCCAACGTTCAGGTGACACGCCTGGCATTTGGAACAGGAACGCACTCCGGTGCGCAACAACGTCATCTGGGCCAGGAGGAGTTTACCCGTCTGGTGCGCTACGCCTATGACCATGGCATCCGCTTTTTCGAGACAGCCGACGCCTATCATGGCATGCCGGAGATGCTGTCTGTCGCATTGAAAGGACTTCCGCGCGATTCGTACCGGCTGATGACGAAGTACGACGTGCACCACTCGGAGGACCCGATGGCAGCCGTACACCGGCTGAACGGGGCGCTGGGCACTGAGTATGTAGACATCATGCTGCTGCACTGTGTTCGCAGCCCGAACTGGCCGGAAGAAACGAAGCACTTGCAGGACGCCTTTCAGGAGGCAAAGGAAAAGAAGCTGATGATGGCGCATGGGGCGTCGGTGCACGGCAAGCAGGCTCTTGCGGCGTTTCCGGGCAACCCGTTTCTGGACGTGGCCATGATTCGTATGAACCACAACGGCACGCGCATGGATACGCCGTCGACGCAGGACATTGACGAAAAGGGCGACGTGCCCTACGTCGTCGATCACATGCACCGGACGAAAGCCGGCGGCGCGGGCATCATCAGCATGAAACTGGTCGGCGAAGGCCGGTTCAAGAACCCGGACGATCGCCAGGCGGCATTGAATTACGCGTTCCGTAAAGCAGGCGTGGATTGCGTGACGATCGGGTTTGGAAGCACGGCCGAGATCGATGAAGCCATGCAGCGCATGTCGACGGCGCTGAACGCGTAGCGTCAGACCGCGTACGGCGTAGCGGGAACGCCGAAATGGCTACGAGACCTTATCGGTGTTTGAGCCGTACTACTATTGGGTGAACCACTTGTCTTCAATGCGGTGCGGCATGACCCGATCGACATCATTTCTTTCTTTGGCGGTGGGCGTGATTCTGGCGACCCAGGCCGTTTCGGCTGCCTCGGTTTATGACTACGAACTGAGATCCATCAACGCCGATAAGGTGCGTTTGCGCGACTTCAAGGGCAAGGTTCTGATGATCGTGAATGTTGCCAGCTATTGCGGATACACTCCCCAATACGCGGATCTGGAGAAGCTTTATCTGCGGCACAAGGACCAGGGCTTCGTGATCCTGGGCGTTCCGTCCAATGACTTCGGCCAGGGAGAACCGGGGACGGATCCGGAGATCAAGCAGTTTTGCAGGCGCAAATATGACGTCACGTTTCCGATGATGTCGAAGGTGTTTATCACGGGCAACAACCGGATTCCGCTCTATCAATACCTGACGGACAAGAGCCAGAATCCGAAGACAGGCGGCGAGATTCAGTGGAACTTTACGAAGTTCCTGATTGGCAGAGATGGAACGATTCTGGCTCGATTTGAGCCGGGCGTGACGCCCGACGACCCGGCTCTCGTGAGTGCTGTAGACAACGCTTTGCGTTCGCAATAGACGAGCCTGCCGCTTGTCCCGCGTCTCGTGACGGGCAGACCGTTCCACACCAGCGGCTGGACATATTTTCCGGGCTGTGTTTCGCTGGATAGCGGAAGATTTGATGAGCACGACACATGTCAGGACAAATGCGCCTGTCAATACACCCCGCCAGGTCCTGTTCGCGAGCCTGATCGGCACGACGATTGAGTTCTTCGATTTTTATATCTACGCAACCGCGGCGGTACTGGTTTTTCCGAAGTTATTCTTCCCGGCATCCGATCCGGCTGCCGCCACGCTGGCATCTTTGGCAACATTTGGGATCGCGTTCCTGGCGCGACCGGTCGGTTCAGCGCTCTTCGGTCACTTTGGCGATCGCATTGGCCGCAAGACCACATTGGTGGTCGCACTGTCGACCATGGGCATATCGACGGTCGCGATTGGAGCGTTGCCGACTTACAACACGATTGGCTTCGCAGCACCGCTGCTGCTGGCGCTCTGCCGGTTTGGTCAGGGACTTGGTCTTGGTGGCGAGTGGGGCGGCGCGGTGCTGCTGGCGATTGAGAATGCACCGCCGAAAAAGCGCGCCTGGTACGGCATGTTCCCGCAACTGGGTGCGCCGGTTGGTTTCTTTCTTTCCGGTGGCGTCTTCCTGCTGCTTTCCCGCTGCCTGACCGATAAGCAGTTCTTCGCCTTCGGCTGGCGGCTTCCGTTCCTGGCGAGCGCCGTACTGGTGTTGCTGGGGCTGTATGTGCGGCTGGCGATTACGGAGACCCCTGTGTTCCGCGAAGCCCTTCAGCGGGGCGAGCAAGTGAAATTGCCCATGATGGTGGTCTTTCGTGACCACACCAGGGTGCTGATCGCGGGCATCCTGGTGTGTCTTGCGACGTTTGTTCTTTTCTATCTGATGACCGTGTTCGCGCTGTCGTGGGGCACCAGCGCGCTTGGCTACGGCCGCGAGAAGTTTCTGGTGATGCAGTTGATCGACATTTCTTTCTTCGCATTGACGATTCCGGTTTCCGCGGTTCTGGCAGAGCGTGGACGGCGGCGGGCGATGCTGTGGATCACGGTTTCGATTGGCGTTTTCGGTTTCGTTATGGCGCCGATGTTTGCTGCCGGGACAACTGGCGCGGTGGTGATGATGGCGATCGGTTTATCGTTGATGGGCTTTACGTATGGGCCGCTCGGCACAATGGTTTCCGAGTTGTTTCCGACCCCGGTGCGTTACACGGGCAGCTCGCTGGCCTTCAACCTGGCTGGTATTCTGGGCGCCTCGCTGGCTCCATACATTGCCACGTGGCTGGCCAAAACGCATGGGCTCGGGTATGTGGGGTATTATCTCGTCGCGTCGGCGGGTTTGACGCTTCTGGGACTGCTTTGGATTCGGGAAACGAAGGACCAGGATCTTGTCAGTTCCCGTGGTTGAGGTTCGGCTGACGGCTGATTACGGATTCGGGTGAAATGGAATGCCGGGGCGTCCGGCGCTTGCGGGTTCCGGGCTTTCCATGTCGAGATTGACGACTATGGGGTCCTGGCCGCTGCGGACCACGACGGCCTCGCAGGGCTCGTCCTGCCGTGCATTGATTTCCTGATGAGGGACGTAGGGCGGAACGTAGATGAAATCGCCCGGGCCTGCTTCGTCGCTGAACTCCAGATGATCGCCCCAGCGCATGCGCGCACGGCCCTTCACGATGTAAAGCACGGTTTCGAGTTCGCCATGGTGATGCGGTCCGGTTTTTGCATCAGGTTGCACGACGACGGTACCGGCCCACAGCTTGCTGGCTCCGGTGCGTGCGTGTGTGATGGCGGCGGCCCGCGTCATGCCGGAAGTTTGCGGCGTGTTCGGATCGAGTTCACCGGCGCGTACGATCTTGACGCCGTGATCCTTCCAGTTTGTCGTTCGAGCGTCCATTCTATTCATTGAAACAGGCCGAGATCGATGGCCTCTCCCATGGCTTTGTATCCGGCGTCGCCCGGGTGCAGATGGTCGCCTCCATCATAGGCGGGCAGCATGCGATCCGGGTGTGCTGGATCGCGCACGGCTTTGTCGAAATCGATCACGCCGTCGAAGGCATGGCTGGTGCGAATCCATTCATTTACGGCTTTGCGTTTCACTTCTTTCTCCGGCGTGAAGTAACCCGGATAGATAGTGCCTTCAAACGGTGTCAGGGTGGCGCCGAAAATTTTCAGACCTTTCTCATGCGCACGCTCGATCATCTGCTTCAAGCCGGTGATGATGTCTTCGGCGGAGACTTCCTGGCTGGCCGGAGCAGAAGTGCCGGCATGTCCGATGTCGTTGATCCCCTCAAGCACGATGATGTACCGCGCGCCGGGCTCGGCGAGAACGTCGCGGTCGAAACGGGCCAAGGCGCTCACGCCGAAGCGCACCTCCGATGCGGCGTCATGCAAGATACGGTTTCCACCGATGCCTTCATCGAGCACGCCCAACTCCTTGTGAGATGTTGCCAGACGGTCGGCCAGGATGTTCGGCCATCGGCGATTCGTATCGTTGGTTGACTTGGCGCCATCCGTGATCGAATCACCAAACGCCACGATGGTGGCGGCGTTCGATGGACCGGCGATGTCCAGACCGGAGAGAAATACCCAGGAGGTGACCTTTGCGCTGTCCTGGAACGAGGCGCCCGCGGTCTGATCGCCCGATCCGATGTAAACGGTCTGCTGTGCCGCGTAATGGATGCCAGCGCCAGCGACAGCCTTCGGCAGATAGAGACTGACGGCGACGTCGCTCAGCGGCGGGACTTGCAGTTGCACGGCGTCGCTGAGCACGGTGGCGTCCGGGGGAATCGTGACGAACGGGCGGCCGCCGAACGTGAGCGCATGATCCGAGGAAGCGACAACCGACGATTCGTGATCGCGCAGCGCAATGTGCGCTGCCGCAATCGTGACCGATTCCTTTCCATAGGCATTGGAGAGACGGACGCGAACAGTGTTGCCGCCGACACTTGTATGCACGATCTCACGAATGGTTTGATTTTCGAAGAGGAGATGACCGGAAAGCATTTGGGCCGGGTCCGCGAGTTGAGGCGACGGGCTGGCTCCCCAGGTTCCGATCCAACGCGTGTCCTGCGCGTGCAGAGCCAAACAGGCAGACAAAAGCAGCAAACTCGATACGTGAAAACGCTTCATTCGCTAGTTATCGTATCGCGACGATGGAGGCGTTCCGAGCCGAACGCTTACAAGTTATGGGCAGGTCCATCTTTGCGGACCCGACAGAGTTTTCGACAGGCGCATAGAGATGTCAGTAAGAGGGCGGTGAGGCCGAAGGTGGAAGGTTCCGGCACAACGGCAACACGGAAGAAGCCTTCGCCAAGGATTTGGGCGGCGTGAGCGTCGATGGTGATGGCATGCGGGCCACTGGCCAGCAGAAAGGTGGCGTGGCTGACGCCTGGATCGGCGAGACAGACGGAGGGGTCGAGACCGCAACTCAATCCGGTGATCGGTACAGACGGGGTGGAGCCAACGGCGGTACCGGAATCGAAGACATCAAAGGAATCACCCAGCAAAAATGCGTCCGTTGTCGTCAGTTGAACCGGCGCGGGGGCGACAAATGTCCAGGGGGGACTGTCGAGGGGCGTGGAATTGATTCCGGTACGGCACGGTACTCCGGCTGGGTCTGCCGGCTGACACCCGGCCACCGCAGGGGCATGGTTCGGATCGAAGCCAAACTCATACCAGGTGTTCAGGGTAATGGTGCCCGCGGACAAGGGAAGGGACCATACAGCGACATAAATGGAAGCAAGAAGACAGTCTCGGCGCAGCACGGAACGCATCGTTCTTGTCCTCCTCACGCGAAGCGAAACTCATTGTAATGGAGCGGGTTGGAATTATCAATGCGGAACGTTGCTGATTATTGGCCGAGCGCAGCATCGAACTTCAGCTCGACCATACGCCCGGAGGGAGTGGCTGACAGGTTTCGAAACGACCAGGCATTGCCAACCGCGAGAGCAGCCATGCGCTGGAGACCACCGGCGGCATTCAGGGTGTTGCTAAGCAGCTTACTGTCCGACTCTGACTTGCACAGGAGGTGGACGTTCAAATGCGCGCTGGCATCGATTCTGATGCTATAGCCGAGGCTTTCGACCCTTGAGAACCACTGCGACAAGTCGAAGCGGGAGGACAGCTCCTGTGGAACAGCATCTTTGACGAGCTGAGTGATTTCAGAGCCGGGCGCTAAGCCGACTACAGGCGCATGGAGATCCATTTCAGCAAGGATGCTCATGTATGAGGAGTTGCTTTTTACGGAAGGCGCCTGGCCCTGGCGGACCGCAAGCATCGCGCGGAGTTGGTCGAGAGTGGCGAAGGACGCGTTTCCATCGTTGCGTCCCGAGAGGAAAACGCAGAGGTTGTCGGGAGAGCAATAAGCGCTGCCTGTTCCGAGAGCGGTGCGCTGAAACTTTTGCCCGGCCGCTTTCCTTGCGACCGCGGCCGACTGAAACTTGCCGGATACCAGACCGAAGAATCCGCCAGGACCGGAAGCCGTCACGACTTCGGAGAGTTGATCTTCGGAGATGCCCAGCGCAAGCAGAGTGCCCTTCACGCGTTGGAGAGAGTCGCTGGAGTATTGCTTCCGCAGCTCTCCGTAATTCGGCAACTGGCGGAGCATGGCCAAGTTGTCGCGCTCAAGCGAAACGGTGTTGGCGGGGAATGTTTCGAGAGCATTCGGCAAAAGCTCCGCCCGGACAAACGAGCCGAAGAACAAATACAAGAGAAGAAGAGTCAGTCTCATCGCTACTGCACCGTTACGGTAACACTAACGGATTTGCTGGACTCTCTGGCGGTAGCGGTCACGGTGACGGCGCCGGTTTGGCTGATGGGCTTGACGGCCACAGTGGTGGTTGCGCCGCTTGCGCTGCCGTTTCCACAACTCGCTGTAGTGACCGTTACGGCGAGGAGCAGGACGCAGGCGGATGCCGGAACGAGCAGCTTCGCTCGCCTGTGTTGCCACAGGAAAAACGTGCCGACCGCCAGGAGCAGGGCTGTTCCGGTCCATGGATTCTGCGAACGGAATGAGGGCCACCCGCGGAACGGCGCGCGGGCCGTGGCGCCGGCGGTGATGGTGAGCTGGGCGACGCCTGACGATGGCGCGGACGGGATGGAGCAGGTCACGTTGGTGAGCGAGTCGGCGACCTTGCAGGCGAGCGCGACGGTCTGGTCGAAACCATTCGCGGGCGAGACGGAAATGTTGGCCGTGGCCGACGCGCCGCGCTGGACGATCAGTGCAGTGGGGCTGGCGGAGAGTCCGAAGTCAGGCCACGCGTTCAGGAGGCTCGAAACGTCGAGGGAACCCAAGCCGGTCGCCTGGTCATATCCAACGATTGCCTGGAACCCGATTTCGCCGGTGGTGCAACCGGTTGTTGTTGAGTCGCACTTGATGAGGTTCGTCCCTCGGGTGACGTCGTGAAACGAGTTGGGCGAACTTGCCGCGATGGCGTACAAACGTGGGTTGATGTTCCCTTGCGGCTCACCTGTTTTTTGCACAAGCAACGCGGCGATTCCCGCCATGGCCGGGGCAGTGGCGGAAGTGCCGCCGGCAACCATAATGCGGCCGGTTGTATCACCGAATCCACTGACGCAGCTTCCCTGGGCGCAGATGAGGTAGGGATCGTGATACGGGGAGGCGGAGAAAGCAAGGTCGGGGACATCGCGCGCTCCATCGTTCGGCACTCCGGTACCTACCTGCCAGACAGGCTTGGGCGTTAACGCGCTGGCTCCTCCGCCCGAGACCAGTATCTGGGAGCCGGAGGGATCCTGGTCGTTCCAAACGGCCTCGCCGATGTACGCGAGAGCGGAACCGCCGTTGGTGCCGTTGGTAAAACTCCAATACGAAGCGGCGTTGGTTGTGGAGTCGGCATCGAACACGGTACCACCGACGCCCGTCACGTACTGGCTGCTGGCGGGAAAGATAACGGCGGGCGCGTGAGTAGCGGGAGTGGTGGTATCGCAACCGGCCGGTCCGGAATCGCCGGAGGACGCCAGGATGGTGATGCCCTGGGCAGCAGCTTGTGAAAGAAGGCCCGAGAGCGCTGTATAGTCAGCGGACGTGATGTTCGACTCGCAGCCGCCGTACGACATGGAGACCACGGGGGCCAGATTGTTGTCGATTGTGTGAACCAGGGCATCGAGGACTCCATTGCCGTTAGTGTTATTTCCAACCACGAGCAGAACGGTTGCATTCCTGGCAACTCCTCCGGCCCATTCCAAATCGAGATCGGATTCCACTTCGTCGTCTTTGATGATGCCGGGGTCCGCGCCCACCAGAACGACTTGGGGATCCTTTGCGGGGAGATCGGCCAAGCTGCGGAATTTTTGTATGTCGGCGAGGTTCACGTTGGTTTGGGCAAGGACGGCGATTTTGACGCCAGTGCCGTCAATGCCTTGTCCATAGAGCGGCTTTAAATCATAGATGGTTGCGAAATCGTCGGGCACTAGGCCGTGGCCATTCGAGCCAAACGTGAACTGGGGACGAATGTGCAAGTTCGGCTTCATACGGATGTCATGCAAGCCGAGCATGCCCTTTACGATGCCGTCCAAAGCCTTCGGCAGGAGCGGATCGGTGGTGTTGGCAAAATGCTGTTCGCCGCGATAACTATAACGGCGCAAGGCGGTATGGAACGCGGCCTGGATCTGGCCACCGGTGCCGGAGAATTTCACCGAAGTGCGGCTGCGCGCGACCTCGATGCTCGAAAAGCCGCTTTGTTCAAGCCAACGCGTGATCTTTTCCAGATCGGCGGTGTTTAAGCCGAAGCGGGCGCCGTATTGTTCCGGAGTGAGGAATTTGTGGAACTGCTCTGAGCTGGGATCCTGCAGTTGCGACTGCAACCGGGCCAAGGCCGATTCCTGGGCAGGCGTCAACGAGAAATGAATCGACAGGCCGGACAGAGCCTGAGAATCGGAGAGAGCGCCGAGATCCTGCGCCAGAGCCAAGACGGGCCGCGTCTGGCCCCGGAGCCGGAAGGTCTGGGTGTCATCTATGCGGTGATGGAGCCGTTGCGGCACCTGTTGTGCGGCAGAGAGCGCGGCAGCAGCGCAGAACAGCAGACAGGCGATTCGGGCGCTATCGAGGAGCCGAATACGCGGTACACGCGGGTGAATTGTTGTTGAGAAAAAGGGGAAGTCACGCATCAGAGAATTCAGGCGCTGGGCCGGGCGTCGAGTCATGCGCATAAAGGGAGTGACAGAATGGCGGACAATTCTCAGGTCAGTACCGGCCAGGGGCGTCCTGGGTGGCCGGCCAGGTGGATCTCGGATAGTATGAACATTTTATTCGCGGCAGGGCCGATGGAGCTTGAGCCGGCGGCTCGGCTTTACGTGGTTCGGTCGTGCCCGAAAGGCGCATTGGTCAAGTCTGCAGCAACGGTGTTTTACATTCACAAGTGACAGGCGTGAGCTCCGGAAGGAGCGGCAACGCGGAAACAACAATGATCGATTTCAAATATTGGTTCGACGGGGTTATCGGGGGATTGTGAACTGATTTGCGCTGATCGAGCGTTGAGATGCGGTTGGATCGACGGGGTAAGACTATCACCTCCATTCACCAATACGATGGTTATACGAGCAGCTTGTTGGGGACCTACACCTTGATTCTCCGGTCGAGGAGTTTTTCCCAGAGATTGGCGATGCGGACACGGTCAATGCATTGAGAGCCTTTGCCCAAGCAGTGCATACGCTTGACGATCAGATCGAGGGCTGTGCCGCGTTGCAATCTCCTAAGGGTCTGTTAGCCTCTGCTGAGTGGGCCGCCTTCAGGAAAACAGCGTTACGGATTATCGAGTTACCGTACGCTCAAGAATTCCGAAATGGCCGAAACACGCCGGCAATCGTGGAACGCATTAGGCAGATCGAATCGGAAGCTTCCGGTAGCTGAAAAGTAGCGTTTCCGGAAACTGACCGACAGTCTCTATCGAAGCCTCACAACATCAACACACGTTCAGGACACACTACCCCTTCGTTCAACGTGCCAGCGTCTTTTGATAAGCTCTCCAACTTGGGAGAACGCGTGAAATATTCTCGAACTACAACCATCAGCTCGATAGCGGCTTTGTGCCTCGGCGTACTTTTTTACTGGAATCCGGCCACGGCCCAGACTGGCACTCCGCCGATTCCTCATGCTAAGCCGACGCATTTGAAACATGTTCTGGTGATCGGGGAAACGAAGGGCTTCGAGCACGATTCCGTTTCTGACGCCATGGCGACCATTTGGAAGATGGGCCATGACACAGGCCTTTGGGACACGATGCTGCGCACCGATACGGAACTGATCACCAAGAAGGACCTCAAGAGAAATACAAAGAACCTAAACTACTTTGATGCGCTCGTGTTTGCCAGCACCACCGGGGAACTCGATATGGACGACAGCCAGAAGCAGGACATGATGTCGTTCATCAAGGAAGACGGGAAGGGTTTTGTCGGCATTCACGCCGCGCTGGACACGAATTACAAGTGGCCGGAGTATGGCGAGATGATTGGCGGGTGGTTCGACCAGCACCCCTGGTTTACGTTCAATGCTCCGATTATCAATGAGGCTCCGGATTTTCCGGCGGTGCGCCACTTCCCGAAAGCGTTCGTGAAGTACGACGAGATTTATCAGCCGAAGGACTGGTCGCGCGATAAGGTCAACGTGCTGCTGCGCCTGGACCAGAGCAAGCTCGACTACAACAACCCTCGCGTGCATCGCACGGATCACGACTTCGCGGTGGCGTGGTCGAAGATGTATGGGAAAGGGCGCGTGTTTTATTCGACGCTGGGCCACACGGAAGAGTCGTGGAACGATCCCGATATCACGAAGATGTACTTCGAGGCGATTAAGTGGGTCCTAGGAATGACGGAAGGCAGCACGGCCTCTCATCCCCAGCCCGCGTCCGGCACACTTTCGACTTCAGCCGAGAGCCACTAGGTCGGTGTTCACGCGCTTGAGTTGTCCGCAAGCCGCAAAGGCGTCGAGGCCGCGCGGCTTTCTTACGAAACACGGGACCGCTCTCCGGATAATCGTCTGAAAACTTGCCACACGTTCCGCATCGGGCGTTTCGAAAGGAATGCCCGGTCCGGGATTGAGCGCGATCAGGTTCACCTTGCAGTTGATATTTGCCAGCAGCTTCACCACACGGCGGGCATCCGCATCCGTGTCGTTGACGTTCTTCAGCAGAACGTATTCGAACGTGAGCCGCTCCCAGGGCCGTAGCGGGTAGCTTCGGCAGACTTTCATCAGGTCCGCGAGATGATACTTGCGCGTGATCGGCATCAGTTCGCGGCGTTGTTCTTCAGTGGAGGCGTTCAGGGAAATCGCGAGTTTGGGTCGCTCCGGGACGCGGCTTAATTCCTCGATTTTGGGGACGATGCCGGAGGTGGACACCGTGATCCTCCTGGGGGACATGCCGATGCCGTCGGGATCGGTTAAGAGCCGGGTGGCTTTCAATACGTGAGGGAGGTTCAGAAGCGGTTCTCCCATGCCCATCATCACGACGTTCATGCGTGATTTCGCGGCTTGCAACCCGTTTTCCCGCGCTACGTACAAAACCTGGCCGACGATTTCGCCTGCCGTCAAGTTGCGCTCCAGGCCCATGAGAGCCGTAAGACAGAATTTGCAGTCCACGGGACACCCGATCTGGCTGGAGATGCAGATAGTGTCGCGGTTCTCGTCCGGCATCAGGACGGTTTCCACAGTCCGGTTATCAGCCAGACGCAGCAGATAGCGCTTGGTACCATCAGAGGAGTTGAACTGGCGCTCAAGTTCGAGCGAACCCAGGACGTTGCCGTCCACCAACTGATTCCGTACCGACTGCGGCAGATTGGAAATTTGCGACAAATTCGCCACTTGTTTCCTATACAGCGCGTCATATAGTTGTCGAGCGCGGTAAGCAGGCTGTGCCGGACCGAGGAAGCTTTTGAGGTCCGCAAGCTCCATCCCGATCAGCGTTTGGCCTTCAACTGCTTGCAACATCTAGACTTAGTGTATCGCGATACACTAAGAAAGGCATAATTCTTATGGTTCTTACATCCCCCCATGTCCGGCAAATCGAGCGTGCGTCGCTCCCGAACGGACTTCGAATTGTCACGGAAGTTATGCCTTACGTGCGGTCTGTTTCTTTGGGAGTTTGGATTGGCAGCGGCTCCCGCGTGGAGCGTGGACCCGAGAACGGCATTTCCCATTTTATTGAGCACATGGTCTTCAAGGGCACGAAGCATCGCTCGGCCGAAGACATCGCACGGTCGGTCGATTCGGTGGGCGGAGGCCTGGACGCCTTTACGAGCAAGGAGTTGGTCAGCTTCAATACCAAGGTTCTGGACGAGCATGTTCCGTTCGCGCTGGATATTCTGGCCGATCTGGTGCTGAATCCCCTTTTCCGCAAGGACGATATCGAAAAAGAAAAGGGCGTGATTCTGGAAGAGATCAAAATGGAGGCCGACCAGCCCGAGTTTGTCTTGCACGAGACCTTCATCAGCAATTTCTGGAAGGGCCACGGCCTGGGCAAGCCCATTTTAGGGACAAGAGAAACGGTCAAGAAGTTCGGACAGGAGATGCTGTGCAATTACTACAACCGCGTGTATTCTCCCCAAAACATTCTGATCACGGCTGCTGGAAATCTGAACCACGACGAACTAGTAAAGCTGATTCGTGACAAATTCGAGGGACTGGAGACGCGCGAGCCGCTGCCTGCCGACACCGTGCCGAAGCCTCATGCTCCGATCGTGCTGAAGAAAAGGGAATCCCTGGAGCAGGTTCACATTACGCTGGGCGTTCCGGCCTATCCTTTGGCCCATAAGCTGCGGTTTCCCTTGTATGTCCTCAACACCGTGCTAGGCGGAGGGATGAGCTCGCGCCTATTCCAGAACATCCGCGAAAAGCAGGGTCTGGCGTACGCGGTTTACTCCGAGCTGAATCTGTTCAGCGATACAGGGTGTCTCGCGATCTATGCCGGTACAGGAGCGGAGACGGCCAAGCAGGTTGTGACTTCCACGATGCAGGAGATTCGCCAGATCAAGGACAATCCGATCGGGTATGACGAACTGCGCCGCGCAAAGGATCACCTGAAAGGTTCGTTGATGTTGAGCCTGGAATCGACCTCCAGCCGGATGTCGAACCTGGCGCGGCAGGAACTGTATTTCAAGGATTTTATGTCTTTGGACCAGATGCTGCAGAGCATTGAATCGGTGACTCGCGAGGAAGTGCAGCAAATTGCGCAGGAGTTTTTCCAGAC
>DATIMM010000187.1:0-12613 GCA_035475295.1 Bryobacteraceae bacterium
ATGCTTATTTCCTGGGCAGAATACTGCGCGGGGCTGAAAGTCGAATTCGGCGTCAGATCGTCAAAGTTGAACAACGTGCGACTGAAGGGGTGGGACCCGTTGGAGTCGCCAGATAGCTGTTACCCGGGACACCGGTCAAAAGGGTCGGAGCGGCGCTGGCGCTAATGGCCGTCAGAATCATCGAACTAACAATCAAGAAGTTGGCGTTCACTTTCGGTGAGGTTCTCCTAACCATCGGCTTAGGATAGGCACGCTTGTGTCGCACGCAGCGGGGCCGTATCAACACGCCTTCCAACTTTACTCAGGGGGTGACGGGGAGTTGGCTTCTCCCGGTTGTCACCGCCAGTTCGGGAACGCCGCGGTTCGTTTCTGCCGCATCTCGTTCAACAGGGTCTTCACCTGCGATCGCCTCTTCAGCAGACGTTCCAGCAGTGCTTCCAGCGCATCTTCGTCGTCGTCCATCCAGGCTCGTGGAATTTCTTTCCAAGCGGAGTCCACCACCTCTACGGGGAAGTTCTCCACCATCTCCAGCCAGGGCTGAAACGACTCCATCGACTTCACTTCCTCATATACTGTTGTGCGGAAGTAAAGGCCCTGGATGGGCGAATCCTGAAACTCCCAGTGCGGCCCGTTAAAGGCAAAGCCGTGGTCGATCATCTGAGCAAAAAATCCGGTCCTCGCCGGGGCATCACCCTTCAGTGGAGTCCAGGTTTTCGCACGAGCACGAAAGAATACGGCTTGCCGGGAATCTGCATTCGACACCCATTTATCGAAGACGAGTGTTCCAAGGAAATCGACCCTATTTTCTATCTTGTCCAGGAGCTTATCTGGCAGAAAATCGTAAACCGCGACACGGTTCGGATGCACAGCCATCTTCGACCCGAAGTGCTGCCCAGCGGGAATATGCTCCCGGCGCGAGCCCACGGACATGTACAGTTCAGGATTATCCTCGATGAACTCCGGCGTTAGTTCGATGACCGCCGTTTCCGGAACGTGAATCTGCAGGTACCGAAGAAAAGCACAGGCCAGCCATTCGTTTATTAATATGCGCCGGTGCTGGGGATTATTGGTGAATTTGACCACATAAAAGCCGCCGTCGTCACATTCAATCAGGTGAGCCTGCGCTCCGCCGCGCATTTTCCGGATCAGATTGCGGGCTCGTAAAGGCATGCAGGGAGGTCAGATGAGAAAATCAGGCTATATCGAAATCTGCAAGACAAGGAGCAGAACCAAAGAATGGCTGAAAACACATCAGAAAAACAGGAACCACGACAAAACCCGGACGACATAGCTCTCGAACTGATGAAGTTCATCGCGGTAACCACGGGATACGGCAAGGGCACCCCCACCGCCGGGTTTGGAAGCAAAGGTCCCCGCAGTAGCGAGGAGTACGCTGACTCGTTGTTGGAACTGTTTGAACGATGCCGCAAAACTGTACGTAAAGATCCTAAATAAATTTAGCAATCCGCAGGAGAGCCGGGAGAAATATGAACCGCTCCGCAGTGGAGCAAATATATCTTCCTTCCGGCTTCTCGCTTCAGCGATTCTATCTCCTCTTTTTGACTGCTTTCTTTGCAGCGGCCTTCTTCGGTGCTGCCTTTTTTGCCGGAACCTTCTTCGCCGGTGTTTTTTTGGCTGGAGCCTTCTTCGCTGGAGCCTTCTTGGCTGGCGCCTTCTTGGCGGAAGCCTTTTTTACCGGTGCCGTTGATACCTTTTTCGCTGGCCTTGCGGACGCCGCTTTTTGCGCCGTCTTAGCAGACTGCTCTTTCGCTGTTCTTTTTGCAGCGCCTGGCTTCTTGCTGACAGCCGACTTTTTCACTGCCGCCGATGGGGCAGGTCCCCGCGTGGCGGTCTGTTTTTCCGCCGCGGTCTTGCTTGGACCGGCACTCTTCTCTTGGGCAGGACTAGCTCTTCTTCGATGCTTGGCGTGCGGCGAAACTGCGTGGGGTGGATGGGACTCACCCAGATCCTCAGGTTCGCGGCCGTGCTCCTGGTCAAATACCGCCGCCTCGGAAGCTGGCTCTTCGCGATCTTCCGACGCGGCAGTCTCTGGAGTGGTTTGCTTCTCTTCTGTCAAATTCTGGTGCTGAGCGGGCGGATGCTGACCGGCGACTTCCTCGCCCGCATCTCCATCGTCGAGATCGTCATCATCGTACTCGTCCTTATCCGATTCTAATTCGACATGTTCATCTTCGTAGTCGAAGTCATCCTCGTCATCTGGTCTAAGCCGGTAGAGGCTCATGGCGTTTCTCCTTTGGCAACCTGATCACTACGCATCGAGATGACGTATCAAGCCAAATGATTTCACAACCATTGATTAATTGGCCGAAAGTGAACCGGATGGAAAGAACGGTGGCCTAATGGCGCAGGCTGGCCGCCTGAACCGGCCCTTTATGGCGTGACGTCGAGGCTGTAACGTGACGCGCCGCGGAAATGTGCGTGGATCGGCTCACCGAAGAACGGCTGCTTCGATAAGCGCTTTTCCGGAGAGTGCTTCTCCCTATTGTCTCGGGATGATAAGCGGCCGGAATCAACAACACGTTGCCGGCTTCCAGTGACTCGGCGCCCTGGTTCACCGCCGCAATGCGGCCGGGTGTTAGGTGATAAGACCGGGCAATTGTTTGAAGCGTATCTCCGTTTTGAACGTGATGAAGCCTCCACGCTACTCTGTTTTCCGCCGGGACCGAATTTAGGGAAGCCAAAACCGTCTGTGAGGAGCCCTTCGGCACATGCACGTCGAATCCGGCAGGCGCGACCGAAGTGAGCAGCGCTGGATTCAGATCGCGCAGGTCCGACATGGGCTGCATCGCTGCATCCGCGATCAGGTTGAGGTTGGTCGACACAGCCAAATGAATGGTGTCGTATTGAATCGGCGGATCGAGCTCAATGTTCTCCAGCCCGTAATCTTTTGGATTCTTCGCCATAATCGTCATGGCGACGATGATGGGCACGTAATTCGCCGTCTCCTTAGGCAAAGCGTGGCGCTTCAACAGCTCCCAATAATCCGCATAGCCAGTGCGTTCTACCGCGCGATCCACTGCTCCGGCGCCGCAGTTGTAAGCGGCCATGGCCAAATACCAGTCGTTGTAGCGGGCGTACAGGTCTTTCAGATACTTTGCCGCTCCCCGCGTCGCCTTTTCCGGGTCGAACCGGTCGTCGTATCTCGATGTTCGATCCAAAGAGTAGCTGCTGCCTGTTCCGGGAATGAATTGCCACATCCCCACAGCCTTTTTGTTGGAGATGGCGCGAGGCAAAAATCCGGATTCGGCCTGCGCGAGATAGATCAACTCCTGCGGTACGCCCTCCTCCGCGAAGATGCGCTGGATCATGCCCTTGTAACGGCCCGAACGGCGGAATCCCGTAAGAAGCATGTTACGGCCGCGATCGGTTGAAAAATAGTGCACGTAGCTCAGTACCGGATCGGCCAGTTCCAGCGGAATTCCGGAGGTCGTTCCATTCAATTCCGCCTTCAGCTTCGGAGCCAAAGAAGGATCGGCCTGAAACGTCATGTGACTAATTTCGTCGATGGGAGCCTCATCGTAGGACGCGGCATTCTCATCCGCGCGCCCGGCGCCCAGTTTCTCCACATCGAACCGGTAGATGACGTCGCTGATCGTATCCAGACGTCTTTCGATGCGCGTATGATCAGGCAGCGAGTCGGGAGCGTCCAACAGCAAGTCCACTGCCGCATCGAACTCACGGCGCGCTGCCGTCAGATTGTCTTGAAAGTAAAACTGCCGGCCCAAATCGAAGTGGCTATCCGCCTTGCTCAGAATCCGGTCCGTTTCGGATGAATGATTCTGGGATGCGTCAGCTTGCGCCTGCTCGGTGGAGTAAGTGTCTTCTACAAATACCCCGTCCGCCGCAGGCGCCGCTGCAGCATTAGCGAAGCTCAATCCGGGAGGAAGGCTATGGCGGGAGGTCTCTGCCTGGCTGCTGCTGGAGACGACGCCCAAACACACAGCCAACCCCGCTAATAATGGACGGTAGCGTGACATTAATAAGTATTCTTCATCGACTGCCGAACTATTAACAGTTTCATCACTTTACCCCACACTCGATTGACGGGTCAAGTATTAACGCCCGTTCACAGGTCGCATCGGCTTACCGGGTGGTTACCGGCTGAAGTTTACGGCTGTCAATAATCCTGTCGATCATCCCGTATTCCAAAGCCGCTTCGGGCTCGAGAATGTAGTCGCGATCCACGTCGCGGGCGATTCGGTCCACCGGCTGAGAGGTCGCATCGGCCAATATCTCGTTCAAGGACTGACGCATCCGGAGAATTTCCCGCGCATAGATATCAATGTCGGCCGCTTGCCCGCCCAGACCGCTCATGGAGGGCTGGTGAATCAGAATGCGCGAGTGAGGAAGGCTGAAGCGCTTGCCTTTCGTGCCGCAAGCCAGCAGCACCGCTGCCATGGAGGCAGCCTGCCCCAGACAGTACGTCACAATGTCGGGCTCGACCAGCCGCATCGTATCTAGAATGGCGAGGCCCGCCGTGATCGATCCGCCCGGAGAATTTAGGTACAGCGAGATATCCCGCTCGGGGTCCTCCGCGGCCAGAAATAACATCTGGGCAATCACAAGGTTCGCGACATTATCGTCAATGGGAGTGCCCAGAAAGATGATGTTTTCCTTCAGCAGCCGGGAATAGATATCGTATGCCCGTTCGCCGCGTGACGACTGCTCCACTACCATGGGCACTAGTACTGAATTGTTCATTCGAAGCTCCTTACAAAAAGGCTTTCCGCATAATGTGCGAATTACGTATTGGCACTCTCATAATATCGGATTGGTCCTGCCGTACTAGACCTTTCGAGTAGTCTCTACTCCCGGTTATACTCTTGATAGCGTGAGATGGAATCCCGGCCGAAGCCACTACTGAGAGTAGGGATGGGACCGTTCTCAGGTGGTGAAACTCCATAAATCAGGCGCTAAAAAGTTCCCGCAAAGTCTGAATCTTGTGGCAATCGGGCTAATGTCGTGAGCACTTACTGCCGATGAGTCATGTAGCGACAGGGAGTCTGCGCAACACATGAAAGTACTGATAGCCGATGATAGCGCCCCGTCTAGGACGTTACTGAAAGCCGCGTTGTTGCGCTGGGGTTACGAGGTGATGACGGCAGAGGATGGCGCTCAGGCTTGGCAAATCTTGGCAGCGGACAATCCTCCTCCTCTCGCTATCCTTGATTGGGTGATGCCGTCGCTGACCGGTCCGGAGGTTTGCCGCCGGGTGCGGGAAACGCGCCGGGAACCATACACCTATCTGCTTCTGCTCACCTCCAAGCACACGAAGGACGAGATTGTGGAAGGAATGGACGCCGGTGCGGACGATTACGTCGTAAAGCCTTGGGACGAACACGAGCTAAAGGTTCGGCTGCGTGCGGGCAAACGAATTATCGACCTCCAGTCGGACCTGCTTCTCGCGCGTGAAGAACTTCGGGAGCGCGCCAATAAGGATTTGCTCACGATGCTGCCCAATCGGGCGGCCATCGACGATGTACTCGAACAGGAATTCGCCCGCTGTCGCCGCGATGCATGCACGGTCGGCATTATTCTTCTGGACATCGATCACTTCAAAAAAATCAACGACACTTACGGGCATTTCGCGGGAGATGCGGTGCTGCGGGAAACGGCTGCCAACCTGCGCTCGAATATCCGGACCTACGATCAAGTCGGCCGGTATGGCGGTGAAGAATTCCTGATCGTTCTCCCTCATTGCGACATGGAGCAGGCAACACTGCAGGCAGAGCGGCTTCGCAGCATGCTCCAGGGACGCTCCACGATGATTGAAGGAGTGGAACTCCGGGTAACGGCCAGCTTCGGCGTGACAATTTCGGATGGGCAGACTGGAACTCCCGACTTGTTCGTCCGGGTAGCAGATGAAGCGCTTTATAAGGCCAAGGCAGAGGGGCGGAACCGAGTATGTACGCTCACTTTGGAGCAGTCCACTCAGCGGACGGAATAGAACCGTCGCGGTCGCAAAGTCTCGCTGGGGCCACTGCTATACTGTCAATTGTTGCGCCCGTAGCTCAGCTGGATAGAGCGTCTGGCTACGAACCAGAAGGCCGGGTGTTCGAATCACTCCGGGCGCACCATTTCCCTCCTCCGGCAATTCGCCGTTTTTCTTTTTACGTTTTCATGCGCGCCATAAAATAAAAACCAGCCAGCGCAAAGATAATGTCCGGAGACCACGCGGCCATTGCGGCCGGCAGTTGATTGAGATCCCCGATCTGCTCAAAAACGGTTCCGATCGTCCAGTACGCAATGGCGATCCCAAAACTGACGCTGACTCCGGTCATTGCGCCCCGGCTTCCGGCGATAAAAGCGAAAGGAACGCTGAGGAGCGCCATGATGAACGCAAAGAGCGGCACGGCAAATTTCTTGTAGTACTGAACCTGCAGAGGGGTGGTATCGACGCCGCTCGCTTTCGCTTCCTTTATATAGCTGCCGAGTTCCTCGAAGTTCATCTCCTTATATTCCTTTTCTTCCTTTACAAACCAGTTCGGCGGTTCGTTCAGTTCGGGGAAGAAGGCGGTAGAGTTGCGAAAGTTCTCGTAATTCGCTGCGGTTTCGTGAATGTCGTGGCTGATTCCGTTGCGGAAGATCCAGGTTTTCTTTTCCGGGCTCCAGCGGGCGTGCTCGGCGGAAATCTGGTGCACGACGTGAAATGTCTTGGGATCCAGTTCGTAGACATTCACCTTTGACATGACTTCCTGGTTCGGATCGAGGAACTGGTAGTTGTAAATCCGGGAGCCTTCGCCGTAGACCCACTTGCGGTCGCGCCGGAGATAGGTTTGCACAGGCTTTTTCTTGATTTCCGAGCGAAGCATTTCCTGGCGGCGGTTCGCTTCCGGAATATAGGATTGATCGAAGCCGAAAAGTAACAGGCTGACGGCAAAACTGGCGACCAGGACCGGGACGGCCAAGCGGTGGACGCTGACACCGCCTGCTTTGAACGCGGTGACTTCGTTGTATTTGGTCAGAATGCCGAAACATATTAAGGATGCGACCAGGGTTCCGATCGGCGTGAGATCGTAGATCAGCTTCGGCGCCAGGTGAAACAGGTAATCGAGCATGGTCGACATGGGAATGTCGTTCTTGATCATGTCGCCCAGGAGTTCGAAGAAGGTAAAAACCTCGATCAGCAAGACGAGGGCGACCAGCAGCACGCCGAAGTAAAAGAGGAAGCCGTTGAGGACGTAGGCGTCGATCAGCATCGGCCGGAAACCGAAGCGGCGGACGGAGCGGACGCGCTCTCTTTCACGGACGGGCTGGAAGGATTTCCATTTCCCGAGCATGCGCAGGAAGACGGCGCGCAGCCAGCCGGCGATATCGCGGTCGCCGGGTTTTTCGAGACGGGCCAGCATAATGGCGCCGGCGATCGCGAAGACCGCATCGGGAGTCCAGACGGCGATGGGAACGGGAAGACTACCTTTTTTTGCTAAACCGATCAACGTAATAAAGCCGAGGTAATAAAGGAAGGCGAGCAGAACGGTAAAGACGAACGCCGCCGATTTCCCGCCTTTGCGGGAGGAGATGCCGAGCGGAATGCCGACCAGGGCGAGCAAAACACAGGCGAATGGCAGGGCGAAGCGCTGGTGCAACTCGATGGCAGCTTCGGTGTAGTCAGAGCCTGAAAGATGGTGGGAGCGGTAGACACGCTTCCAAAGCGGCCCAGTATCCATTTCCTGGACGGGTTTGTTGACCTGAAGATCGGAGGCTTTTTGGGCCTGCAACGACTCGATCTGCACGGGCGCCGCTTCGGTGATGACTTTGCCGTCCTTGTCGCGGTAGCTACTGCGGACGTTCTGCATGTCCAGAATGATGCGGTTGTGCTTGGGGTCGGGGTGCGGGATGGTTTGCTGGGCGACGAGAATGCGCGGTCCCTCGCCGCGATCTTTTCCCTGCTGCTTCAGTTCGTCGGGGGGCGTCACGTCGGCCATGAAGACCTTCTGCCAGATCACCTGTTTACCGATCGTGTAGACATCACCTACATAAAGGATGGTGTTCGGGAAATCCTCGTCGAAGATGCGGGATTCGATGTTGCCGGTAAGTTGTGCGGCGGCGAGGGTGCGGGCGATGTTGGATTCCAGGTGAAGGGAAAGCGGGGTCAGCCACAACGACGAAAGCGCCGTGACGATCATGGCCAAAAAGGCGAAGAGCAGAACCGGGCGGGCAACCGAGACGCTGGAGATTCCCGAGGCCCGGATGGCGGTGATTTCGCTGTCGGCGGACATGCGGCTTAAGCCGATGAGAATTCCGACCAGGACGCCCAAGGGCAGCGCGAAGGGAATGGTGGAGGGCAGCGCATACAGAAAGAGCTCCGCAACGACGGCGGGAGAAGCCGAGGTGCGGACGAGGAGAACGGAGAGTCTTTCGATGGTGCGCAGAAAGAGAACAAAGACGAACAGCAAGGTTCCGAGACTTGCACTGACCAGGACTTCACGAAAGATGGCGCGGCTGAGAATTCTCATCTACTACTAATGCTGCCGGGCTAAGAGCGCGGGAGCGGGAACCAGCGGGGGCTTGCTTCCCTGCCCTTCCACACGCGCGAGATCGACGCTGGGAAACAGAAGCGAGGGGCAGATGACGGCAGACGTAGTTGCATCCGAGCTCGCGTGTATCCAATTAAAAGGGCTGCCGTTGTTCACGTAGTTTAAGACGTAGGGACGATCGGATGCGGCTTCAACATCGCGCAGGTCTTTTGCGCTGAATTCGCGGAACCGGAGGCCGCGAACCAACTCCTCCCGGCCGTCGGGATAGACACGATACGCCAGTATCGGGGCGCTTACGCTCCGGCTGGTGCCGCTCTTCTGGAGCTGGGTCATCATTTCCTGGAGCTCCTCGACGTTGGCAGTGGACGGAAAATCGAGGCGGCGGATGAGGATACCGTATTTCAGGCCGGCGGTTTTCACCTTTTCGATCAGTTTAGACTTCATTTGCGAGTCGGGGACGGTTTGATTGGCCTGAATAAACAGGTTGCCAAACACGGGCATTTCGGCTCCCCAGGCTCCCGGCAGGCGCGCATGGCCGTTGGAGGCGTTGAATGTGCGCACGGGCTGACGGGTTAGAAGGAAAGACTTCAATGTTCCCTTATCCACCAGAGTAACCCGCTGAGCGAGAACACCTTCCTCGTCGACATCGTATTGCCCGGCTAAAACCTGACCGCCGAAGGACTTTTGGCTGGGATCATCGACGATGGTCAGCCAATCGGGGGTCACTTTCGATCCCATGCGCGAGGACCAGACGCCATCGATAGCTTCGACGCGGCTTCGCAGGTCCGAAGGCGCGACGGGGGTTCGGCGCAGGCGCGTGGCATCGGTGAGCACTTCGGCCATTAAAGCGGCGGCGGCCTGGCCTTCAAACAACACGGGCCCGTTGTAGTCGTCGGCGAGAGGCGCGTTCACGAGAGCTTCGGTTTCCCTGGCAACAGAATCCACATTCTTCCGCAGCTCGTTTTCGCCGGGAAGCTCAGATGGGTGGAGAACGGTAATGAGCCGGTGGTTCCAGACGCGGGCTCCGTCCGCGGCGATGCCGGCGGCAGTTATATCGAGGCTGGTGAGTTCCTGCGGCACCCGAACAATGGTTCCTTCGGTGTTGACGAAGCGGAGAGTGGAGGAGATGCCGCGCATGCGAACGCTGGAAGAAACGACGCCGGGATGGTTAACGAAGCGGGCGGAAAGGTTGCGGACGATCGTTTCCCAGCGCTTGTCGTCCATCTGCAGCCGGGCGGCGGGCTGGATCACCACGTTGGGCTGGGCGGGGGCGAAGTCGGGAGTCTGATCGGGGCCGGCGATTTCACGCAGGGTATTTCGTTTGGCGGCGATTTCGCCCGTAGCCGCTTTATACAGGCCGTCGGTGGTGAACCAGAGAGCGGTGCGGAGAACGCCGTAGTTGTCATCGAGAGGCAAGGGACCGAGGCGGGCCGGCGACGCAAAGACGGAATCGGTGTTATCGAAAGAATAGTTACCGACCCGGACGTGAACGACAGGCTGGCGGACGTGGACGCGCGACGAGGCCATGAGGCCGCCGAGACTGCCGCGGATATCCGACATTTCCGCATCATTACTGCTGTAGCTGATGAAGTAGGGCTTGTCGAGATCGTTCAGGCTGAGAGTCTTCGACCGGGCGAGCTCGTCGATCATGGCGCGGAGCTGCACATCCTGGCGCACGGCGGCGGGAAGGTCCGCAGCCAGCGGCGTTTGCGGAGCGATGGCCGAGAGCAGCAGCAGTAAGAGCGGGATGGACGTTAGGTTCCGCGGCATTTAGTTCACCTCCGGGCGAGGCAGCAGAGGCTGCCGCTGTTGCGCGTTCTGCTTCTTCTGTATCTCGATCTCGGAGACGAGTATCGCGGGAGAGACGGCGGAGACGGGCACGCTGCCGGATTCGGCGCCGCAGTAACCATTAAATACTTCGGAGTGATCGGAGGTGGCAAGGATCTTCTGGAAGCTGGCGAGGGGCGTTCCGACGATATCGACGCCACGGATGAGTTCGTCAGGGCGGCCGTCCGCGTACACACGGTACACGATGAGGGGAACGACGGTGAAGGCCTGCAAGCCCTCGCGCCGCGTGGTGGTGTAGCCGCTGGAGACTTCCTCAAAATATAAGCCGTAGGGCTTCCCCTGCCGCTTCGCCTCGGCGATGAGCTGCTGGCGGAGGTCCGCGTCGGAGACCTGCCGGGAGGATTCGACGATGAGATTGGACTGACGGGATTCCGCTTCGAAGCCGGGCTGGCGGCGGCCGTGGCCGTTGGAGTTCTTGAATTGGCCCACGGGGGAGCGAGATAGAAGAAAGGTCTTGAGGATGCCGTTCTGGACGACGGCAACGGGACGGGCCTTGACACCCTCGTCGTCGTACTCGTAGTAGCCGATCAGGTCGCTGCCGTTGTAGGTGCGGCGGGTGGGATCGAAGTTGACGCTGATGAAGTCCGGCAAGACTTTCTGGCCGATCATCTTCGTAAAGGTTTGTCCTTCGGCTTCGTCCTTCTGGCGATGGCCTTCGATGCGGTGGCCGAAGATCTCATGGAAGAAGACGGCGGAGGCGCGTCCGGAGAGGATGGCGGGGCAGACGATCGGCTCGGCGGGCGGAGCGTTCAGGAGAGCGTCCATTTTTCCGGCCAGGTCCCGGACTTTGGCGTCCACGAGGCCGGCAGCGGGAAGGTGGGCGGGGTCGGACGCCTCCATGGTGGTGAGCAGTTGAAGGGGCATGCCGTCGGCGGCGAGCGTGGAGGCCATGATTTCGAGGCGGAACAGGTTGTCGCCGCGTTGAATGGCGGTTCCTTCGGTGTTCACGAAGGTGCGGACTTCGTGCTTGGCCTGGAAGTTGACGGCGGAATCGAGGATACCGGGGTGCTTATTGAATTCGGAGGACCAGCCGCGCAGCTTCTGGGACCAGTCATTCAGGCCGTAGGCATAGGATTCGGGCAATTGGGCGTAGGTTTCGGGCGTTGCCGGCGAGAAATCGGGAGCAACATCCTTTTCATCGACAAGGAGCTGCTGGTTGGTCTTGAGCTGGAGAAAGCGCTGGGCCGCCAGTTTGTAGACGCGGTTCGATTCGGCCCACAGGGTTTGGCGGATCTGGTCGGGATTGTCGTCAAGGCTGAGCAGCGTGGCCGCGGTAAACCGGCCCGTATCGCCCCGGAAGGAATGATAGTTGTCGAACTGAGGCGAGCCGACGCGGATGGTGGTGTCGACCACACGGGCACGGGAGCGTTGACTCAGGGTGATGGCGCCGAGAGAGGCAGTGGCGGTCCCGGTCTCCTGGTCGGTAACTTCATAGGCCATGTAGTAGGGAGCGGGATCGGCTTTGGCTTTGAGGCCGGTGAATTCGCGGTTCAGCTCGGCTTGCAAGATGCCGATGAGGGTGGGCGCGGGAGCAGTGACGGCTCTTGCGGTGACACACAGGACGAGCGCAGCCATGCCGAGAGACAGGGGGGCTACGGTGATGGCGGCCAGTTTTTTAGACAACATGCGCTGTTGGGCGATTCCTCATGATAGAGCGGTTCCTTATTCTCATCGGTTGAAGGCCGGATTCCTTTAGGCGGAGGACGAAGAAAGTGCGGGTTCTGTTGATAGGAGTGTTCTGAGGCGCGGCCCCGGGGCGGAAAGCGGGCGTTTTGCGAAACGAAGTGTCGTTGGGTTGCCGGTGGGCGGAGGGGGCGGTCACGGCGGGCGATAGGAAATTGTGAGTCTTTGGTTTGTTTGAGTTAGGCGGGTTTGGGGCGGCTGGGGCGAGGGCCGGGTTGGGAGACTTGCGGGCGAGATGCCCGAAAAGCCTGAAGACGCCGAGCCGTTGTTCTCGCATATCCTGCTGCCGGCTGATCCGGCGGGCCAGTCTACCGGGCCGCGGACGCCCGAAGGCAAGCAGCGGTCGTCGCAAAATGCGCGGACGCATGGGTGTACCTCGCGCACGCTGATTCTGTCCGGCGAGCGGCAGGAGGATTACGATCTGCTCCTGGCCGACTGGCTGCACGATTATGCTCCACAGGTGGCGACCGCTTATGAGTTGGTGGTGCAGACCGCGCAGGCGCATTGGTTTTATCTGCGCGTGCTGCACCAGTGTGACCGGGCCGAAGCGGAGTGGGCGCAGCAGAATCCGTTGGAGTGGGATG
>DATIMM010000188.1:0-17713 GCA_035475295.1 Bryobacteraceae bacterium
GGGTTGCGAGGAATGCACCGGCTCCTGCAGCCGCTGCAATTCCAGCGATAATTAGCCACTTCTTTTTGCTGAAATGGCCGCCCTCGCTGCCCGGATCGCTCGTGATGGAGACCGCTGGTCCCGTGCCACTCCCTTGTAAGACGGGAGCAATCGATGATCTGGCGGCTCGTGAGGAGGGTTCGATGTCACTCAATATCTGGACTTTCGGCGCTTCGACTCCTGGGGCGGCTAAAGGAGGCGCGGCCACCGCGAATGCTACGGGCGGCCTCGCGGCAGGAGCGGAAACGTCCGTGGATGCTGCAGTTAAATTCTCTTCAAACAACGTGCCAGCATGCGCGGTTCCACGTGTTGCCGTGATGCGGATAGCCACCGGCCCAGGCGTGGAACTCCACTGAATGCCCGAGACATGAGCTATCCCGCTTCCGTCCGTGTACGCGACAGCGGAGTGAGACCCGTCTGCAAAGGTTCCGGTGGATGACGAATCCGGTAGACGGAAGACGACGGCCGCATCGGAGACGCGAGCGCCCGTCCCGTCGGTTACTTCGACAGAAAATCCCTTATCCGAGTGCGAATTGGGAGCAATCTGTGCGCCGTCGCTCCCGGTGACCCGGAGTTGGAGAGTTTCATTGATGGGCGACTGGGCAAACAGCGGACCGAAACCAAGAAGAGGCGTTAGCAGGAAGGAGGTAAATCTGGGGGCAAACGTCATGAGGCCTCGGGAACGTAGTGGCGTTCCCAAAGCAAAGATTCTCTAAAAACAATTCCAACCGGCGGAAGCTGCGCAGCCCTTTATTCTGTTCCGCCCTTGGCTTGCAGCATGGCCTTCAACTGGCGGAAAGCCGTCATATTGAAGCTGTTCTTCAGCCGCAGTGGAGGAAGAGGCTTTGGTGCTCCTGCGGACGATCCCGCATTCTCCGCGCGAGGCAGAAGAGCCCGGGCCTCCTTATCATTCGGATTGCGGTCCAGCAAGGTATGAAGCCGCTGGGATGCCTCGGCGAGTTTGTTGTTCTTGATGAGGGCCGCCGCCGCATTAAAAAGATATGTCGTGTCCGTGCCGTTGCCTTCCAGTGCGTGGCGAAACTCCTCGAGTGCGGCTGGCTGGTTCAGTTGAAATTCGGAAGCGCCCAGGTTGTTATATACCTCGCTGAGGGGAACGGCTTTCAATACGTCCCGGAAGTAATTGGCAGCCGTGCTGTAGTCTCCCATGCTGTAGGCGCTGATGCCCATCTTGAAGCGCGCCTCGGTGTAGGCCGGGTCGTCGGGCGAAATGTGATCAAACCACTGAATCGCCTGAGTGTACTTTTTCCGGTCGAGCTCCAGCTTCCCGAGTTCGAACGCGGCGCCGGTGAAGTGCGGCTCAATCAGAATCGCCTGCGTGAACCACTTCTGCTGCTGGTCCGGATTATTGGACATAAGCCCGCGAATATAGCTTTCTTCCGCATCCAGGCGAATTAGCTTTTGTGGCTTCAGGAACTCGTCGAGCTTCAAATTGCCGCTCGGGTTCACGTAATTGAGCGACTCCCAGGCAAGATGCTCCTCTAACCGGGACAATTCAGTCAATTTTCCAGCTTCGGCGAACGCCGGGCCGCTGTGCATTTTTCTGAGGTCGAGAAACTCCGCGCTGATTTGGATCGAACTGTTCTTGAGATCGGAAACCCCAGCGGGAAGATTGATGCCGTAGCTTCCAAAACAGATATAGTCGGCGTCCACGGATTGTCCCAGCTTCAGCAAAGTTGCCTTTGTGAAATCAGCATCAGAACGCAGGGACAGCTTCCGGAGCCCCTCAGTGCGCGACGCGCGGCTGATGACGATCTGGTCGGTCGTACCGAACTCGCTCATTAAGGTCTCAGCGATACTCTCGCCTACCCAGTTGAGATCCGAATATTGAGAGTTGTTGTGAAACTGAAGGACCAGAACCGTTGCGGGCCGGGCGGAGAAAGCCAGCGAAAAGAAGAGCAGAAAAGGAGTAAGGGCGCGGTGCGGCGGCACGTTCTCATCCTAACAAGCAAAAGTACTTGTCGTACTACGGTGCGGCGAGGAAGCGTTCTGTCGTTTGCACAGCAGCCTCCTCTATGCGCCGCTCAGTCCCAAATCCATGGAGCCACTGGGCCCGTTCCTCCCGGCGAAACCAAGTCATCTGGCGTTTAGCGTACTGGCGCGTTTTTGTCTGGCATTCACGTACGGCCTCGTCGAGGTCCATGATCCCGGACAAGACGCCCAAGGCCTGCCGGTACCCGAGGGACTGGAGGGCCTTGCTTCCGGCAGGGGCCCCTTGCTCCAGAAGCTTTCTTGTTTCGTCAACGAGTCCGCACTCGAACATGCTGGCAGCGCGGGCGTTCAACTGGTCGCGAAGCAATGCCCTATCCGGTGAGAGCGCAAATTTCAGCATGCGGAAGCCGCGCAGGCCATTTCGGGGAATGTTTTGCGTGGCGCTAGCCGGCTGGCCAGCCAACACCATGAGTTCCACCGCGCGGATCAGCTTCTGGCGATCATTGGGATGAATACGCCCGGCTGCCTCCCGGTCGTGTTTTTCCAGCAGGCGGTGAAGGTATCCCGGGCGCCTTTCCGCAATGACCTGGAGACGGGTGCGGAGCGGTTCATCTCGTTGGGGAGCGGGAGAAAGCCCGTCCAGCAGGGCGCGAAGGTAAAGGCCCGTTCCGCCTACCACGATTGGAAGGCGACCCCTGCGTTTGATGTCTTCGAGCGCTTTCCGGGCGAGACGGGCGTAGCTGCCGGCCGTAACGTTTTCTTGAGGGCTGGCGATATCCAACAGATGGTGAGGGATGCCTCGCCGCTTCCCCGCCGGAACTTTCGCCGAACCAATGTCCAAGCCGCAGTAGACCTGAACCGAGTCACAGTTGACAATCTCGCCGCTGAACCGTTCCGCTAAGGTCATGCCGAGGCTGCTTTTTCCGGAGCCCGTCGGCCCCACTATAATCACCAGCGGCGAGTTTTGTTCAGCGGCGGCCTCCGCTCCGACCACAGCACCGGGACTCCACTCCATGCGTCGATTTCCCATTGTGGAACCGGCAGTTTTCTCGATACTGAAGGAGTGATCCATTTGTCACAATAGTGATATATGGGTCCTCTAAAAAGTAGTTGGAGCCATTGGAGTTAAGAGATCAGCTGTTATGCCTAAAACCAACCAGCCCGCCGCACATTCAGAACCAGCGCCCCCCAGCACTGCCCTCCTTCCCGTTCCGCACACCACCGAAGAATCAAACGCCATGACCTCGAAGTTGGCCACCGTTGCGGCTGTGGGAATTGGAGCAGCGCTCCTCGAAGTCGAACTCATCCCGGGAATGTTGCTCGGCGTAGCGGCCATGCTTGTTCCTGACTTGCTGCCGCGCCTGGGAAACGGTATCCGTCCCCTGGTGAAAGGGGCCGTTCGTGCTGGTTATTCTGTCGCGGAGCGAACGAAAGAGACCGTGGCCGAAGCCAGCGAACAATTGCAGGACATTGTCGCTGAGGTGCGCTCGGAGCAAAATCAGCCACAAACGTCGCAGGCGCCCACATCCAGTTCCGGGGAGGCCTCTCAACCGGCGTAGATTGGACGTCAGTTTCCACTACACAAGACCATCATGGCAGCCTACGCTAAAGTGGTCCATCACGTCCCGGGGCGTGTGCGGATCAAGGTTCCTTCCGGAAGGCAGAACCCTCGTTTGTTGAACGAAATCAAACAAGCGCTTGCCTCCGCTCCGGGAATAGGGCAGGTGGAAGTCCATCCCACGACAGGAAGCGTCATTATCCACTATCGCCGCAACGTCGCTCACCCGCGAGGCTTTCGAAAGGAGCTGTCGGATCAGGGCCACTCGTCCGGGCTGTTCGATCTGGCTGCTCCGGATGTAACAGGGGTGGGAGATCTGGAGAAAAAGATAGAACAGGAAGCTGAATTTCTGGCAGCCCATTCAGAGTTGGCGCGTGCGGTGGTCAATGCTACCGAACAGCTGAATCTGGCTATCAAACGCGCCACAGATAACAACCTGGACTTGAAGGTGCTGGTGCCCGGAGTGCTCGCTGTCTACAGTGCGCTTTACGTGGGTGCGGAGGTGTCTACGCCGCTCTGGGTGACTCTCGGACTCTTTTCTTTCAACTCATTCATTGCCCTTCATCAGCCTTTGGCCGCATCGGACGAGCAGAGCCTGGCATAGTCCTTCCCGACGGTCCGTTACATCATGGAATTCGAAGTTGTTCATCAAGTCCCCGGGCGGGTGCGCTTGCGCATACCCGATATTAAGAACTGGGAAGGCCTTCGGAGTTGGGCAGACGGGGCCATCGCCGGGGAACTGGGCGTTCAGTCATTCCGGGTGAATCCATGGATCTCCACTGTAGTGATCTACTACGATGCCGACCAGCACGGCGTTCTGGACAGCCTGCTGACCACTCTCGCGCTCCTTCCGTTATCGCTAGTCCCAGGCGCAACGGAAGCTCCCCCGGTGCAATCGTTGGCAGAGGCGGCCAAGCAAGTGTGGGAAGGGATCTCCCAGACTGTTTCCACGGTCAATAACTTCGCGATTTCCTCCATCGCGGTGTTGAGCTCGCTGCTTTCTCCCGGCTTGGCGCCCGTGATCCTGCCTCTGGTTTGTATCTCTTCCTTGTCGTCGGTAACGCGGGCCTGGGAGGTATTGCGAGATGAGAAGCGGCTGAACGTCGACTCTCTGGATACGGTATCGATTGTGGTCTCGTTGGGACGGGGACAGCTGTTTACAGCGGCGTTCATCACCTGGATGATCAGCCTTGGGGATTGGATACGTGACCGGACGGCGGGCAAGTCCAGACGCGTTCTCAAAGAGCTGTTGGAGTTCCAGGCCAGTAAGGCCTGGGTGTTGCGGAACCGGAAAGTGGTTCGTGTGGCTGCGAGCAGCGTCCGTGTAGGCGAGACGGTGATCGTCTATCCGGGAGAACTGATCCCCGTCGATGGCGTGGTGGTTCGAGGCATGGCAACGGTGGACCAAAAGACGGTCACTGGCGAATCTCTGCCTGTGGAACGAGGCTCCGGCCAGGACGTTTTCGCATCGACAGTTTTGCGGGATGGAAAGCTAAGGGTGCGGGCCACTCGCGTGGGTTCCGAAACCACGGCGGCGCAGATTGTGCATTTGATCGAGTCTGCGCCGACCGGAGAAACCCGCATTCAAAACTATGCGGAACGGTTTGGGGACCGCTTGGTTGCTCCGGCGCTGCTGTTAAGCGGAGGACTGTATGCCGCGACACGGAATCTTGATCGTCTGTTGTCGATGCTGATCATTGATTACGGTACGGGCATCCGCGTGGCGGCGCCTACGGCTGTGCTGGCCGCAATGACCCAGGCGGCCCGGCAGGGCATTCTGATCAAGAGTGGCGCTCACATGGAAAAACTGGCGAGCGTGGATACCCTGGTATTCGACAAAACGGGGACCCTGACGCATGGCGCTCCGGAGGTGAAGGGCGTGATCTCTTATGATGAGCGTTCATTCCCCGAGCGAGAAATACTTGCCTTGGCAGCCGCGGCCGAAGCGCGCCTGAAGCATCCCGTGTCGCGGGCGCTGGTTGCAAAAGCCGAGGCGGAGGGAATCCAGATTCCCGAGAGAAACGACAGCCACTTTGAGATCGGTCTGGGCGTGGAGGCCCGAATCAACGGGTATTACGTGCATATCGGCAACGAGCGTTTCTTTTCGAAGAACAACATCTCGACCGAAACTGCGCTTCGGAATAGCTCCGAAGCAGCGCGCAAAGGATGGTCCACGCTGCTGTTCGCCGTCGATGGGGTTTTAAAAGGCCTGATTCCCTACGCGGACCAGATCCGGCGCGAAAGTCGGGCGGTCGTGCAAACGCTTCGGAATCTCGGGATCAAAGACGTCATCATGATCACCGGAGATAACGAATGCACGGCACAGGCGGTATCCGGGCAATTGGGGATTTCCAGATGCTATGCGGAGACCCTTCCCGCCTACAAGGCAGAGCTGGTGCGAAATCTGCAAAAGAAGGGACGCGTCGTGGGAATGGTGGGCGACGGCATTAACGATTCACCTGCCTTGGCCCACGCCGATATCGGCATCGCCATGAAGCATGGCGCCGATGTGGCGCGGGAAACTGCGGACGTGGTCCTGATGGAAGACAGTTTATGGAAGCTGGTGGCTGCGGTGGAAGTGTCCCGAAACGCGATGAGAACAGTTCGCCAGAACTATGCCCTTATCGCCAGTCTGAATACGTTTGCGCTGCTGCTCGCCATTCCCCCAGGCCTGATCACGCCCAACATATCGGCCCTTATCAGCAATGGGTCGGCTATACTGGCGAGCCTCAATGCCATCAGGCCGATGTTGGGCAGCGCTGAGTAGCCAAGTCTCTGGCGCAGCTTACAGAAGGGCTCCCAGCAACAGCGGAATTCCGCGCTCGAGAGCTTTTTCCAGTGCGTAACCGGCCACCACCTTGACCGCTTTGGCCGCGATCTGGTTGGATCGGGCGGGTGAGAAACCTGCGGGATGAAGGGCCGACGCCTGTGAAAAGTCTGCTCTCACGTTGAGCGCAGCGAAAAGAGCACTAGCGTCGAGTGCCGCCGCATCGTAGTGAACAACTACGCTGCCGGTCAGTGTCCGGGTCTCTACCCTGGAAACGCCCTTTAGGTTAGAAAGACTTCGCTCTACAACCTGAGCATTACCGGTGCTGCCCTTTACGCCGGGAACATGCACACGGAGACGCCCAGGAACATGGTGAAAATGAGCAGGCATTGTGCCACCTTTTGTCCCATGATGTACCAGCTGTAAGAAAGGCTGATTACATTTTTGTCGCTGAAATGTTACAGACTGCGATTTCCTGCCGGCGAGATGGGCTCCTCCCCGGAAGTGGGAAACTCCAACGATAGCGGACGCATCTTGAATACCGGAGCTATACTGGCTCTCAAGAGTCCTCTTTGTCATCTTTAAGCGGTTCCATGCCTGATTTTTACCTCAGAACACTACGCTCCTTTTGTTTTCTCGGCGTAGCGCTAACGGCAGCTTCGGCCATGCCTGCAGTGCAGGAAGCCGCTTTGGGACAAACTCCTCCCGAGGGGGCGAAGGGCGCGCGTGCCAGCCTGCCAGCCACTGCCAAGGAGAGCAATACACCAAAGGCGGCCGCTTATTATCACTATGCGCTGGGTCATCTTTACGAGGAGATGGCGGGCGCGGGGGGTGCTAACGGCAACCATGCTGAGTATATAAACGACGCGATTGACAACTACAAGCTCGCATTGCAGGAGGACCCGAATGCGTCGTTTCTGGTGGAGGATATTGCGGAACTGTACCGATTGTCAGGCAGGTTACGGGAAGCAGTCCAGCAGGCGCAGGAAGCTCTCAAAAACAATCCCGACGATCTGAATGCCCACCGCGTGCTGGCTCACATCTACACGCAGCAGATAGGCGATTCGCAGACGAACCATATCGACGAGGCGATGATCAAGCGGGCTATCGAACAGTATAAGTTCGTCACGGACAAAGATCCGAAGGACGCCGAAAGCCTGGTCATGATGGGCCGCCTGGACAAGCTGCTTGAGAATTCGGTGGATGCGGAGAGTGCGTTCAAAAGGGCGATGGAAGCCGATCCCGACAACGAGGATGCCATCACTGGCCTGGCCAGCGTATATACCGACCGTGGCGATCCGAAGGCGGCATCGGCCCTGTTGGAGAAGGCCGCCAAGAGCAACCCGTCGCCGCGCTCACTCGTGGTGCTGGCTAACAACTACGAGCAGTTGCATGAGTACTCGCTCGCGGCTGATACCTACAAGAAGGCCTTGGCGCTTGATCCAAGCCGGATGGAGTTGAAGGCGGCGCTGGCGCAAGATCAGGCACTCGCCGGACAACTGGACGATGCTATCGCCACGTATAAAGAATTAGCGAAGGCCAACCCCGAAGACGCGCAGCCTTACCTGGGTCTTTCGCAGATCTACCGGGATCAAAAGAAGTTCGACTTGGCCCGTCAGGCGAATGACAAGGCCAAGGCCCTTGACCCGCAAAACCTGGAAGTTCGCTATAACGACGTTTTGATTCTGCAGGACGAGGGAAAGCAGGCGGAAGCCATCACCACGCTGAAGGGTATTCTGGACGCGAGCTCGCGCCGAACCTACAACCCGAACCAGGTTCAGGCACGGGCGCGAATGTTGGAGCAACTCGGTCTGCTCTATCGTAACGGGCAGCAATACGATCAGGCTGCCGGTGCCTTTCGGCAGATTGCAGACCTGGATCCCAATCTCGCATCGCGGGCCGAGGCGCAGATCATCGATACGTACCGTTTGGGTAAACAGTTCGCGAAGGCGCAGCAGGAGAGTGACACGGCCAACAAAAAGTACCCAGGCGACCGCACCATTCATGAAGTAACGGCTGAGTTGCTGGCGGACGAGGGCAAGTACGATGCGGCTATCGCTCAACTGAAAGGATTGTTGAACGGAAAAGACGACCGCGAGATTTATATCGCCATGGCGGAAATTTACGAGAAGGGCAAAAACTTTCCCGAAATGGCCAAAGCGATAGATGCCGCCGATAAGCTGTCGCACAGCAAGGATGAGCGGACGACGGTGCTGTTTCTGCGCGGAACCATGTATGAGCGTCAGAAGAAGTTTGAACCGGCGGAGAGCGCCTTCCGCGAAGTGTTGAGTTTAGATCCGAACAACACCTCGGCGTTGAACTACCTGGGCTATATGCTGGCCGACCAGAATACGAAGCTCAGCGAGGCACAGGACCTGCTGAAGCGAGCGGTGAACCTGGAGCCGAATAACGGAGCGTTTCTCGATAGTCTGGGCTGGGTCTATTACCGCCAGAATCGCCTGACCGAAGCGGAAGATGAGCTGAAACGCGCTCTGCAGACGATGTCTACTGATCCGACGGTACATGACCACTTGGGCGACGTTTACTCGAAGGAAGGCAAGCTGAAGGAGGCCATCGATCAATGGCAGGCTTCGTTAAAGAACTGGAATTCGAGCGCGCCGGGCGACATGGAGCCGGATCAGATCGCCAAAGTGCAAAAGAAACTGGACAGCGCGCGGGTCAGACTCGCCAGGATGCGAAAGCCGACCGCCGAGAACTAGACGATTCCTTTTCCTTCCACGATTCGGACATACCGGTTTAGCGGTAAGCCTGTGATCTTGTCCACCTGCTTGCTGGGCGCGGGCCAGTGAATCTCCAGCTCATCCATTTTCGACGCTTGGCCAATCCCAAGCACTTCCCGGGGATCGTGAGACGAGAGATAGCTTCCGCCGCTGTTCTTCAGACGAAAGCGCCGTTTACCCGCGGCGGTCCAAAAAATTTTTGCCCCGATCGCGTCGCGGTTGCAGTGGACGCCCTCCAGTTTCAGGCCTAACCAGTTGTTCCCCTTGGCGGCATTGTTCTTCAGGAGTACGGGCGCCCCCCCATTATTCGCGACAAGCACATCCAGAGCTCCGTCATTGTTGTAGTCGCCTACAGCTAGCCCGCGCGCGGCAAAAGGCTCGCGAAATACGGGGCCCGCTTCATTGCTCACGTTGTGCAGCTTGCCATCCTCGCCCTGATGAAACAGCAACAGCAGTTCCTTATATTTCACCTGCAGCGAGTAGGCGTCGATCATGTCGTCCGGATGCCCGTTGGCAAGAAAAAGGTCGACGGCTCCGTCGTTATCGTAGTCGAAGTACTTCAAACCCCATCCACTCAAAAGGCGCGTTGCTTGAGCAACACTCTGGACATGGGCCACGTCCTGAAAGCTTTCGTCCTTGTTGTTGCGGTAAACGGAGAACATCTCCTGATCGACGTTGGCGACGAATAAATCCTGCCAGCCGTCATTATTCAGGTCCGCCGCATCCACGCCCATACCGGATCGCGGCTGCCCGTTTTCGCTAAACGCAACGCCCGCCTGTAACGCGATCTCCTCCCACTTCCATGTGCCATTCGGGCCCGGCCCTCGATTCGCGTAGAGATAATTCTGCACCGTGTCGTTCGCGACGAACAGATCCATGCGTCCGTCGTTGTTGATATCGGTTGCGACAACGCCCAACCCTTTGCCGATGGATTTCGCGATATCGGTGCCTTTGGATACCTCCGTGAAAGTGCCGTCTCCGTTGTTGTGATACAGAAAGCTGGACGTGCCTTTGAAAACGCGTGGAATGCAGTAGTAGTGACGCCCGATCTTGTTATCGCCGCACTCGAACTTGTGAGTGCCGGAGTAATCGACGAAGCTGCAGAGGAACAGGTCGAGATGGCCGTCGTTGTCATAATCGAACCACACCGCGCTGGTGGTCCAGCCCGGCGTTGCCACGCCTGCTTTTTCGGTTACGTCCGTGAATGTGCCGTCGTGGTTGTTCTTGTAGAGAATGCACTTTCCATAGGCAGTGACCAGAATGTCGGGCCAGCCATCGTTATCAAAATCGCCTACCGCCACTCCCATTCCGAACGTGCCGCCGCATACGCCCGCTTTCTCGGTCACGTCCGTGAAAGTGCCGTCACGATTGTTCTTGTAAAGCGCGTTGCGAATGGGCTTCGCGGGTTTCCAGAAGTCGCAAGGGCCGCTATTCACCAGATAAATGTCCATCCAACCGTCGTTATCGAAGTCGAGAAAGGCGCATCCCGGCCCGAGCGTTTCCGGAAGATACCGGGCGGGTGACATGGCATTCTCGTGCACCCATTCAATACCGCTGGCCGAGGGCGACATCTTCGCAAATAGCGGTTCGCTGGCGTTCGAACTTGACGGCGATTGTCCGAACAGGCGAGAGGCTCCGCATCCGGCAGTCAGCCACAATAGGTCTCTTCTGGTGAATTGCATTCAGTCCCTTACCTGTTCGACACCATCTGCGCGGCACTGGCCCGCCGTAATGCGGATTCCATATCCTGAACTTTGAAATCGAGCTCCGTCAAACGCGAACTGTATAGGATACGCCCATCTTTTCCAACTACGAAAACACGGCTCGGCCAAGCATTATATGCCTTCTCCGCAGCTCCATCCATTCCGTCCACGACGGCGGGGAAGGGCAGGTGCAGTTTTCGGCTGCACATGGTTGCGTTTGCCGTCTTTTCTTCCATGTTTTTGGCCGCAGACAGGGTTACGTTCTGACGTTCATTTCGTGTGCTCTGCCATTGAGCGGTCGAGTGCGCCTCGCGAATGTAAACCAGCAAAAAAGGAACCTCCCTACCGAATCGATGCTGAAGAGTTTTGATGGCCTCGGCCGAAGACCGGAAGTTGGGACACGTGTAACTGCCGAAGACGAGCACGACCGGGCTCTTGCTCCGAAAGCTGCTGAGGCGGACATTCTTCTGCGTGATGCTGTCCGGCAAGTCGAAATCAGGAGCTGGCTCGTTCAGACCAGGTCCAGGGTCGGAGGCGGTGGGAGAAGTCAGCTTCTCGGCGAGATGAAGTTCGCGCGCGGCCGCTTCGGACTCGTGCAGCCCGGCATAAATCGCTGCCAGTGTTCGATGTGCCTCGCTCGACTGGGGGCGCGCCTCCACGGCTGTCTTCGCAGGAGCAAGAGCATCACGCCATCGACCAGCCGCGCTGAGACAGTCAGCAAGCGCGAGTTGGGCTTCAGTAGATTGTGGCCGCACGAGCAGCGCCCGGCGCAGTGCTTCCGTTCCGTTCGCAAAATCGCGGCGCACCGTGAGGATCTGCCCTATCCCCAAATTTGCGCTGAAGTCGTTGGGGTTGCCCGCCAGTTCGTTTCGGAAAGCGGCCAACGCGCCGTCGGGATCGCCCGTGTTCAACAGAGCCCGGCCGTAGAGGGACTGTAACTCCGGAAGCTTGCCATTCCGCTCAATCGCGCTGGCCAGTTGCTTCACGGCGGCTGGATAATCGCCGGATTCGAACATGCGGGTACCTAGAAGAAACCGAGCTTCGGCTGTATCGCCACGGCTCAGAATGCGATCAAGCAATACCTGGCCTTCCGTTACACGTCCCTCCCGCAGGAGCGCCATACCGAGCATGTAGGAGATGGCCAGATCGTCGGTGTTTTGTGCAGCCAGGGGTTGCAGCAGTTCAATCACTCCGCCATTATTTCCTGTCGACAGACGGCAATTCGCCAGCAGCATCGTCACTCGATTGTCGTGCGGGTTGGAGTTGTGCAGCGCCGCATAACGCTTCTGCGCTTCTTCGATGCGGCCGCTCTTTTCGTAAGCAAGAGCTGTGTTGAGCGCGATGCGGGGATCGCCGGGAAGCAGTTTATCTGCGGCATCATATTCAGCGATGGCGGCATCATACCGGCCGAGATTGACGAGAACGACGCCGAGATTTACGTGAGCGGCAACCGAGTCGGGCTGCAACTTCACCACACTGCCCCAAGCATCCGCCGCTCCGGCGTAGTCGCCCGCTTGCTGCAATTGCATCGCGCGCTCGGCAAACGCCGCCGGATCTTGCCCCTGCGCCGGCAGCGCCCATACAAATAGCACCAAAGCCAGGGCACTAATTAGGGTATGGTTCATTGACCCTCACGATCCGAATTTGGTGATCTGTGAACTTGTGGTGTGCTCCCGGCAGGTCCAGCTTAGGCATGTGACAGGAAACACAATTGCTCGCCGCCACTTTGCAGGATTTCGCGGAAACCTTCCCTCCGCCATGGCAAGCCAAACACCGTCCATCGTAATGCGTGTCTGTCCTGTCTATCTCGTCATGCGGATTATGGCACGCGACGCAGCTAATGCGAGCGTCGTCTGCGTCATAGCATTTGCTGTTCGTCAGGCGGTAAGGTTGAAAACGTATGTTGGCGATACCGAGCGTGCCCTGGCCAGCTATATCGGCCCACGTGCGATGGCACTGGCCGCAGAAGTTGGAGGTCTCCTCGGCGCTGAAGGCGCGCAGGTCTTTCATTCGAGCCATTCCGGCATCTCCATGTTTGATAGCTTCCACGTGAGCTTCCGTCGGGCCGTGACAGCGCTCGCACTGGACGCCCGGCGTAAGAGTTTCCAGGGTCAGGCGTTTACCTGCCTTAGCGTTTGTCGCATGACAATTGAAGCAGGGAAGCTTTTCATCCGCGTCCATCAGCTTTCCAGCAGCTTCAATGATATTCGTCGGCTTCGCATTTGCGGCGCCCATCGTCAGATCGAGACCGCCGGTTTCAGCGTAGTAGCTGACGCGGCTCTGATAAAGCTCGCCGTCTTTCTCGAACACATACGTCTGGCCCGCCACGCCTAGCCCGAATGCCCACCCGATCGGAGCCGTGAAGGTCTGCTGCTTGTCCGTGACAGTGTATATGCTTTGGTTTCCCTTACGCTCGATGCGATAAGAGTAGCGCCCCTGCTGAAACGTCAAAACAGGATGGGCTTTCAGGATCGAGCACTCGGCGGCCAGTTCCATCGCGTGAGCCATGGAAGTTGCCGGGTGGGGTTTTGCTTCGGACGGATGGCAGGTCGCGCATTGCCGGACTGCACGCGGAGAGATTCCTGAGGAATGATTTACCGCATCGGCGGTTGCACCGCTGACCAACGCAGCCGAGACCAGAAAGCAAAGGACGGACGCGCCGATCATTACTGGGCCTTGGCGGCTATTTCATTCACCTGGCGGCGCTTGGCGTTGAGCTTTGCAACAATCTGGCGCTCCCGCTCTCCTTCAACTTTTTTCTTTTCACGGAAGTAGACCGTCGCCAGGGAAACGTGCGCTTCGACGAAATCGGGCGAACTCGCCACCAGCGATTCCAGATCCTGCCGGGCCTTCTCCAGTTGACCTTGCGCAACTTCGATCGAGGCGATTTGATATCGGACGCCTGGATCGCCGGGCCGGATCTGCAGTGCATGACGGAGATACTTCAGCGCCGCATCGTTGTCTTCGTCCTGACGGAGAATTACACCGATGCGCAAATTCGCATCGAAGTTGTTGGGGTCCGCTGTCAGTTCACGCTCAAAGGCTTTCCGGGCACCTGCCTGATCACCGGTCGACAGCAAAGCCAGCCCATAGTAGGCGTAGACGTCCGGCAACTTCGGATTCAGTTCGATGGCTTTTGCCATATCGGTCCGGGCTCCCGCGAAATCTCCGACCATATATTTCGTCGTGCCCATCAGGAGTCGGGCCTCGGCGGATTCGCCGTTCTTGAGAATCCTATCGATTACGACCTGGCCTTTCGCTGTCTGACCATCCCGAACGAGCGCCGTTCCCAAAAGGTAGTCGAACGCGCGATTGCCGGAACCGTTATCCTGGACCGGGTTGAGAAGAGAGATCACCTCTTTGTTCTGCCCAAGCCTCAGGTAACAATCAGCCAGAACCGTAACCACCTGGAGATTAGTTGGCGTTTGTGCGTGGACTTTCTTGAGAGCTGCGACAGCGGACGGAAGATCGCCGGTCTTATAGTAAGCGAGACCCAGATTCAACCGGACCTGAGGATTGTCCTTGATGGCAAGGGCACGTGTGTACTCATGGACGGCCTCGCTGTACTGTCCTTGTGCAGCTAACGCCGCGCCCAGGTTGGACCGGATTTCGGCGATGTTGGGGTACTTCGCCAGCAGGAGCCGGTAATCCTGAATCGCCTGGTCCAGATTGCCCGCTTGCTGCGCGGTAACGGCTTCTTTGAGTATTTCTTGAGGCGGCCGGGAAGCCTGCGCGTAAACGCAGCTACCGCAAAGTAGCAGTGCAACAACACGGTACATCGATGGTTGCATGATTATATTACAGACGGGACAGGCAGCCTGAAAAATTACGGGCCCAAGAGCATATTCGCCCCCGGGCCCGTTTGTAATGAATCTGCTTCGTTTTAGAAGTAGAACTTCACTTGAAGCTCGACGATGCGCTGGCCCTGCTTGAACTGGGTAATGCCGAAGTTTGAGTTCGTTTGCGCGATGGTGGAACTGCCGGGGGATGCCTGTTTGTATTGCAGCGTCAGGTTATTGTTGTTCGGGAAAGACCAGTTCGGATGATTCAGGAAGTTATAGGCCTGAATGCGGAACTGCAGCTTCATCGATTCCTTGATCTGGAAGTTCTTGAAGAGCCCCAGATCAGAGTTGATAAATGCCGGTCCATAAATCGCCGGCAATAAAGTGGGGCCGTTCTGTCCGACAGTAGTCGGTACGCTGAAGCAGTTCCCGTTGATGTACTGATGCGGCCCCAGGTTCGCAGTCGGATTGCACGTCACTATCGGATTGAGTTGGATGGCGTTTGTGCCCAGCAGTGATTGGTTAGAGATCGCAATTCCTTTGCTGCCGTCCGGGTTTACGACGTTCTGGGTGCCCGGAAGAATCGCGCCGTTCAACTGCAAGTTGAAGTTGTCTCCGCCGCTGTTGTAGGTGAGGTTCGCGCCGCTCTGGAGTTGAGTGACGCCGGAGATCTGCCAGCCATTCACAACGCCCGCCGCAAACTTGTTGTTGTGTATGGGACTGGGCAGGTTGACGGAGTAGACGGCATTGAATATGTGCCTACGGTCACCCTGCTGCGGGCCGTAGTTGTTGGCGAGATTGAAGGGGTCAAGTGTAGCTTGGGCAGAACCAAGAAGCGCTCCATTTGGCGAAACAATTCCCATTGCTTTTCCAAAGGTGTAGTTGAACTGTATGGTTGCCATGGAGGCCTGGTGAGCCCAACTCACCTGTAGTGCATTGTAGTTGGCGTATAAATTATTTGTCGCCAGGTTAATGTCCCCGTAGCCGGCATAATGACGGAACTTATTGGGGTCGGCAAGCGCCGGGTTTGCTGCGCTGAACATGGCTCCCACAGGCACCAGGTTGAGGTTGCTGCCGTATCCTGCGCTGTTCTGCAGGTCATGGCTGTTGTTCCCGATGTAAGACACCTCCATCAGGCTGGACCATGGCAGCTTCTGAGAAAGAGTCACGCTATAGCTGTCTGTATAAGGCTGCTTATTGTCGCGGCTATCAACAGCGCCCGGGGCGGACGGCTGGGCTTGGGCGTTCAGAGAGCCGAGTTGACTGGCCAGAAGCGGTTTGTCACCGATACTCTGCGGAGTTAGCGTGATTCCAGCCGACCCGGCAGCCGTATCCAAACCCGACGTGAACTGACCGGAGTGATAGTAGAACCTGCCCCATCCGCCACGCAGTACTGTCTTGCCTTGGCCGAACAGATTGTAGGCCGCCCCGAAGCGGGGTTGCCAGAAGAGCGTTCTGCTTGGGAAGCCACCTACCGGGACGGAGGGATCGCGACCGTGCCATTGAAATCCGCAGAATGTGGGAGCGCTGGTGCAGGCTCCGTTATTAGCGGAGCTGTACTGGGAGGGAATGAAGACTGAGTATCCATAGCCCAAGCGGTCTATCCAGGGGTCAAAGTGCGTCATGCGAAGACCGGCTTCAATCGTCAATTTCTCAGTGACCTTCCATGAATCCTGGATGAAGCCTTCGTAGGTGTTATAGGAAATATCGTTGATCCGGTTGAAGTTCTGCTGGGCGAAGCTGGACATATTGCCTTCGAGCATGTCCGCATATGCATTGCCGGTTGTGAAGCTGGTATTCGAAGTGGGTACAAATTGCATGTATCCGTTGCTATTGTTGCTCGCCGGCTGAGCGTTGCGAATCCATTCGTAGAAGAATCCAGTCTTGAATGTGTGTGTGCGCCAGACCTTGGTGAGTGTATCGCTGACGCTGGGCATGTACTTGTTTGCGTACAGTCCCGCTGATGCGCCGCCCGCCTCGAATCCGCCCGGGTTGAATATCAGAGCAGCTTCACCAGCTCCACCGTTCCCGCCGAAGGACGGAATCTGGAACGACGTTGCAGGATTCTTGAACAGGAGAGCCTCGTTAAATCCGGCCTTTTGAGGATTGACCTTAGCCGGGTCGGCAAAGACGTTGGGGAAGCCAACGAAGGTGTACGCGAAAACAGCCTCGTTCGTCATAGTGGGGCTGAATACGTGGGTGAGCGTTCCGGTAACGGAGTCGGACCGGTTCTTACCTTCCACGGAGGTAGGATAGGGGACCTGGTCGGACTGACGCCACCAGAGGCCAACCGGGAATGGCTGTGTTTCACGCTGCATGTTGTAGCGGACGAACAGTTTTGTGTTGTCGCTGATGTTGTAGTCGACACGCGTGGTCCACTGCATGTTGTTCTGGTTGAAGATCTCCGATTGCACGTAGTTGAAACCGCCTGTAGCGTTCGGGTTGGCATTTGCGGCCGGATAAAGCTTCATCAGAGCCTGCATATTGGGGTCGATCAGGTTCCCGGGCATTTGGCAGAGGGTCGAACTGCCATTAAAATAGACAGGTTGCGGGGCTTTGCCCGCGGCGTTTATGGCGCCTTGCTTGGCGACCTCTGACGGGCAGAAATTGCCCGTCAACTCGCCAGCCGTGGGAACCGTGGCCGTCAGCAGGCCCGTGTCCAGTGTCTGAAAGAAGTATTCGTAGCCCGTGAAGAAAAACAGCTTATCGCGATTCTTGTTGAAGTTCGTGCCGGGGATTATGACCGGACCTCCAACGAATCCGCCCGGATAATAGTAGGTATCGGCCGGCTTTTTGGCTCCAGTCGCGTTGAAGTAGGCGTCGTTCGAGTTTAGAACATAATTTCGGGCATCGAAGAACGCGCCGCCGTGGAACTGCGATCCGCCCGCCTTTGTGATCGATGTGATCACCATCGGGCCTTTCTGCTCTTCAGCATTGAAATTCGAGGTCAGGACTCGGAACTCCTGAAGAAAATCCGAGTTCGGATTTACCGGAGTGTCGCAGTTGCAGCCCGGATCGGATACGTGCGCGCCATCGGCCACGATATCCAGCGTGTTGCCGGGAAGGCCGTTGTAGGAGAATGCGTTGTTTAAAGGGCTTTGACTTCCGGCGTCGCCGTTTCCGTTAATTCCAACCGTCTGTCCTGTATAGTTCGACTTGTTGGAAGCGCCGTT